>PLSY01000440.1 GCA_003164275.1 Acidimicrobiaceae bacterium | reverse complement strand
TCCTCACCAAGCCATGCGACTCGGTGGGTGTATCCGGTATTAGCACCGGTTTCCCGGTGTTGTCCCGGTCTTCGGGGCAGGTTGCTCACGTGCTACTCACCCGTTCGCCACTTGATTTTCCCTGGTATTGCTACCAGTTGAACCTCGTTCGACTTGCATGTGTTAGGCACGCCGCCAGCGTTCGTCCTGAGCCAGGATCAAACTCTCCATTGAGACCTCAGCCAAACCCGAAGGCCTGACCAAAATCGAAGAGCTGACCTCGAGGACACTGATCCTCTCGGTCAACTGAATACTGGCAAAGAACAGATTGTTGTCCGTTCAATGCTTTTTAATTGACTAGCGATCTTGGGTTTCCCCGCGATCGCCCGCACTGACTTTTGGCTATCACTATTCCGTTTTCAAGGAGCGACCGGGTACGCGCCCGAAAGCGTTGGTACCGGATTCTCCACATGCAGGAGCTAGCGCTCCATTCTGTAGGTGCCTGGCGACGCCCTTACGGGTCGTTCACCGGGACTAGTTACATTAGCCCCAACGACCGAGCGTGTCAACCGCACTGGCCACCAATCTCGCTGAGTCCTTGCGAACTGCAACAGGTGGCTATGCGGCTTGGTGAGTGTAGACGACCCCAGACCGGTCACGAACGCGTCGGCGGGACGATTGGGCGTTGCTGGGTACCGTTCTCTGGCTCAGTGAGGAGTGAACATGCAGGTAGGAGGGTGTGCGGTGAGCCTGGCCACAGAGTGACGGGAGTCTCAAAGTTTCTTTGGCCGGCTCGAACGGGGCTACCCGAAGGTGAAATCGTAGGCCTGGATCCCGGGCGACATCGAAAGGCTCAATAGGGCCTGTTCGGTGGTGGAGGAACCGACCAGTTGGTAGAGCTTCGGCTCCCCCGCCACCGTCACCGTCTGGGTCTGTCTCCCGTCGACCGACACACCGACAGTGCCCGATCCCCCGAGTACGAGGTAGACGTCCTTCGCCTGGAAGTTGAGGGTGAGAGTGGCGTTCGCCCCGGCCGTCGACTTCTCGTCGGCGATGTCCCACTGCCCGTTGTAGGCGTACTCGTTGGGCTCGACGTCTGCGGGAGCGTTGTAGGTGGTGAGCTCGTTCTCATGGACGCTCTCCCCCTCCAGGTTCTCCAGGTGCTGGTACCCGAGATAGGACTCGGGCGTGGTCTCTTCGGTCGGTGTGGTGTCGACCACGTCGGTGGGCTGGGGCAGGACAACGGAGGGATTGGCCGTCTTCAACAGCGTTCTGATCAACGACTCGGTCTGGCCGTAGTTGCCCTCACCGAAGTCGACGTGTCTGACGTGTCCGGTGGCATCGATCAGGTACTCGGCGGGCCAGTACTCGTTGTCGTAGTTGTCCCAGGTCGTGTAGTCGTTGTCGAGGGCGATCGGGTAGACGACGCCCAGCTGCTTGGCCGCCTGGGTGACGTTTGAGGCCACGTGCTCGAAGGCGAACTCGGGCGTGTGGACGCCGATGATGGTGAGGCCGTCTTTGGCGTAGGAGCGATTCCACGCCTCCACGTGAGGCAGGGTGCGTTGGCAGTTGATGCACGAGTAGGTCCAAAAGTCGATGAGGACCACCCGGCCCTTCAGCCCGCTGATCGACAGCGGCTTGTCTCCTGGCGTGTTGAGCCACTGGCTGATGCCGGCGATCTTTGGCGCCTCGCCACACTCCTGGAGGGTGGTACTGGTCGGTGAGCACGTGGACAGCGCTCCCCCGCTGTTGTTCCCAGTCACCCCACCAAGGGCCTGCTTGGCCTCGTTGCTCCCCTCCAGATGGGTCTGGAGGGTGTCGGTGTAGCCCGGCAGCGCCCGCTGCAGCCCGTCGGTCAGGTTGAGGGCGATGACCAGGGCGGTGACCACCAGCACCACGCCGATGACCTTGCGGGCCACCGATGCCCGGGTGCGAACGAGGCCCATGTGGCCGGCCAGTCGCTGGCCGAGCAGGGCGAAGACCAGCAGCGGGACGGCCACACCCAGAGCGAAGAAGAAGGTCAGGACGAAGGCCGAGAAACCGAACCGATGGGTGGCACTGACCACGGTGATGGCGGCCAGCACCGGGCCGGCACAGGGGACGAAGACGAGGCCCAGGCTGAGCCCGAGGACGAAACCTCCCCCTTGGCTTCGCTGCTTTCCCCTGGCCACTTTGACGAAGGGGCGCTCGAGGAGGTCCCCGACCACCGGGAAGATCAGACCGATGCCGACCAGGCCGAGGATGACCAGGCCGATCCACCGGAGAGCGTCCTGGGGCAGCCCGAGGAGGCTGAGCAGCCACGTGCCGATGAGGGTGAAGACCGAGAAGCTGATGACCAGGCCGGTGACGATGGCAAAGGGTCGCCGGCGGCGGCGGCGCTCGATCTTTTCTGCCAGCTCCGTCTCGGCCACCGACGGCGTCTCTCCCTCGCCCGTAGCACCGATGAGCGAGGGCCCGTAGCCCTCGCCGGCGCCGACCGACACCAGCTCCGGCTCGACGGCGCGGTGCTCGTTGCCGACCACCGGGGGCTCATCGATACCGCTCGCCGCGCCGGCGGCAAAGATCACCGGCACGACGGGAAGGATGCACGGGGAGATGCCGGTGACGAGGCCGGCCAGGAACCCGATGAAGGCGAGGGTGACCACCGAGGAAGCCTGCCATGGCAATCCGGTGATCTCCGTTCACCACGGCCTCCACCACCGCCTCCACCACGGAGCCGACCAGCTGGGTCCGTCCCTACGACCCCCCTCGGCCGGGGGCCGGCTACTCGAGGCGCAGGCGGTCCACGCTCAACCGGTCGGAGAAGCGGTCGATCTGCACCTTGACGGCCGCGGGTCCGGCACTCCCGGGCGTGGTGCGGCGGGTCACGGCCACCCCGGGCTCGAGGAGCGAGACGGCCTCGCTACCGAGGGCCGGGTGGGCCTCCACCAACTCCTCCAAGAGCACCTTGCGCTCGATCGACTCGTGGACGAGGCCCCCGACCACGGCGTGGGCCTGACGGAAGGGCATGCCCTGTTCGACCAGCCACTCGGCCAGGTCAACGGCGGCGACGGACGACCCGTTGGCCGCCTCTTCCATCCGCGCCGTGTTGAAGGTGATGGTGCTGATCATTCCGGACAGGGCGCTCAGCGCCAGCTGGGTCTGGTCGACCGAGTCGAAGAACGGCTCCTTGTCCTCNNCGACCGGTCTTGCCCCGGGCCAGCTCGGCCACATCGGGGTTCTTCTTCTGGGGGAGCATCGAGCTGCCGGTGGCGAAGGCGTCGTCGAGGGTGGCGAAGCCGAACTCCTCGGTCGTCCACACCACGACCTCCTCACCGATCCGGGAGAGATGGACCCCCAACAGGGCCAGGTCGAACAGGGCCTCGGCCACGAAGTCCCGGTCGGAAACGGCGTCGAGCGAATTCTCGAAGCGGCTGGCGAACCCCAGGTCGGCGGCCACTCCGTCAGGGTCGAGGGGCAGGGACGAGCCGGCCAGTGCGCCGGCCCCGAGGGGCGAGACGTCGAGCCTGATGGCCGTGGCTATGAGCCGGTCCACGTCTCGTGCCAGGGCCCAGCCGTGGGCCAGGAGATGGTGGGCCAACAGCACGGGCTGGGCCCGCTGGAGGTGGGTGTACCCGGGCAGGTAGGCGTCCCCCGCCTCCCGGGCGCGGGCGAGCAGCACCTCTTGGAGGCCGAGGATGTGGGTGGCCACCGAGCGCAGCTCACGCTTGGCGTAGAGGCGGAGGTCGGTGGCGATCTGGTCGTTGCGGCTCCGCCCGGTGTGGAGCTTCGCCCCGACGTCACCGGCCAGCTCGGTCACCCGCCGCTCGACGGCGGTGTGGATGTCCTCGTCGTCGGGCACGAAGACGAAGACCCCCGACACCAGCTCGCCTTCTACCTGGTCGAGGGCGGCCAGCAGCTCGGTGACCTCAGCCGGAGAGAGCAGTCCGCCGTGTCCGAGGCCCCGAACATGGGCCCGGGAGCCGGTCAGGTCGTCGAAGGCCAGCCGCTGGTCGAAGTGGACACTGCGCGAGTAGGCCATGACCGCGTCGGCCGCTCCCCCGCTCAGGCGCCCGTGCCACAGCGTCATGACTGGGTATCGGCGACGGTGGCACCGTTGCCGTCCATGGCGCCGCGCTTCTCCTGGATGGCGGACCAGGTGGCGACACCGAGGCCCCAGAGGCGCACGAATCCCTCGGCGTCCTCGTGACGGAAGGTGTCGGTGGCGTCGTAGGTGGCGAGTCCGTGGTCGTAGAGGCTGACCGGGCTGCGCCTGCCGACCACCCAGCACCGACCGGAGTCGAGACGGAGGCGGACCTCGCCTGTCACATGGCGCTGGGACTCCACGAAGAAG
This sequence comes from Acidimicrobiaceae bacterium, assembly GCA_003164275.1. The sequence continues at coordinate 5,639 of PLSY01000440.1, read as the reverse complement.
GCGTCGAGGGCCTGCTTGAGGGGCGAGAACCACAGGCCGTCGTAGACCAGCTCCGACCACCGGGGCTCCAAGCGCAGCTTCTCGTGATGGAGGTCGCGCTCCAAGGTCAGGTCCTCCAGGTCGGCATGGGCCAACAAGAGGGCGAGAGCACCCGGGCATTCGTAGGTCTCACGGCTCTTGATCCCGACCCGGCGGTTCTCCACCATGTCGAGCCGGCCGAACCCATAGGAGCCGACCACCTTGTTGAGCTCGGCGATGAGAGGCAGGGGGGCGAGACTCACGCCGTTGACCGACACCGGGACCCCCGACTCGAAGCCGATGATGACCTCGGTGGGCTCGGTGGCGGTCGGACGGGTCATCGTGTAAACGTCCTCGGGCGGCTGGTTCCATGGGTCCTCGATGACGCCGCACTCGATGGCCTTGCCCCAGAGGTTCTCGTCGATCGAGTANNCGACCTCGAAGCGGACCTGGTCGTTTCCCTTGCCCGTGCAGCCGTGGGCGACCGCACCCGCCCCGTGCCTCCTGGCCTCGGCGACCAGGTGCCTCACGATGACCGGTCGGGACAGCGCCGACACCAGCGGGTACTTGTCCTCGTACTTGGCATTGGCGAGGAGGGCCGGGACACAGAAGTCCTCGGCCATCTCGACCTTGGCGTCGACCACGGTGGCCTCGATGGCCCCGGCGGCCAGGGCCCGGTTGCGGATGGCATCCCAGTCCTCGCCTCCGGACTCAGAGGCCTGGCCGACGTCGACGGCCACGCAGATGACCTCGACGTCCTTGTTCTCCATCAGCCAACGGACGGCGATCGACGTGTCGAGGCCACCGCTGTAGGCCAGTACTACCCGCTTTTTCATCTCTGTCTAACCCCTTGCCTGTGTCTTCGATGTGGGCGGCGCCGGTTGCGCCTTGGTCTTGGCCTTGGCCTTGGCCGTTGCCTTCTTCGTCGGGCGCCCGGTGGCGGTCCCGCCGTTCCCGGTGGCCCAGTGGGGCTCGAGCCCGGCCACCGCCGCCAGCCGGTCGGCCACGGCCGCCCCTCCTTGGGGCTCCGAGGCCACGACGAGCACGGTGTCGTCCCCGGCCACCGTGCCGATGACACCTGGGAACCCGCTTCGATCGAGCGCCGATCCTACGACATGGGCCGAGCCCGGAGGCGTGCGCAGGACGATCATGTTGCCCGAGTACTCGGCCTCCACCACCCACTCGCCGAGCACCCTTCGCAGATGGTCCTCGGGGGCGACCTGCTGGGAGGGCAGCTCGGGCAGGGCGTAGGCCGTCTCGCCCCCCGGGAGGCGCACCTTCAAGGCCCCGAGCTCTTCGAGGTCGCGCGAGACCGTCGTTTGGGTGGCCTCGATCCCCTCGCCGGCCAGCAGGTCGACCAGGTGGGACTGGCTGCCGACGGCCCTCGTCTCCAACAGCTTGGTGATCCGGTGCTGGCGCTGGTGCTTGGTCGTCACAGTTCTGCTCCCCTCACCCAGGCGAGCAGACCCCGCATGGAGTGCATCCGGTTTCGGGCCTGGCGCCACACCTCGGCGTGCGGGCCCTCGAACACCCCGGCGCTGATCTCCTCGCCCCGGTGGGCGGGAAGACAGTGGAGGACGACGACGTGGTCCGAGGCGTCGGCCACCAGTGCCTCGTCGATGATGTAGTCGGCGAAGGCGGCCCTCCTGATCTCGGTCTCCGCCTCCTGGCCCATCGACGTCCACACGTCGGTGTAGAGGGCGTCGACCCCCGAGGCCGCCTCGTGCGGATCGTCGGTCACGGCCAGGTCGCCGCCGAACGAGCGCACCAGCTCCATGTCCTCGGCACTCGGGCCGAAGCCGGCCGGTGAGGCCACCCGGGTGTCCAGGCCCACCATGGAACAGGCCACGGCGAGGGAGCGCCACACGTTGTTGGCGTCCCCGATGTAGGCGAGGGTGCGGCCTGAGAGGCCCGACGCCCCGAACAGCTGGCGGAGGGTGAGCAGGTCGGCCAGCGCCTGGCAGGGATGGGCCACGTCCGACAGCAGGTTGATCACCGGCACGGCCGTGCCCTGGGCGTCCAGGGCGTCGGCCATGCGCACGAGGGAGCCGTGGTCGAAGACCCGGGCGCAGAGCACCGAGTGGAAGCAGGCGAGGGTCCGGGCAACGTCTACGGCCGACTCCCGCACGTCGAGCCCGACCTCGCTGCCCTGGATGTAGACAGGGTGGCCGCCCAAGGCCACCGTCGCCATCTCCGAGGAGTTCCTCGTCCTGGTCGACGGCTTCTCGAACACCAGGGCCACGCCGCAGCCGGCCAGCGTCGTCGCCAGCGCCTGGGGGTCGGCCTCGGACAGGGCCAGCACCTGGGCCAGGCCGACCGGACCGAGGTCGTCGATGTCGAGCACGTGCCGGGTCGAAGAGGTTGTCAGGGTCATGGTCTCGGATGCATCTCTCTCGCTCATCCGAACGCCGCCACCAACCGGGCCAGAATCCGATGCAGAGTGGCGACGGCCCGGTTGATCTCGTCCTCGGACACCAACAAGGGTGGGGCGAAGCGCAGCACGTTGGGCTTCGGGGCGTTGATGACCAGGCCGCCCTGCAACGCCTCCTGATAGGCGGCGACGGCGAAGTCGTCGCACAGGACACAGGCGAGCAGCAGGCCCTCACCCCGGACCGAGACCACCCCGGGCATCTTCTCCAGGCCGGCCCGCAGGATGGCCCCCGATCGCTCCGCCAGGGCCGGGGCGTCGAGCTCCTCCATCACGGCCAGCGTGGCCCGGACGGCCGACATGGCAAGGGGCTGGCCGCCGAAGGTGCTGCCGTGGTCGCCGGGGACGAAGGCGGCCGCCACCTCGGCCCGGGCCCAACACGCCCCGGCCGGCATCCCGTTGCCCAGGGCCTTGGCCATGGTCACGACGTCGGGCTCGATCCCCAGGTGCTGGAAGCCGAACCAGCGCCCGGTGCGGCCGAGGCCGGTCTGGACCTCGTCGACCATCAACAAGATGTTCCGCTCGGTGCACAGCTGGCGCAGCCCGACCAGGTAGTCGGACGACGGCACGACCACCCCCGCCTCCCCGAGGATGGGCTCGACCAGGACGGCAGCCACCCGGGCCGGGTCACAGGCCGCGTCCATGGCGTCGAGGTCGTCGAAGGGGACATGGTCGAAGCCCTCGGGCATGGGCCTGAAGTTCTGCTGCTTGTCCACCTGACCGGTGGCGGCCAGGGCGGCCAGGGTCCGGCCGTGAAAGGCGTCCCAGGTGCTCACCACACCGAAGCGGTCGGGCCCGGCCCAGCGCCTGGCCAGCTTCAGGGCGCACTCGTTGGCTTCGGCCCCCGAGTTGGCGAAGAACACCTGGCCGCCGGCCCGCTCGGTGCCGCCGCCGATCAGCCGGTCGAGCGTGACGGCCACCTCGGGCCCGACCACGTTGCCGAAGATGTTGGACACATGGGACAGCGTCCTCGCCTGGGTGGCGATGGCCTCGGCCACCACCGGGTGGGCGTGGCCGAGGGAGGTGACGGCCAGGCCCGAGAGGAAGTCGAGGTAGGGCTTGTCGTCCACGTCGAAGAGCATGGTGCCCTCGCCCCGCACGAAGGTGACGCTCGGCTCGGGGTAGTTGTGCATGAGGGCCGACCGGTCGATCGGCCCGTTGCGGCTGGTCGTCTCGCTCATGGTGTCGCCGCCACCATGGTCCCGACCCCCTGGTCGGTGAAGACCTCGAGGAGCAGGGCGTGCGGCGTGCGGCCGTCCAGGATGTGGGCCCGGCCCACCCCTGATCGCACGGCCCGGGCGCAGGCCTCGACCTTCGGGATCATGCCGCCGTTGGCCGCACCTGTGGCGACAAGGTGGTCGAGGTCGTCGGCCGTGGCCTGGTGGATGAGGGTGGACGGGTCGTCGGGCACGGCCCGCAGCCCCGAGACGTCGGTCAAAAAGACCAGCTTCTCCGCCTCCAAGGCGCTGGCCAGGGCTCCGGCGGCGGTGTCGGCGTTGATGTTGAAGGCCTGGCCGGTATCGTCGGTGCCGATGGTGGCGACCACCGGGATGAGGCCCTGGGCCAGGAGCTGGTGGACGATGACCGGGTCGACGTGGACCACGTCACCGACGTAACCGAGGGCCTCGGATCGGGCCGTGGCCGTGATCAGGTTGGCGTCCTCGCCCGACAGGCCGACGGCCAGGGCCCCGTGGACGTTGATGGAGCTCACGATGTCCCGGTTGACCTTGCCGACCAGCACCATGCGCACGAGGTCGATGGTGTCGGCATCGGTGACCCGGAAGCCGTCTTGGAACTCGGCCACCTTGCCCACCCGTTTCATCAGGGCCCCGATCTGGGGGCCGCCCCCGTGGACCACGACAGGCAGCATGCCGACCGAGCGCATGAGCACGATGTCCTCGGCGAACGAGGCCAGGGCCTCGGCCTCGTCGACAGCCGCGTCGCCCTCCTTGGCCACGAGCACGTTGCCGCCGTACTTGACCACCACCACCTTCCCCCAGAACCGGCGGATGTAGGGCAGCGACTCGATGAGCACCGACGCCTTGTCACCCGGAGGCAGGGGCGATGGGGGATGGGAGGGGAACGGGACGGTCGTCATGAGGTGGTCCTGTTCTCGTCGATGTAGCCGTAGCCGAGGTCGACGCCCATGACCACGCCGTCCCCGTCGGCCAGGCCGAGCTGGCAGTGGATGTCGATCAGTCCACCGGCCATGTGGTCGCCGACGGCCGACCTGTCGTAGTCGACGGCAACCCCGCCCTCGCACACCGCTACCCCGCCGTAGGCGATGGTCAGGCGGTCTATGTCGAAGTCGACGCCGGCCGAGCCGAGGTCGCTCGCCACCCGCCCCCAGTAGGGGTCCTCGCCGTTCAGGGAGCACTTGACCAGCATCGAGTCGGCCACCTTCCGGGCCGCCTGGTGGGCCTCGCCGTCCGAGCGGGCCCCGGTCACCCGGACGTTGAAGATCTTGGACGCCCCCTCGGCGTCGGCCACCATCTGGTTGGCCAGGCCCGTACAGGCCTCGGTCACCGCGTCGACCACCATGTTCGGGTCGGCCGTGCCGGCCCGGCCCGAGGCCATGAGGATGACCGTGTCGTTGGTCGAGGTGCAGCCGTCCACNNGCCAGCATGGTCGCCATGTTCGGGGAGATCATGCCCGCTCCTTTGGCCATACCGGCGACGGTGAACCCCGAGCCGGCCACCAGCACCTCCTTCGTGCCCGAGTCGGTGGTGAGGATGCCGGTCGCCGCGTCCTCAGCGGCCTGCTCAGAGGGCGCCCGGACCGCCACCAGGGCCGGGATGCCCGAGCGGATGGGATCCATCGGCAGTGGGATGCCGATCAGGCCGGTCGAGCAGACGAGGATCTGGTTGCCCTCCACCCCGAGGCCTTCGGCCGTCAGCCGGCACATCTCTTCGGCATCATTCCGCCCCCGCTTGCCCGTCGCCGCGTTGGCGTTCCCGCNNCGGGGGCGGCGGCGGCCAGGTTGGTCGTGAAGGTGGCGGCCGTCGGGACGGGCTTGGCGTCCTCGGTGGCGAGCAGGGCGAGGTCCTTCGCCCCTGACGCTTTGATACCCGAGGCCAGGCCCGAGGCCACGAAGCCCTGTGGTGTGGTGATGCTCATGGGTAGATCCCCGCGATCGGAAGGCCGGTGGACTCGGGAAGGCCGAGGGAGAGGTTGGCGCACTGGACGGCCTGGC
>PLSY01000346.1 GCA_003164275.1 Acidimicrobiaceae bacterium | reverse complement strand
AGGTACTTGCGCTCCGCCTCGGGGATGCCCAGCTTCTCGTAGGTGTTCTTGATGGCGTCGGGGAGATCGTTCCAGTCCTCGACCTGCCCGGAAGTCGGCTTGATGTAGTAGTAGATGTCGTCGAAGTCGAGATCGGGCATGTTGACGGCGAACCACTCGGCCATCGGGCGCTTCTCGAAGCGCTGCAGGGCACGCAGACGGAAGTCGCGCATCCATTGCGGCTCCTTCTTCATCGCCGACATCTCACGGACGATTGACTCGTTCAGGCCCTTCTTGGGCTTGAAGACGTAGTCCTCTTCGTCGGACCACCCAAGCTTGTATTTTCCGAGGTCGAGGTCGGTAGTGGTCATGCGGCTCCTGTCGGTTCATCCGGTCGGTCAACCGATTTCTCCTATACCGATAGTAACAACCCCATGGACAGCCCGATACGGTTCGGGACCAGACAGCGAGAAAGACGTGCCATCCTGGGACGATGCCCGATCATCCGACCAGCGAAGACCCCTCGACGGTCCCCGAGCCGCCCTCCCCCGAGCGGCGCCCGTTCCAGCTGCGGGCACATGGTGACGTCCGTGTCGACGACTGGTACTGGCTCCGGGACAAAGACGACCCAGCGGTAATCGACTACTTGGTGGCCGAGAACGCCTATACCGAAGCGGTCACGGCCAAGACGAGCGACCTGCGGGCTTCGCTGTTCGACGAGATCGTCGCCCGCATTGAAGAGACCGACCTATCGGTGCCGGCCCGCAAGGGCCCCTGGTTGTACTACAGCCGCACCCTGGAAGGCAGCAGTTACGGCATTCACTGCCGTCGCCCGGCCACCAGCGAGACCGACGGACCGTCCGACGGCGAGATGGTCCTGTTGGACGAGAACCGACTGGCCGAGGGCCACGACTACTTCGCCCTCGGCAACCTCTCGGTCAGCCCGGACCATCGTTGGCTCGTGTACTCGACCGACACCACCGGAGGCGAGCGCTACACCATGCGCTTTCGCGACCTCGAGACCGGGGTCGAGTCGGCGGAAGCCATCGAGGACACCTCGTATGGGGTGGCGTGGGCCAATGACAACGCCACGGTGTTCTTCGTCCGGGTCGACGACGCCATGCGCCCCTTTCAGCTGTGGCGCCACGAGGTGGGGTCGGATCCGGCATTGGACCGGCTGGTTTACGAAGAGGCCGACGACCGCTTCTACCTCGGCGTGGGGCGGACGAAGGACGACGCTTTCATCCTGCTCGGCCTCGACTCGAAGGTCACCTCGGAAGTCCGAGCGCTGCCGGCCGACGACCCTTCTGGTTCCTTTGCCGTCATCGAGCCGAGACGACAGGGCATCGAGTACAGCGTGGACCACGACCGGGGCCGCCCGGACCTCGGGCGGGGCGGCCGGTTCCTCATTGTCACCAACGATGGCGCCGAGGACTTCCGCCTGATGGAGGCAGAGGAGGGTTCGCCCAGCCGCGACCACTGGCGTGAGGTCATCCCAGCCCGCACGGGCGTCAGGCTCGACGCCGTCGACCCATTCGCCGGGCACCTCGTCGTCTACGAGCGCGAGGGGGGCGAGACGCGGATGCGGGTCATCGACGCCGCCACCGGCGTGTCCACCCGGGTCGCACAGCCGGACTCGCCCTCGACGGTGTGGGGTGGGGCCAACCCTGAGTACGACTCCACCACGCTGCGCTACGAGTACACGTCGCTGATCACTCCGCGGTCGGTCTTCGACCTCGACCTCGAGACGGGTGGGACCACCCTGCGCAAGCGCCAGCCCGTCCTCGGCGACTTCGAACTGGGCAACTACCGGACTGAGCGGTTGTGGGCGTCAGCCGATGACGGCACCCAGGTCCCGATGTCGCTCGTCTACCGACCGGATCTGGTCGGAGGACCCAGCTCGGGACAACCCTCGCCGTGCCTTCTCTACGGCTACGGCTCCTACGAGGCGTCGATGGACCCGACCTTCTCGTCGCTCCGGTTGAGCCTCCTCGATCGGGGATTCCTCTTCGCCATCGCCCATATCCGTGGAGGTGGCGAGATGGGCCGGGCCTGGTACGAGCACGGCAAGTTCGCGGCCAAGGCCAACACCTTCACGGACTTTGTCGCCTGCGCCCGTGCCCTGGTTGCCGGCGGCTGGACCTCCCCCGATCTTCTGGTTGCCCGCGGGGGAAGCGCCGGCGGCCTCTTGATGGGGGCCGTGGCCAATATCGCACCCGACCTCTTCCGGGCCATCGTGGCCGAGGTCCCCTTCGTCGACTGTCTCACCACCATCATGGACGAGACCCTGCCGTTGACGGTGCTCGAGTGGGAGGAGTGGGGCAACCCGGTAGAGGACCCGGAGATCTACGCGGTGATGAAGTCCTACTCGCCCTACGACAACGTGCGACCGGTCGACGATGACGGCATCCCGGTCCAGTATCCCGACATCCTGGCCACGGGCGGCCTGTCGGACCCGAGGGTGGGCTTTTGGGAACCGGCGAAGTGGGTGGCCAAGCTACGGGCGGCCAACCCGCAGAACCGAGTGCTGCTGAAGACCGAGCTCGGGGCCGGCCACGGGGGGCCGTCGGGCCGCTATGACGCGTGGAGGGACGAGGCTTTCGTCTATGCCTTCATCCTGGAGGCCCTGGGGATGGGAGCGGGCCCTCCCACAGCCTGAACAGCGGGTTAGGGAGCGGTTATCGACGCAGGCGTGGTGGTGGGCGCCGTCGTCGCCGTGGAGGCCGGCTGGAAGGTGGCAACGAACGGAGAGCGGATGGGCGTCGGGAAGACCACCGGAATCTGATTGAGGGCCACGGTGGCCGCCGGCGTACCGAGCTGCACCTCGATGGCACCGGTGGCTTGGATGTTCTGCACTGCCCCGGCCTCCAGCTTGCCTGCCCACAGGGTCGAGCCGGTGGCCATGGTGGTGGCCGACACCCAGATGGGCCCCGTGGCCGTGACGGTCACAAGGTATGAAGCCGAGCTGACGGGATAGGTGGCCGAGGAGCTCGTCGACGCAGTGGCCACGATCTGGGTGGGGATGGTGGTCGGTACCGGTTTCGTCTTCTTCGGCTTGGTGGTGGTGGTCGTCGACTTGGCGGTGGTCGTCGTGGTGCCATGCGATCGGTTGGTGGTGGTGGACGAGTGCGACGCGCCGGTCGTTGACGTCGCCCCACCGGCGGACTTGGCCTGTTTGCCCGGGCTCGAGCGGTGGCTACCCACGTAGGCCAAGACCCCGAAGAGGACCAGCGCGGCCACCACGATCAGCACGCTCGTTACTCGCCGGGGCCGGTGGTTCATCGAGTCGAGAGCCTGGCGCTGGGCCCGTGGCGTGCGGAAGCCCGATCCGCCCGTCCCGGCCGCCTCACGTGGGGCGCGTTCCCTCGGCCTCGCGTCGTCGAAGATGAGGGGGGTCTCCGGGTCAGGGAAGTCCCCAGTGCCACGGACCGGGATTGGCGGTACCGACCTCCCCGGGGCGCTCGGTCCCGACTCGGCCGACGACCTCGGGCGCACGTAGGTGTCCCCTGTCTCATCGCGCGGCGGGACCACGTTGATGGAGGACCGACTCGTCCGGTCGGAGAGCTGCTCGAGCGTGCCCAACGCCGAGTGGTAGCTCCGCACCGAGGTCAGGTCATCACCTTTCGGACGGCGTGACGCCAGCCTGACCACCACTACGAGGACGATCAGTACCACTGCGGCCGCGACGATCCACATCCCGACTATTCAACCCGAAGCGGCAGCCGATCGGGGAGCGAGCCTCCAATCAGAGGCAGCTCCGGCCGACGACGGTGGCTATCAGGCCTGGTGGACAACCTCTTTTTCGGCGTGGCGGACCACTCCGTTGCCTGCCGGACGGGCCACAGCGATGGGTCACGTTGGGCGACCGAGCGCTCAGATGGCGGTAATGGACGTCAGGCCGCCGTCAATGGTCAAGTAGGTGCCAGTAATGAAAGAGGCCTCGTCGGAGAGAAGGAATCTGATGGGGCGGGCGATCTCGTCAGGAGTGGACACCCGCTTCATGGGCGTGCGCTCCTCCAACTGGTCGCGAAAGCCAGGGAGGGTGAAGGCAGGGGCCAGCATCGGGGTATCGACCGCGCCCGGGCAGACCGCGTTGACCCGGAACCCCTCGCTGGCGAAGCGATGGGAGATCGAGCGCATGACCCCGAGCACCCCGGCTTTGGACGCGCAGTAGGCCGGGAGGAACGAACTGCCAAACAGCCCCTCGATCGAGGAGATAAACACGATCGCCGAGCCCGGGCCGGCTTCACGGAAGGAGGGGATGACCATGCGGGAGATCATCACCCCGGCCCGCAGGTTGACGTTCAAGGTGGCGTCCCACAGCTCGTCCTCGATGAGGTCGACCGGCATCGCCCCCGAAACGCCGGCCGCGTGGACGAAGCCGCCGAGTGAGCCGAGCCTCTTGGCTGATTCTGACACCGCGGACTCGAGGGCTCCGGTGTCGGCCACGTCGACCACCGAGAAGTCGGCTGTCACTCCATAGCGGTCCCGGCACATGGCCGCAGTTTCAGCGGCTCCCTCACCATCGACGTCCCAAACGGCGACCGGGCGACCCACCTCGGCGATAGCCAAGGCCGTCTCCCGGCCGATACCCGAACCGCCACCGGTCACGAGCACCCCGCTAGAGGGAGAGCCCAGACGGTCTCGGATCGGATGAGCCTCGAGATCCTGGGCTTGGTCGTTTTGTGTCGTGGCCATGGACGGAGTCTGTCAGAACCCGTGGCCTGGAGACGGACCGCTCAGGTGCGCATCCCGGCGATGGGCTGGACCCCCGGGGGGATCTCCGAGCGTCGAGGATTGGCCTGGTCCCGGGCCGACAGCACCGGGTCCACCAGCCCCCAGTCGGCGCCGATAGCCGGATCGTCCCACGCCACTCCGAGCTCGTCATTCGGGTTGTAGTAGCTGTCCACGAGGTACCAGAGGGTGAGGTCGGTGAGCGATGCGAACCCGTGGGCGACACCCGGTGGGATGAACAGGCCGCGATCGTGCTCGCCGTCGAGATCGAGGGTCAAGGTCGCCCCGTCTGTCGGAGACCCCTTCCTCAGGTCATGGAGGACGACGCGGGCCGTGCCCCGGAGCACGTACCAGTAGTCGGCCTGGTGCAGGTGGTAGTGGAGACCGACTATGGCCCCGGCCTGCTTCTCCGAGCGGTTGGCCTGGGTCATCTCGCGGCCCAGGGGGAACCAGCTCCGACGGTAGGTCTCGACGAACCGGCCGCGCTCGTCGCCGTGGGCGTTCGGCTCTACGACGATGACGTCGGCGATGACCTCGGACTCGTTGATGTCAGGCATGACTACGCTCCGTTCTTGTCGTCCAGATGGGCGACGGTTGCGAACTTCGAACCGACGAACAGCAGGGGCGAGCCCTCATTGCTGCCCAGGTCAAGCACCTTGCCGATGATCAGTTCGTGGTCGCCGGCGTCATGGACCAGTTCCACTTCACAATCGACCCAGGCCAGGCTCCCTGCGATCAACGGAGCCCCGGTGGCCGGTGCTGGCGACCAGTCGACTCCCTTGAACTTGTTTCCGCCCGAAACGGCGAAGCCCTGGCAGAGATCTTGTTGGTGGTCGGCAAGGACGTTCACACAGAAGTTGCCGGCTCGGGCGATGCGGGGCCAGCTGGTCGACGTCCGGGCCGGGGCGACAGCGATGAACGGGGGATCGATGGAAAGTGAGACAAAGCTCTGACAGGTGAACCCCACGGGCTGGCCCTCTTCGAGGCCGGCGACGATGGTCACCCCGGTGGCGAACTGGCTCATGGCCTTTTTGAACTGGGCAGAGTCGAAGCTCATGATTACGCCCTTCCGAGTTCGACCGATGCACCTTCGGCTGCCGCACTCACCTCGAGTTCGGGGAGGTGGGTGGCCATGCGTCTCGCGCTGTCGAGCATTTCGTCGATCTCCTTGTCGGTGTGGGAGGGGTCGTGGTGAAACAAGCTGAGGTGCCTGGCGCCCGACGCTTCGGCCACCCTGACGGCGTACGAGGGGGTCGAGTGGCCCCAGTCGGAGAGCTTTTGGAACTCCTCGTCGGTGTACTGGGCGTCATGGATCACGAGGTCGGCACCCCGGCACAGCTCCAGGACCCCATCGTCGATTCGCCCTGGGTCAACCGGCTCCTGGTGGTCGGAGACGTAGGCCACGGCCCGCCCCTCGGCCTCGATGCGGAACCCGTAGGTATGGCCCACGTGAGAAATGGTTCGGGCCTTGACGGTGATGGCGCCAATGGAGAAGTCGACCGCCCCGAACAAGTCGTGGAAGGCCAGCTTGCCGCCGAGGTCGATCATCCGGACAGGGAAGAAGGGTGGCTGCACGAGTGCTTCCATGACAGCGGCGAGAGGTCGTTCGCCTTGGCTCGGTCCGTAGATGTCAAGGACTGCGCCCGGGTCGCGCATCGGGGCGAAGAACGGCAGGCCGAGGACGTGGTCGTAGTGCACGTGGGTGAGGAGGACAGAGCCCCGCAACGGTGAGTCCGACACCCGTAGCGGCCCGGCCAGGTGCTCGCCCAGGAAGCGCAGACCAGTCCCGAGATCGAGGATCAAGGGACTCTCTCCTTCGACCTCCACCAGAACGCAGGACGTGTTGCCCCCGTAGTGACGATGCTGGTCGGAAGAGCATGGGCACGAGCCCCGGACTCCGAAGTAGGTGACTCTCACCGAGGATGCAGGCTAGTCGCCCGATGAACGGTGCTCCGAGCTACCCTCCGGAGATGGACCACCAGAGCGTCACGGCCAACGGAGTGGACTTCGCCTACCTGAGCGCCGGGCCCAGTGACGGACCGCTCGCCCTGTGCCTCCACGGCTTCCCCGACACGGCGCACACATGGCGCTACCTTCTGCCCGCCCTGGCCGAGGCGGGATTCCATGCCGTGGCTCCATTCCTCAGGGGCTACGGGCCCTCTGGCGTGCCGGGCGACGGGTGCTACGACACCGGCACCCTGGCCATCGATGCCTGCGAGCTCCATGAGGCCCTCGGTGGTGACGAGAACGCGGTGATCGTCGGCCACGACTGGGGGGCGTTCGCCACCTACGGTGCGGCGGCCCATCAACCCTGGCGCTGGAGCAAGGTCGTGGTCGGGGCCGTCGCACCCCAGGGGTCCATGGCCGACGGCTTCTTCACCTACGACCAGCTGCGTCGGAGCTGGTACGTGTTTTTCTTCCAGACCCCGCTGGCCGAGTACGCCGTGGCGCTCGACGACTACGCCTTCATCGACCGCCTGTGGGCTGACTGGTCTCCCGGCTTCGACGGCACGTGGGACGCCGCCCAGGTGAAAGATTCTCTGGCCTCACCCGAGCGGCTGAGCGCGGCCATCGGGTACTACCGTGCCACGTTCGCCGGGCCACCGGCCGATCCCGAGGCGGCCGCCGCCCAGGCCGCGGCGGCAACGATCGCCCCTCAGCCGACCCTCTACATCCACGGAGCCGATGACGGCTGCATGGGCCTTGACGCCATCGGGCCGGTTACGGATTTCCTCTCCGCCGGATCACGGATGGTGGTCATCGAAGGGGCAGGCCACTTCGCCCACGTCGAGCGTCCGGGCGAGGTCAACGAGCACATCATCGCCTTCCTGACTACCTGATTGGTCCGAATCCGAACTATTCAGGGAAGGTGCAGGACCCCGGCGGCGTCCCGCACCACCAGTCCCTCTGCTAGCAGTCCGAGGACCACTCGCTCGGCCCGGGCGGGATCCTTAGGCCAGCCGGCAGCATCGGCCACCTGGCCCGTCGTCACCCCTCCTCTTCGCAGCCGGTCGATCAGTCGCCCCCGACCCTGGCGGTCGGATCCGGCGAAGGCGCTCTGGGGAGTCGATACCCCGGCCGAGCCCACGGCGGGATCCGGGTCGGGCAGTCCCGATGCGGCCCATCGGCACATGGCGGCAATGGGACACTGGCCGCATCGCGGCCTCGAAGCCGTGCACACCGAGGCCCCGAGGTCAAGGAGGGCCTGGCCGAAGGTCCAGGCCTCGCCGACTGGCACCATGGCGTCCACTAGTCGCTGGGCGTCGCCTGGGCGGATGGGGCGGCCGGCCACGCCTCTGGACAGGACCCGGCCGGCATTGGTATCGACCACACCCACATCGACTTCGAAGGCGAAGGCCAGCACGGCCCGTGCGGTGTAGGCCCCGACGCCCGGAAGAGCCAGCAGGGCTTTGAGCGTCCCGGGGACGCTCCCGCCGTGATCGGCCACCATGGCCATGGCCGAACGGTGGAGGTTTCGGGCACGGCGGTTGTAGCCGAGGCCCTGCCAGGCTCGGAGCACCTCGCCGAGTGAGGCCTCGGCGCAGGCGGCAGGGTTCGGGAACTCGAGCAGGAACCGGTGGTAGGCCGGGACCACACGCGACACCTGGGTCTGTTGGGCCATCACCTCACTGACCAGCACGGCCCACGGATCGCGGGTCGACCGCCAGGGAAGCTCGGGCCTTCTCGAGCGTCCGCCGTCCTCGGTTCCCCACTCGACCATGCGCCGGCCCATGGCCGAGAGCTCAGCGGGGGCCCGGATGCCACCGTTCCCGCTGTCGGGGGAACGGTGGCTCCCGCCATGACCCGATGATGACGTGGCCGGTGTGAGCGTGGTGCTCAACTCCAGACGTCGTCCCCATAAGGGCGTTGGCGAGGAGGGGCGCCGGCCTGCTTCCAAACCATGATCTTGCGCCGGAAAAAGCACACCTCTTCACCGTGCTGGTTGAATCCCTTGGACTCGACCGTGACCACGCCCCGGTCGTCACGGGACTTCGACTCCACCTTGTCGATCACCTTGGTCTCCGCATAGATGGTGTCGCCGTGGAAGGTCGGGGCCCGGTGGATGAGGGACTCAACCTCGAGGTTGGCGATGGCCATGCCGCTCACGTCGGGCACACTCATGCCGAGCACGAGTGAGTAGACGAGGTTGCCGACAACCACATTCCTGCCCTGGACTGTCTCATGCTCGGCGTACCAGGCGTTGGTGTGCAACGGGTGATGGTTCATGGTGATCATGC
>PLSY01000438.1 GCA_003164275.1 Acidimicrobiaceae bacterium | reverse complement strand
GCGAGCGCCCGGGCGCCTACCACCGGCTGCGCTTCGCCCACGCGGACGGGGAGGGGTCCGTCGACATCGAGACGACGCGCCCCGAGCTGCTCCCTGCCTGTGTGGCCCTCGTCGCCCATCCCGACGNNNNATGATCTGCACGTTCGGCGACACCACCGACGTCGTGTGGTGGCGCGAGCTCTCCCTCCCGACCAGAACGGTCGTCGGACGTGACGGTCGGCTCCTGCCCGTCGAGTGGGGGTCGGTCGGCTGGGAGTCAGAGACGCCTGAGGCCGCCACCGACGCCTACTCGGAGATCGCCGGACGGACGGTGAAACAGGCCCAGGCTCGCATCGTCGAGCTGCTGGCCGAGTCGGGCTCGCTGATCGGTGAGCCGAGCCCGATCACCCATCCGGTCAAGTTCTTCGAGAAGGGGGACCGGCCCTTAGAGATCGTCTCCTCCCGACAGTGGTTCGTCGAGACCCTGCCGTTACGGGATCGGCTCCTTGCCCGCGGCGACGAGATCCACTGGCATCCCGCCTACATGGCCCATCGCTTCCGCTCGTGGGTCGAAGGGCTGAACGGGGACTGGAACATCAGCAGACAGCGGTTCTTCGGTGTGCCCATCCCGGTGTGGTATCCGGTCGACGCCTCGGGCGAGATCGAGTTCGACTCCCCGATCCTGGCTTCCGAGGACCACCTACCCATTGACCCCTCGACCGACGTCCCCGACGGGTACGTCGAGGAGCAACGAGGCCAAGCAGGCGGCTTCATCGGCGATCCCGATGTCATGGACACCTGGGCCACCTCTTCGCTCACCCCACAGATCGCCGGTGGCTGGGAGGAGGACCCTGACCTCTTCTCCCGGGTGTTTCCAATGGACCTACGACCACAGGCCCACGACATCATCCGCACCTGGCTGTTCGCAACCGTCGTGCGCTCGGAGCTCGAGTTCGGCACCCTTCCCTGGTCCAACGCGGCCATCTCGGGATGGGTTCTCGACCCCGACCGCAAGAAGATGTCGAAGTCCAAGGGCAATGTCGTCACCCCCCTGCCGCTCTTGGAGAAGCATGGCGCCGACGCCGTTCGCTACTGGGCGGCCGGAGGGCGACCGGGCACCGACACGGCGGTAGACGAGGGTCAGATGAAAGTCGGCCGTCGCCTGGCCATCAAGATGCTGAACGCCTCACGCTTCTCCCTCGGCCGACTCGCCGATGAACACGGAAGGGTTGTCACGCCCGGACCGCAAGCGGTGAGCGCTCCCATCGACCGGGCCATGCTGGTCCGCCTGGCCTCGGTGATCGAGGAGGCAACGTCTGCGTTTGAGAGCTACGACTACGCGAGGGCACTGGAACGGACTGAAGCGTTCTTCTGGTCCTTTTGCGACGACTATCTCGAGCTCGTGAAGGTCCGGGCCTACGGGGATTCGGCCGAGTCCGGTCCGGCCTCGGCCCAGTCGGCTCTGGCTCTTGCCCTCTCGGCCCTCTTGCGCCTCCTCGCCCCAATCCTGCCCTTCGTCACCGAAGAGGTGTGGTCATGGTGGAAGCAAGGTTCGATTCACACCGCCTCATGGCCCACTACCGCAGAGTTCGGCGACATTCGAGGTGAAGGGGTCGGCGACGACACCACCGTCCTCGAGATGGCCGCCGAGGTGCTCAGTCGGATCCGCAGAGAGAAGACCACGGCCAAGCGGTCGATGCGGTCAGAGGTCGCTTCGCTGCATGTGACCGATACCGCCGACCGGATCGAGGCTCTGCTGCTCGCCGAAGGAGACCTCTGCGACGCCGGCGGGGTCCTGTCACTCACGACCTCGGTGGGCACCGAACCGACCGTCGAGGTCGTCCTGGCCGACGAGCCCTGACAGTGAGTCAGGTCAGGTAGACGCCGAGGGCGGCATCGGCCATCTCGGCCGGCGTGCCCACCTGCTGGATCCGTCCGTTGACCATGATTGCCGCGTTCGTCGCCACCGAAAGAGCGGTGCTCACGAACTGCTCGACCAACAAGATGGTCATACTCTGGCGAGCCAGCGAGCCGACCAGCTCGTAGAGCTCGGCCACGACGAGGGGGGCGAGACCCATGGACAGTTCATCAAGGAGGAGCACGCTGGGCTCGGTGACGAGAGCCCTCGAGATAG
This sequence comes from Acidimicrobiaceae bacterium, assembly GCA_003164275.1. The sequence continues at coordinate 22,200 of PLSY01000438.1, read as the reverse complement.
CCAGCATCTGTTGCTCGCCACCCGAGAGGGTGCCGGCCATCTGCTTACGGCGTTCCTTCAGGCGGGGGAAGGTCTCGTAGGCCTTCTCCTCGACCTCCGTCGAGCTCAGCCCTCCACGGTACGTCCAGATGCGCAGGTTCTCCCGGACGGTGAGATTGGGGAAGACCCCCCGTCCCTCGGGCACGGCACAAAGGCCGTCACGGGCCAGCTTCTCAGTGGCGATCTTGCCGACCGACCTGTCACCGATCAGGACGTCTCCCGCCGTCGCCCGCAAGCGACCATTGATGACCTTGAGCAGGGTCGTCTTGCCAGCGCCATTGGGCCCGAGCAGGGCGAACACACTGCCGGCCGGAACCGTCAGGTCCACACCGTGCAGGACTTCGATCTTCCCGTAGGAAGCGCGGAGCCCGCGGATGGTGACAGTCGGCGGCCGGCGGCGAGTGGGGCTCGGCCCGGTCTCTTGAGAGGTGGTCTCGGTCATCGTCCGGGTTGGGTCGGCATTGACGTCGGCAGAGCCGCACCGAGATAGGCCGCCTGAACGGTCGGGTCGTTGCGGATCTCCTCTGGAGTGCCCGAGGCGATGATGTTGCCGAAGTCAAGGACGTAGATCCGATCGCAGATGCGCATGACCAGCTCCATGTCGTGCTCGACCAACAAGACGGCCATACCCCCCGCGGCCAGCCTGGCCAGGAGGTCGCCGAGGGCGGTCGACTCGGCCTCGTCGAGGCCCGAGCCGGGCTCATCGAGGAGAAGGAGCTTGGGCCCGATAGCGAGCGCCCGAGCCAGCTCGACCATACGGGCGAGCCCGGTCGGCATGGACGACGACTGTTGATCGCCCAGGTCCCCGAGGCCGACCCCCTCGAGCAGGCGTTCACTCGTCTGGACGGCCAGCGATCCCGGCCCATGCGGGGTGCCCGGCTCGGATGATTTCGACCCGCTGCCGCGGCGCCACGCCATGGCTCGACGGAAGTGGCGCCACTCCCACCACTTGACCGTGGATTCCAGACCCACCTGCACGTTCTCGCTGGCCGTCAGGGACCCGAAGAGCTCGAGGCGCTGGAATGTCCGGGCCAGTCCGAGCCGGGCACGACGGTGCGGGCTCATGGAGGTGACGTCGGTGTCAAAGAGGTGCACTGTGCCACGGGCCGGTGTCTGCAGACCGCTGATGACGTTGAATAAAGTGGTCTTTCCGGCGCCATTCGGACCGATCAGCCCCGTCACCGATCCAGGCTTCACGGTCAGGCCGATGTCCCCGAGGGCAGTCACACCTCCAAAGTGGACGGTCACCCCCGATACGGTGAGGACGGCGGTGTCGATCGCTGCGTCAGCCGGCGGCACGGGTGCCCTCCCTCAGTTCGGTCGGACCCACCAGCGGGGCACTCGAGCCGGCCCCAACCGGCGCTGTGGACCTCGGAACCCAAGGTAGGTGGACCTGGATCATCTCGATCCCGAGGATCCCGCCGGCCGCCCGACCGATCAGGATGATCCCGGCACCGGCAAACAGTCCGACCCCGTTCGGCCACAGCTGGTTCAACACGACGTAGGTCACTGCAGCAAGGAACGCCCCCGAGGCTGTCCGGATGCTCCAGATGGTGACGAACAGGACGAAGATGATCCCCGGAAAGATGTCGAAGTCGGTGGTTCCGACCACGCCTTGGACCGTCCCATAGAGAGCACCGGCGAGGCCGGCCATCCCGGCGGCGATGGCGAACACGGCCACCTTGGTGAAGGCGATGTTGAGCCCCACCGTGGCATAGGCGGCGGGTGAGTCGTTGAGGGCCACCAGTCGCCGCCCGAACAGGCTCCGGCGGATGGCGAGCACCAGCCAGGCGGCCAACACGAACAGGGCCGTGGCGAGGAGGAACTCGGCCCGGTCACCGAGGAAGGACACCCCGGCGATGGACACGCGCCCGATGCTCACGCCTCCGGTCCCGTAGATATGGCTGTCGTCAAAGAACCCGTTGGCCACGGCGTCGGCAAAGGCGAAGGTGGCGAGGGCCAGATAGAGGTCTCGAAGGCGGATGGTGGGAAGGGCGATCAGGGCTCCGACCCCTGCACAAATCAGCGTGGCCAGTAACAGGCCGAGGATCGAGCTACCGCCGGAGATCTTGCCCATGACGAACGCCCCGATGCCCATGAACGAGAACTGGCACAGTGAGATCTGCCCGGAGTACCCGGTCAGCAAGACGAGCGACAGGCCGACGATCCCAAGGGTCATCACCACACCTCCGAGGCTCAAGAGGGTGGTGCCCTTCACCTCGGTGGAGGAGAACATGAAGGCGGCCACAATGGCCACGGCGAAGAAGACGACCCCGGCGACGACCGACTCCTTCCCGCTGGCCACCCGGGGGGAGCGCATGGTGGTGAGCCGACCGACAGCCCGCAGTCGCACCGATGGCAGCGACACCAGGGCGATGAATAAGAAGGCCATGGGAAGGGCGACAGTGATGTCCGGCACGTAGCTCTGGGGCACGTGCGGGAGGATGTAGTTGATGACGTAGTTCTCGGCCAGGCCGATACCGATTGCCGCGGCGAAGGTGACCGGGATGTTCTTCAGGCGTCCGACGATGGCCGCGGCGTACCCGTTCACGACGAGCAGCGTCATGGCCTCGATGCTGATCCCGGTCGTCTGGGTCGGTGCAAGCAGGACGCCGGCGAGCGCGGCCATGAAGAAGCCGAGGATCCACCCGTACTGGCTCATGCGGTTGGGGGATGCGCCGGACATGGCGAGGAGCTCAGGGTCGTCGACCACCGCTCGGAGCGCATAGCCGGTCCTGGTCGTATAAAACAGGGCCCGGAGACCGATGGCCACGGCCAGGGCCACCCCGATGATCAGGACCTCTTGGTACTGGATGTTTATCCCGGCCAGGCCGAACTGGCCCGAGACCATGTTGTTCACCTGACGCTCGGTGCTCGGGTCCCAAACCAGGGTGGCCACGCCGGTCAGGATCACCATCAGACCCAACGTCACCATGACCGGGCGCTCGGCCGAAGCACCGTGCAGCCTCCGCATCAGCACCCGCTCGACCAGCGCCCCGGCGATGGATGCCCCGACGACCAGAACGATGACCAGCGCCACCAGCACCGGCACATGGTCAGCCGAGACCAGCTCCCAGTAGCTGAAGGCGGCAACCATGCCCACCGCGCCCTGGGCGAAGTTGAACACCCCCGACGTCGTGTAGGTGACGACCAACCCAGTGGCGGCGATCGCGTACCCGGCGCCGAGCATGACGCCGAATATCGTGAACTGCAAGAAGTTGCTCACCGATCTATCCCCGATCCCCCGATGGAACCGAAGAGGCCCCTTCGATGATGCCCTCTCCGGTTAGCTCGCCGGCGGAACGACGTACTTGTAATCGCAACGGTAGCCATGAGTACTGCTGTTGAGCGGCGGATCGTCGACCCGAGTGTAGATCCCGTTGACCAACTTGCCGATCAGGTAACAGTTGCTAATCGTCTTGTCTACCGGGTTGGCCGGGGTCACAATGTTGTTCCCGCTGAACGTGGTGATCTGGTTGAGGGCCTGGAGGAGGGACCCCCGACTCGGACTCTTCCCGGAGTTCTTCAGGGCGGTGGAGAAGAGCTGAGCCGAGAGCCAGCCGTAGAGCGTGAACAGATCGGGATGGAAGCCGGGCGACACCTTTTGCACCCACTTGTTGAACAGCGGAACGGCAGGAATGGCCGCGTCTTCTCCAAGGAAGAGCGACGTGTTGGAGTCGAACCACGAACCGTTGACCGCAGCCGCTCCACCGGAGTTCGGGATCAGCTCCCTGCTGTAGTTGGCTGAACCCAGCACCACCTGTGGATGGAAGTTCTGCTGGGTCATGGCCTTGAACACGCCCGAGGCGTAGTTCTGGGGCAGTTGATCGAGGAAGACGATCTTGACCCCGGCGTTCTTCATTGCGATCACATTGGCGGTGAAGTCCGTCTGGGTGACCGGGATGGTCGGGTCGTAGACGACCTTGTAGCCGACCTTCTCCATGGCGTACTTTTCGCCGGCCCAGTCCTGCATGGCCGAAGGAACGTTCGAGACGATGGTCCCAACCGACTTTACGGCATTCGGGAACTTCTTCTTGAAGTAATACAGAGGGCCGAGCTCCCAACCGCCGTCCAAGGGCACCGCGCTGTAGACATTCGGCAGATGGGCCGTCGTCTGATCAAGGACCATGGTCACATCCGGCATCCCGGGCTTCGCCTTCAGCAGCGCACCGCCGAAGTTGTCCTGCAACGAGAAGCCTCCCACCAGGGCGAAGTCATTGTTGATGGCGTTCTGGGTGGCTTGCTTGTTCCCGGATCCGGAGAAACCGTCGTCTCCTGAATCGACCTTGATCTTTCGCCCGTTGATGCCACCCGTCGAGTTCACATAGGCGGCATAGGCCTCCGTCCCGACCAACGCTCCCTTGAAAAGACCACCGACGGCCAGAGTCGAGACGTTGCCGATGCTCACCGAGTTGGAGGTGACACCAGTGTGGTCGCTCATGGCGCTCGCAGGGATCTGAGATGCAGCCGATGCGACGCCGGCCGAACCGGCTGCTACGGCGCTCGACGCCACCACTGTGGCCAGGCCAACGGCGGCCAGGCGCGTCTTCCATGTTGCAGGACTCAAGACTTCCCCTTTGCTTCGGTGATGCACCAACAGCGACCTCCCTTGGGCGCGCCGGCTGGCCTCGCCTCGGTCGACTCCGGTGAACGGAATACGTGACTCTATGTCAGAAAGTCGGTTGTGTATAGAACGGGTTTCAGTTTTGTGACGAAGGTCCCCGTCGAACCCGAAGCCGCATCCCCTCGAGGAACTGGACAGCCCCCATGGTGGTGTGGCGCGACCGGATAGAAGCCATCACGTCAAAAGCGTGCTGGGCTCTGGGTAGCTCAACGTAGGCGACCGGGGCAGCGGATATGGAGCGCAGCTGAGCCACGAAGTGACGGCCGACGGCGAGGGGAACCAAGGTGTCGTTGACGCCGTGGAACACGAACATTGGCGGGGCCTCCGGCGTGACTCGGTGATCCGGCGATGCCTGCTCGAACAAGACAGGGTTGTCTGAACTGGTCGTCTTCATCACCAGGCGCTCCAGCAAGTCGACTGTTCCCGTGCCATAGGCGCCGGACAACTCGGGGTCGCCAGTCGTGTCGTAGACGCCGTAGAAGGGGACACAGGCGTCGACGCTCGTGTCCAGATCCTCGAAGCCCGGTTGCCATGTGGCGTCGTTTGGGGTGAGGGCCAACAGGGACGAGAGGTGCCCACCGGCGGAGCCACCAGAGACGGCGATGAAGTTCGGATCGCCCCCGTACTCGCCGATGTGCTGGCGGACCCAGGCAACCGCGCGCTTGCAGTCCACGATATGGGCCGGCCATATCGCCCGTGGGCTGAGCCGATAGTTGATGGCCACGCACACCCAGCCTCGCTGTGCGAGCTCGTGCATCAAGGGAATCCCCTGTTGGCGCTTGTCCCCGGTGATCCAGGCACCGCCGTGGATATAGACCAGCACGGGCGCCTTATCGGCCACCACGAACCGGCGGCTCAAAATATCGAGTTTGTGCCGGTAGTTGCCGTCTCCCCAGTAGTCGATGTTCTTCACCCGCTTGATGCCCCGGAAGCGGAAGGGGACGGCGATGGCCAGCCGCCACCAGCGGTTCCAGGCCGGCACAGGGTCCAGGCCATCCACTGAGACTGCACCCCCGGTCGCCTCGAGGAGCGCCTGGTCGACCAGGACCTTCGAGCGGTGGGCGACGGCGGCCAGCCCGGCCCAGGCTCCGCACGTTGCCACCACCACGGCTGCGCCGAACCACCCGGGCCAGGACTTTAGGGCGCCCTCCCAGGCGAACACGATCGTGCCGGCGATCTCGATCACGGCCATCTGGACCGGCAGTTCGCTGGGGATCCAACCGAGCGCGAAACTGACCACGGTGAGAGGCTCCCTTCGCACCGGGAAGTAGGCATTGGCTGCCAGGATGGCAAAGACCACACTGACGGCGAGATAGACCCAGTTCACGACTCCATACAACACGGTTCGACTGGCGAAGTGAAGCCGGCCGGGCCACTGAAGGCAGCGAGTGGTGAGATCGATTGAAAGGTCACGAGCATGGAACGCCTCAGCGGACTCGACGCCAGCTTCCTCTATCTCGAGACCCCGACTCAACACATGCATCTGGCCTTGGCCCTGCAGTTCGACCCCTCGTCGGTCCCCGGCGGGTACTCCTTCCAGAAGATGAAGGGCTTCATCGCCTCGCGCATCCCGTTCGCCCCGATCTTCCGGCGCAGACTGGTCGAGGTCCCGTTCCGCCTCGGCCATCCGGTCTGGGTCGACGATCCCGACTTCGACATCGACTACCACGTCCGCCTGGCGGCCATCCCCCGTCCGGGAGGCCTCCGCGAACTGGCCGACCTGGCTGGCGACATCGCCGGGCAACAGCTCGACCGCTCAAGGCCCCTGTGGGAGATGTGGATGGTCGAAGGACTGGCCGGAGGACAGGTCGGCCTCATCGCCAAGATGCACCATTCGACGGTTGACGGGATCTCGGGGGCGGCGCTGCTCACCACGCTCTTGAGTCTCGAGCCGACCCCTGATCCCCAACCCCCACCGGACGATGCAGCGGTTAACCATCGGATTCCCTCCGGGCTCGAGCTGATGAGCCAGGCACTGGTGGCACGGGCCATACGTCCGATCGAAATGACCTGTGACGTTGTCCGCACCAGTCGGCGCGTGCTCGACGTGCGCAAGGTCCGGCTCGGTTCGCCCGACACTAGTGGCCGCGGCAAAGCGGCGCTCCCTCTTACCGCTCCACGCACGTCCTTCAACGGGGCGCTGACCCGGCGCCGGTCCGTGGCCCTCACGGCCATCGGCCTGGAGGACGTCAAGCGACTGAAGAACGCCACCGGCACGACGGTCAACGACATAGTTCTCGCCGTGTGCACGGGGGCCCTCCGTACTTTTCTCCTGGCCGGGGACGAGCTGCCCGACAGGCCCCTCGTGGCCGTCGTGCCCGTCTCGGTCGCCACCGACGTCTCGTTCCAGAAGGGCTCCAATCAGCTGTCTTCGATGTTCGTCCAGCTCCCGGTCGACCTCGACGACCCGCTCGAGCGACTTCGCGCCATCCATGACGGGACGACGGGAGCCAAAGCGGAACACAGCGCTCTCGGGGACGACATGCTCCTCAGTTGGGCGGAGCACTCCACGCCCAACTTCTTCGCCGGTGCGGCCCGGCTGTACTCGAAGCTGCGCCTATCCGATCGCCATCGGCCCATTGCCAACCTGGTCATCTCCGACGTGCCCGGTCCCGACTTTCCCCTCTATTTTGGGGGTGCCGAGCTGAAAGGGGGATTTCCACTCGGCCCCGTGATCGACGGCATGGGCCTCAACATCACCATCATGAGCTACCGCGGGGTCCTGTACTGGGGCATCATCACGTGCCCGGAGACCATTCCAAAGATCTGGGACCTGACCGCGGAGATCCCCGTCGCTTTGGACGAGCTCCTGGCCCGAGCGGGCGAGCCTTGCGCCGCCTATCGACCCCAGTCGCCGGGTGACCGGGTGCGCCCGAGCATGGGTTCAGGCGACGATCAGGGCGCTGGTGCAACCGCCATCGACGAAGCACCGGAGCAAACCCCGATCGGTGAGCCGAATCTCCCCGATGCCGGGGCGTAGGGGATCACCTCGCTGAACCCGTCCACCACGAAAGCCCCGGTGTCACCTGGTCCGACGACGATGTCGGTCGGATGCTCAGTGCCCGACGCCGAGGCTGTCGTGGTGGTCTCGGGCAGTCGGACCGGGGCGGGCGGATCGGCGAGACTGCCAAGGGGCACCGGGTTGACCCAGTTGTTCGCCGAGTCGACCACGAGGAGCGACGACCCGTCGCCGGAGACGGCCACCGCCGCCGGATCGGCGATGCCGAACTTGTCGAAGCTGGCAGTGCCCTCGGATGCACCGGTGGCAGAGGCGATGAGGAGCACCCGACCTCCGAAGTCCACGCCCCCTTGGCCCACAACATAGAGAGTGGACCCGTCAGTGGCCACGGCCAGGCCGTGGGGGGAGTACACCGACGATACCGACAGACCGGTCGGGATTTCAGCGCCCACCGTGGAACGAACGGTATCCACCGGGAAGAGACCACCTGCCACCAGCGCATAGAGCGTGCTTCCGGCCGACTGGACGGCCATCCCGAAGATCGTCCTACCTGGTCCGAGGTCAAGAGGCCTTCCCACACGACGGGACCGCACATCGATCGGGACGATCATGGTTCCGCTGGAGGCCAGCACCTCACGGCCGCCGTCCACGACGACGATGGCATGCGTGCCGCCCTCTCCGGGAATCGGGATAGGGCGAAGGGCGCGTTGCGCCACCAGATCGATCGGGATCACCACGTTTTCGATTCCACGTGAGGTGAGGACTGTCGACGTCGAGGACGACGCAGAGTGCTGCGTGGCGGACTCAGTAGCCGGATCCACGGTAGTGGCAGTCCCAGACGAACTTGCGGGGACACCGTTGCTGGTCACGACGTAGGCCCACCGGCCGTCAGACGACGTGGCGATTGCGAAGTTGCCGAGGACCGGTGTACCTGAGATCGGCAACGGGATCTCCGCTTCGGCAGTTCGGGTGGCCAGCTCCACCGGCGTGACGGCGTTCGGGCAGGCGACGTAGCCGAGGGCACCTCCACGTGCCAGCGAAGGATCGTGGCGCACCGCTTGAGGGGGAAGCGTGACGATCGAGCAGCTCGTGAGGAGCCCCGCGGCCAGCAGAAGGGCCGCCAATGATAGTGCCAGGCGCCCCCCCATCTTTCTGCTGCCAGTCGATCGGGGGGCGTTCATAGGTGTTGCTGACCATAGCGATGGATCCGTGGGCCTCAACAACCGGCACTGCGGGGTCGCTCAGGAGTGCTGGAACTGCGGCACGCCTTCGACCTCGAAGGCAAACTCATCGACGTAGCACCACCACCACTCCTCGCCTGGCTCGAACGACTGCATGAGGGGATGGCCGGTCTCGTCGAAGTGAGCCGTGGCGTGTCGATTTGGCGAGTTGTCACAACATCCGACATGGCCGCAGATCATGCACATCCGCAGGTGGACCCATTGGCCACCGTCACGCAAGCAGTCCTCGCATCCGTTGGACGAAGGGCTCACTTCCTGGACCTGATCGAGGTGGTGGCAGAACTCCTCAGCGTCAGTCATATCGTCTCCTTGGCCGCGCACACCGTCGAGTTCGTGGGGTGCCGGTGCCCGATGGTACCGGCCGCCTTGGCCGACGACTCAGACGACCTGCACTATCGGCGGCTCACCTTCGTCCTGATCGCCGGCGCCCTGATCCTGACCGCCGACGTTGCCAGGCGCTTTTACTCCGGCAATGTCGCCACCATCATTTTCGGGTACGTGGTCATGCGCTTCGCCATGGTCGCCCAGTGGCTCAGGGCCCCTTCGTCCCACCAAGAAGGCAGGTCGGTCGCCCTTCGCTTCGCACTCGGCAACTCAGCACCCGGCTCGGCGCTCGTGCATCCCCATCGAGACAGGCAGATGGCTCGAGGCACCAAGGGGCTGGCGCCGACGCGAGGCGAGAGCAGATGCGACGTGGTCGGCCAGGGTCTCCAACGGACGTACCTCCTCACCACTCAGCTGCAAGGGTCTCGAGTGGGCCAAGACAACGGTGCCCAGGCGTCGGCGTTGTGCCCAAAGGGGAAGGACGACGACCACCCTCGCCCCTCCGTCACGGAGTGAGGACGTGCCGACAAAGCCCCGTCCGAGCGCATCACCACCCGTGTAGCACGACCGGATATCATGCACCAAAGACGCCAGAGAGGAGAGCTCGGAAGGCGTGATATCGAGCAGGCTCTCCTCAAGCGGTCCCGTCACCGCAGCCAGGGTTGGCCCGGTCGGGACATCGATGATGAGCGCGGCCGAATCCATGCGAGAAGCGTCCCGGAGACATCGAAGGAGCCGGTCCGGCATCTGGACGCCGTCGGGCACGCCCGAGATGGCGATTGAGGCCTGCACGGTTCGGTCCCACGAAGATTCCTCCAAGTGGTCCCCTATGACCTGGAGCCGGTCGGACAACAATCCAGCACACCGCTCGAGCTGACGCAGCATCCCCGTCGGCAACTGGGTGAGCGACTCGACGTTCAAGGCACCGATGGCCTTGTCTCCGGCCAGGATCGGAACGCATATCTCCGATACCACCCCGGGAATTGCCTCGAGGTAGTCGGGGCTCGCAGAGACATCGAGGACGACGATCGGCTGAGCCGTCTTCCACGTCCGGCCCGTGATCCCGGCGGAGCCCGACATGCCGTCCAGGATCTGCCACAATCCGCGCTGTGCGGTGCACCGCAGCTCCCCGTGGCGCTCGAGGTAGGCACTCGGCATGACCTGGCCCTGACGGAACAGGTGCTCCACGACCACCGAGCAGGCCTGACGAGAGTCCTTCGCCCGTTCGAGTGCGTCGACCAGTCGTTCCTCGGGTGAGAGCGGTCCATTACCCAGAGGTCGGACCACGATGGGGCTGTTCACCTGAGTGTTTCGATCAACGACCGGCCAGGCCGGTGCGGGGCGCGACAAGAGGTAACCCTGTACCAGATCGACCTCGGCATCGCGCAGGACGTCCAGTTCCGTGTCGGTCTCGACTCCCTCGGCGATGACGCTTGTCCCGACTTCACCGGCAAAGGCCACCACCGCGCTCACCAACGCTCGTCTATTTCTGTCGCTATCGAGATCGCGCACAAGCTCGCGATCCAACTTCAAGAAGTCGGGCGTGAGCTCGATGACGTGACGAAGGCTCGAGTACCCCGCACCCGTGTCGTCGATGGCGATCCGAACGCCGCGGGCCAGCCACGGTGCGAGGTCTCGGCGGAGCCCCTCGTAGTCCTCCACTGCCTCCTGTTCGGTGAGCTCGATGACCAGGCGATCCGGCAGTTCGTCCAATAGCTTGAGAGCACCAGGATGGGCCAGGAGCGACGGACTCAGATTCACGAAGAGAAGCCGCTCTTCGGGTGTCGGCCCCAAGCTCACAGCAGCAGCAAGGCACGCCAGCTCGAGGGCGCCCCGAAGACCGACCTCCTGGGCACGGGCCAACCACCAATCAGGCGGATGGCGCGGCTCGAGTGGCATTCGGGCCAGAGCTTCATAGCCCACGATGAGCTGGTCCGCAGGTCGCACCACCGGCTGAACGAACGCCTCGATGACTCCGGGCTCGCACAGGTACTCAATGGAGCGTCGCGTCGGAGCCGAGGTGTCCAGAGCAGCCGTCGCCCGCTCAGTGCGTAGAGCCATGCTTGTCTATCGACGAATCGGCCCATGAACTTGAGGATTACCCAGCTCACAGGGGCAGAGGAGCTTCGACCCGATTAGCTGTCTTCATCCCACTCCCGGCCCCCGGAAGCGGGGAGAGGCTGCCCGGACACGGCATCGGCTCCGGCGCCGTCAGCGAACAAACGGGTCACAGGCCATCAGTCCGCACCGATCTGGGAAGCTGGCGGTCATGGCCAGAGACCCATTGTCGACGAAGGATCGAGACAGCCTTCCGGGGGTTGGGAGGCCCCTAACTCGGTCGGATGGCGTGGTCGCCATTCCCTGACCTAGGTGGTCTTACAGCTGAATGTGCCGGTCTTGGCCCATGACGTGGGCCGGAACTCGGCCCGGTTTTCTGGCACCAGCTCAACCAAGACAGCGAAGTAGTCGGTCAGCTCTGGCTGGTCCACGACTGGTATTTGGAGCTGTGGAGGGATACAGGGAAGGGCTCGAATGGTGGAACTCCGCTTTCCTGTTCACCATCGCTGGAGAGCGATCCGACCATTCACTTCAACCAGGAGCGCAGCTTCTTTCCTCGAATCTGCCTCCAAAGGGCCCTCCATTGATGCCGCAGACGTCGCTGAATCCGCTCCTGGTCGGCAACCAATCGCCCGGCGGCAAAGCTGGCCTCGGCCGATCCGAACAGTGCCTCTCGGCGGAGCCATTGTTCTGCATTGACAGCGTCGTGATGGTCTCCAAGCACCGATTGCAAATGCTCAGCGGCCTCGGCCATGCGAGTTGCCTGCCTACCTACCACCGGCGCCGACGTCTCGGCCGCGTAGCGAAGTTGCTTGGCAGCGATCCTGATCAGGTGGAGTTGCCGGTCGCTCGGGTGAGCCCCACTTCTGCGGATCTTGCGACGAAGTCCACGCCACCGTCGGTCCACCAACTGCGGAAGTGCTTTGGCGGCGCGGGTGTCCGCCATGCGACGAGAGGACCGACGTGCTCCTGCCGACACGCCGCCGGCCAACGGCGGCGAAGCGGCAGCCGCAGCTAAGCGATCGAGCAGGTTGAGGTAGCGCTCCCCCACCATTGCCCTGGTCAGATCCCCACTCGCCTCCCGACGCTGGTCCTGTAGGCGCCCCTGGAGCTGCCTCAATCCCTCACCCTCGGGTAACGAACCGGCATCGTCGGGATCCATCGCCTCGGCCAATACATCCAGGTCCCGAATCGCTCCGAGTAGTCCAGCGATCCACTTGAGCTCAGTGCGGGTGTGGCGAACCCAGATCGGATCAAGTGCTGGTCGAAGTAGCTTGAGATCGGCCCGTAGCCGTCGCGTCGCCACCCGGGCCTGATGAATATCACGGACAGGTAGGTTCATCGAGTCGACCCGAAGTCCGTAGTCGTGATCGAGAAGCTGCTCGAGCGCACGGCTAGTGCTCCACTGCACGAGGTCACCCATCGTCGATCGCTTGGTAACGACTGGCACCGGTCGGCGCTCGATGGTGCCGGAGTCTCCAATTGCGATGCCCAGCTTCGAATCGCTACTCGGGCGAGCCCCGGACTGTCGCAGCTTCTTCAGTACGGCTCGGGCGACCTTCGGCGGACATTGATCCAGTTCGAACTCGAGTTGACGGAACCGAAACGAGTCTTCGCCTCCTCTCAAAACGGTCACCGTGTCATCGTCGAGTTCGCCGTAGATCTCCTCCCCGGAACCACGTAGCTCCAGGCGACGGCGAATCGTGGCCAGTTCGGCTATCGGCACAAGGGAGGCTCGCCGCACAATCCCTCGGAGGTATCTCACGGCCTCGTCGGGCAGTTGATCAGCAGATGCGCGCCAGGTCAGCTCGGTGCGGTCGACGGTTAGGCCGGTCTGCTCGGTGGGCAGTTTCATCGTCCACACCCCGGCATCATCTTCACCCGTGCGATGACGGAACGTGATGCCCCTTTGCCAGAGCCGTAGGTCAGCGGTGTCGTAATAGACGGCCCAGAGCCGCTGCTCTGTCAACCGGACGGTACGGCCCACCACCCCCCGAAAGTCCGGCAGCTCAAACGCCACGTCGACATCGAACTTCGCTTCGCGCTCGAGATTGCTGTTGTGTCCCATCTTCCATTGCTACCCGAAATCGGGACCCACGAACCTGATGGTCACCCCTGACGATCAGTGAGCAGGCAGGTGCTCCTGCGCCGTAGCAATCAGCTCGCCCGCCATGTGCACCCCGGACGTCACGAGAGGCGCGGCCAGCTCGCCGGCCCTTTGAACTCCGGTCGTGACCCGAGGCGCAACTTCGGTGCCGATGCGGACGGCGTTGCGAGCAACCTCGTTGGCATGGTGGCCGGCCACGACAGCCGCCCCATTGGCATGACGACCGGCCACAGCCGCCGCCTGGTTGGCACGGCGGCCAGCCATAAGAGCTGCCTTGTTCGCACGGTGACCGGCGACCACGGCAGCCTGACCGGCGTGTCGGCCCGCCACTGAAGCGGCCTCATTGGCATGACGAGTAGCGGCGGTTACGGCCTCATTGGTATGACGTCCGGCGACGAGCGCCGCGCTGTTGGCCTTTCGGGTCGCCCTTCTTCCGAGCTTGGCGGCCCGGTTGGCCGAGCCGTGGGCACGGGCCCCACTGGCTGCCCGGCCAACGGCGACTGCTGTCCCGAGGTCGTGGGCCTTGCGCTTCGCTCTCCAGCCCAAGGACGGAGCGCCCTCGGTGTCCATGGCTGCGAGGATCAGCCCACCGGCCAACCCCAGGTTCTTCAACAGATGCATCTTCTGCTCTGCCCGCTTGGCATCATCAGCCTCTTCCCAGAACCGGTGTCCGGCGTAGGTGGTCGGGACAATGGAGCCGAGTAGGGCGAGCGCTGCCAAGCGCCGGAATTTACCGACAGCCAGCAATGCGCCGGCGCCGACTTGTACCGCCCCATTGATCCGGACGAGCGTCTCCGTGTCCTGGGGCAGGGCAGGGAATTTGTCAGCGAGAGGCTGGGTAACCGCTTCAGCTCGTTTCACCTTGCCCTCTGGGTTCCGGAGCGCATCAAGCCCTCCGACGATAAAAATCGAGGCCAGCATGGGACGGGCGATTCGGCGGGAAAGACTCATAGCCCAGTATGTACCCTGATCGGCACCAATTACTCCTCGGTGGCAACCGTGGGGATTCACCGAGGCTTTGCCCCCGATCCATGTACGGATACCTGAGGCGGAGGGCATGACCGCAGCATGCTCGACGCCGCGTCACCGCTCCACGCTGTTGGTCTTGCCTGCACCCTCAACTCGTCCCCCACAGAGTCATCGACCGAAGCTCCTGCCAGTCAGATCCTCGAATTACTGAAGGTGCACAGTGTCACCGGCGAGTCCATCCGGGCCATCGACCATGACATGAGGCCCGGTGTCGGGCTCGACATGATGGACGGACATGATGGACGCAAATTCGGGCCAGAGTGGTGATCGCCGACATCTTGGTCTTGGCCACTCCCACCTGGATGGGACGGCAGTCGAGCGTCTGACAACGCATGCTGAAGAGGCGGGATACCGAGCTATCCGAGAAGGATTATTGGGGGCGACACCTCGCCTACTGGAAGGTCGTCGTTGTGGCTGTCGTCGGGTACCAAGACGGTGCCCACCACCTCAGAGGTGTGCTCTCCCAGACCCTGCACGAAGTCGCTAACACCCCGTCGGCGGGTCTCCTACTGGAATCGCGAAGCAACGCAGCCCGCCGGCCCGAAGGGCCTTGATCATGCCCCCCGAGGCACAGGTCAACCATGAACACCCTGGCTCGGAGTGCCGCTCACTTGGCCGTATTGCTTCAGGCCTCACCGCTCCCGGCCGCCACCTGACTCTCCGGACCGGCCAGAACGGGTCTCTACATCTAGCGACCGGTCAGGGCCCGAGCCGAGCCCTCGGTTTGGCGCCGCACGCATCTCGATCACTGACGTCATCCAGGTGACCCCCATGGCCATGGCCTGAGGCGGTGCGTCTGCCGCCACCCCTGCGGCCAGGTCCTCCACCGTTGTGGCTGCCAACTCCCCCCGCCACGCATCCTCTGCCCTACCCATAGCGGCAGCGATCCCACACCGAGGGGTATAGGCGCGAACCGACACGGCAGATGGGCCCCTTCGGCGAATCTCCGTGCAGCGGAACAATGGATCGTCGCCTTCGACCGCCATCACGATATCCAGCATGGTGATCTGCGACGCGGGTCGTGCCAACCGATAGCCGCCATGCCGTCCCGCACTCGACGTCACGATCCCAGCTCGCATCATGGACTGCAGGGACTTCGCCAGGTAAGGCGCCGGCACGTCGTGGTACTCGGCCAGTCGATGGGCAGGGAGGCTGGCATCATCGGGCAGGAAGGCCAACAGGACGGCACAGTGGGCCGCCCACTCCACCCCCTCATTCATCTTCATATCCATACGTTACTTGTCCAAGTATTTCGTATCGAATAATATGGACATTGGATATCCGTATTTTGGAGGTAGATATGAGAATCGCCGTGGCCGGAGGAACCGGAGTCGTCGGCACCTATGTCGTGGATGCCGCCCTTGCGGCAGGGCACGAGCCAGTTGTCCTCAGTCGTCGTCGTGGCGTGGACCTGATCACCGGGCAAGGTCTCGACCAGGCTCTGGAGGGTGTCGAAGTGGTGATCGACGTTTCGAACTCGGGGACCGTCGATCGCCGAAAGGCCACGGACTATTTCACGCTGGCGACCAGCACCCTCCAGGAGTTCGGCGTCCGCCACCATGTCGACCGCTCCGTCGCGCTGTCCATCGTCGGCGTGGACCGAATCTCGGGGAACGGGTACTTCCAGGCGAAGTTGGCCCAAGAACGTGCGGCGCTCAGCGGGCCGCTCCCTACGACGATCGTCCGGGCCACGCAGTTTCACGAATTCGCCGCCCAGATGATCGCTCGGACCCGCATCGGGCCTGTCGCCCTGGTGCCAGTGATGAAGGTGCAACCCGTGGCTGCCCGCTCGGTTGGAAAGATCCTGTTGGAAGTGGCGTGCCGGCCGCCGACACAGCCGATCATGGAGGTCGCAGGTCCAAAACACGAGAGTCTCGTAGAGATGGCCAGGGAGACAGCAGCGCGTCACCAATGCCGCCTGTGGTGTATTTCGCTACCCGTCCCCGGTTCTGGTGGCCGCGCCATGAGAGACGGCAGCCAATGTCCGACCGGGAGTGCCCGGATCGCGGGCCCCGACTTCGCTACGTGGGTCCGGTCCGACGACGCCCTCGCTCCTTCCCTTTGACCGGTCCGGTCACCGGTCACCGGACCGGCCAGCCAAAAGAACACAAGCCTGCCCGGGTCTGGAATGGCCTTGCCCCTTTCGACCAAGACGAAGCACCTTGCCTCCCGCCGCCCGCTTTTGCCGGAGTTGCCGGAGTTGCCGCCTCAGCCCATGGCTGGTTGGCCATTTCGTTGCAGCGTCACTGCATCGACGACGTCCGCCATGAGTTGCCGGCGACCGTACGCCCGGCGTTGGCGATCAGCGCCTGTGCCCCGATCAAAGAATGCGTCGACCGCCTCGGTGACCTGTGCCAACTCCCCGCGCCTGTCGAGCTCAGGTGCCAATCGCTCTACCAGTTCGCAGATGGCCTGGCGTGCCGGCCGCTGGGACCCGTCGGCCGGATCGACCAGTACATCCGAGACGCCCGATCGGGCTGCCCGCCAGTTGGACGCCTGCAGGAGCTCGCGTCGAATCGGCGGCCAGTCACCGGTGTCAGAACCGCACCATCCGACCAGCGCTCGGACGAGTCCCGCGAACATGACAACGTCGTCGATCGAGGGCATCACGTCGGCGATGCGGATCTCGAGAGTCGGGAATCGCTCGGATGGCCGAACGTCCCAGTAGGCCATGGCCTTGTCCACGACCACACCTGACGCCACCAGTTGGTCCATCATGGACTCGTACGCTGCGGCTGACTCGAACTCCCCAGTCGGTCCAGCCGTCGGCCAACGCGTCCACACCTCCGTACGGAAGCTCGAGAAACCAGTGTCCTCCCCCTCCCAATAGGGCGAGTTGACCGTGAGAGCAAGGAGGCACGGCAGCCAGCGTCGCACTCGGTTCATCAGCCTGATGGCTTGGTCCGGATCAGGCACGGTGACGTGCACATGGCAGCCACAGATGAGCTGCTCCCGGGCGAGCATCACGTTGGCCTCGGCCATGGCCTCGTAGCGGTCCTTCTCAGTGATGAGGCGGCCCGACTCCCCCATCGTGCCCGGGTACGTTGCCGCCGCCACGACCGCGCAACCATGGTTGGCCGCCGCCTCAACCATCTTCTTTCGCAACATCAGAGGTCGTCGCGCAACTCGTCGAGTGTCAGGTTTGGCGACGTGGCCAGCTCGATTTGAGCGCGGTGCAGTTCCTCTTGCGCCTGATCGCCGGCCAAGGCCACCGCATCGTCGATGACTTTGGCAATGCGAGGAGCGGGCCGCCGGCTCTCGATGTCGACGAGGAGGAACTCCTCTTCGACCCCGACCAGGACCTCATCGCCCGCCGGGGCTTCAGGCATGGGTAGGTGCCATGGCTGAAGGGTGGCTCCACCCCGTCGAAAAGTCACAGTTGCCGTCAAGGACATGGTTGGTACGCATCGGGTGGCTCTACCCAACGAGGTCGGAATCCATCCGTCCGCTCTGGGGCCTCTTCGCTTCGACGAGGACGCGCGAATGGACCACGGTCACTTCGTACTACGACTGGTCACAGATCGACCAGACCGGAAAGGACGGAGGAATATTTCCGGTGATCTCTGAGGATGCTCTCGGAGCCACCCTCAGGCTCCTGGACAGCACGGTTGCTCGAATGTCCCACTTACCCGAGTTGAACCGACATGACGGTGGACCGACACCGTCGACACTCTGTCCGAGACATGCGGCAAATGCGCCCGATCAACCGACGGGGGTGGCTACCTGCCCGGCCCCGGCACATCGAACGGCGGTGGGTCGGGGAAGGCAAAGACGTCAGCATTTCGAGCATCACGGCCGAGGGAGGAATATCTGCGATCGGCGAACCACCAACGCCCATCTAGCAGTGCGTACCGATCGTGGTAGATGCCATAGATATCGGTCCATCTCCCGGCGATCCGGTCCTGGCGGTGCTCGCACATGAACATGCGTCCGACAGCCGATCCGCCTCCGGGTCCGTCGGGAAAGACGATGTGAGCGTTCAAGACGACGAACTCGAAGAACTCGAACTGGTCGACTGATGTACCGATGAACCTCCCGGCCTCCGCCGGGCCGATGAAGCGAAGCTCGTCTTTTGAACGCTGGTCGACGACCAAGGCCGTGTCAGGAAGGAACAGTTCCTCCAACTCTCCCCATGCCCGGCGGTTGCAGACGTCGGCATAGGCGGCCTGCAGACGGCGGATCCCCGTGTCATGGACCATTGTCAGTACGAGCTCTTCGTCGATCACGACTGAGACGGTAGCTCCGACCGGCACCAGGATGACGACCGGTCCCCAGTCGGAATAGCTGCGTCGCAGACCGAGGCCCTCGAGAGTCACTACCGACGCACCTTTCGACGAACTCCGACGCGGCGGCTTCGCCGGATCTGACGGTGTTGGAGGCGTTCATGGCCTCCGATCCGGTCAGCCGAGGGTGGCGATGGCCTCGTTGAAGATCACCGAGGGCCGCATGACAGCTTCGGCCAGGACGGGATCGGGCTGGTAGTAGCCGCCGATGTCAACCGGCGACCCTTGAACGGCGATGAGCTGGTCCACGATGGCCTGTTCTTGTTCGGTCAGTACCTTGGCGATCCCGGCGAAGGCCTCGGCAACCTGCGAATCGTCGGCCTGTGCGGCCAACTCCTGCGCCCAATAGAGGGCCAGATAGAAGTGACTGCCCCGGTTGTCGATTCCGCCGACGTGGCGCGTGGGCGACTTGTCCTCGTTGAGAAACGTGCCGGTCGCCCTATCGAGCGTGTCGGCCAGGACCTGCGCCCTCTTGTTCCGGGTGCTCTGGGCCAGGAACTCGAAACTGACCGCCAGGGCGAGGAATTCGCCCAGGCTGTCCCATCGGAGGTAGTTCTCCTTCAAGAGCTGCTGGACGTGCTTCGGGGCCGAGCCACCTGCGCCCGTCTCGAACAGACCGCCGCCTTGCAGCAGAGGGACGACCGAGAGCATCTTCGCACTCGTCCCCAGCTCGAGGATCGGGAACAGGTCGGTGAGATAGTCACGGAGGACGTTGCCGGTCACCGAGATGGTGTCCAAGCCTCGCCGGATGCGCTCCAAGGAGAAGGCCGTGGCTTGCTCGGGAGCCATTATCTCGATCTCCAACCCGTCGGTCTCGAGGTCGGGCAGGTAGGCCTTGATCTTGGCGATGAGATTGGCATCGTGGGCGCGGGTCTCATCGAGCCAGAAGATCGCCGGGTTACCGCTGGCCCGGGCCCGATTGACGGCGAGTTTGACCCAGTCGCGGATTGGGATGTCTTTGGTCTGACACATGCGAAACACGTCGCCTGCGCTGACTGGTTGCTCGAGAACAACACTTCCGGTCTGGTCGATCACCCGGACTGAGCCATCGAACGGGACCTCGAACGTCTTGTCGTGGCTGCCGTACTCCTCGGCGGCTTGGGCCATCAGCCCGACGTTCGACACCGAACCCATCGTCGCCGGATCGTAGGCGCCGTTGGCGCGGCAGTCGTCGATGACGACTTGGTAGACGCCGCCATAGCTGCTGTCCGGGATCACCGCGAGGGTGTCGGCTTCGTCGCCGTTCGGGGCCCACATGTGACCGGAGGTCCTGATCATGGCCGGCATCGAGGCATCGACAATGACGTCACTCGGAACATGCAGATTGGTGATACCCCGGTCCGAGTCGACCATGGCCAGTGAGGGGCCCTCCGCCAGTTCGGCGTCGAACGACGCCCTGATGGCCGCACCCTCGGGCAGCAATTCCAATCCATTGAATATTGCGCCGAGCCCGTCATTCGGACTCAGCTCGGCCGCTTCGAGCACCGAGCCGAACTGAGTAAACGTCTTCGGGAAGAATGCCCGCACGACATGGCCAAAGATGATGGGGTCGGACACCTTCATCATCGTCGCTTTCAGGTGCACCGAGAACAGCACGTCCTCGGCTTTAGCCCTGGCAATCTGCGATTGGACGAACTCCTGAAGGGCAGCCAGGCGCATCACCGACGCGTCCACGACCTCTCCGGCGAGTACGGGCACGGACTGGCGAAGCACCGTGATTCCGCCATCTGCCCCGAGGAGCTCGATGCGCAGTGATTCGGGCTCGGCGATCACGGCCGAGCGCTCGGTCGAACGGAAGTCACCCCCGTCCATGCTGGCCACGTTCGTCTTCGATTCTGACGTCCACTTCCCCATGCGATGAGGGTGCGCCTTGGCGTACCTCTTGACAGAGGCCGGGGCGCGACGATCGGAGTTCCCTTGGCGCAGGACCGGGTTGACCCCGCTGCCGGTGAGCTTGTCGTACCGAGCACGGACATCCTTTTCCGCATCGGACTTTGGGTCGTCGGGGTAGTCGGGAAGTGCGTAGCCGTGAGCCTGCAGTTCGGCGATCGCCGCCTTGATCTGCGGGCCGGATGCCGACACGTTCGGCAGCTTGATGATGTTGGCTTCCGGTGTCTTGGTCAACTCGCCTAGCTCGGCAAGGGCATCGTGGACGCGCTGGCCATCTTCGAGGTAGTCCGGGAACTGGGCCAGGATTCGCCCGGCGAGAGAGATATCACGGGTCTCCACCTCGACGCCGGCCGTTGAGGCATAGGCGCGCACGATGGGTAGGAACGAGTACGTCGCCAAGGCCGGGGCCTCATCGGTGTGGGTATAGATGATGGTTGATTCAGGCATCGGAACTCCGCTTCACGTCGAGAATTCACGAGGATGGGCCTCGCACGGCATCAAGAAGACCATCCCGGTTGCATGGCCGCAAGTTGGTGACCCAGCCGAGCAGCGGAGTAACAGTGCTCCTGACCGGTCTGGCGTGGACGAGGACGGCTGGACGCAGCGACGAATCCGTTGTCAAAGGGTGGCGCGCACCTCGCCAGCACGGCGGGAGCGATGCCCAGCCGGTACGGTCAGACGGGTGGGAGATCTCGGTCACAACACGATCGGGCGCGGCGCCACCAGAACCGAAGCGCTTCGAGCCTGGGGCTGGACCTCCGATGGTTCACCGGGAATCTGAGGTCCCGGGTCAACTCGGCTCGCTGATCAATGCCGTCCTGGCCGAGCGACGATGATCGGCGGTCGTTCGGTGCCGTCGGCAACTGTTGGATCAAGCTTCCAGCTACTGGTGCCCGTGTCCAGCGGGGTGCGTGTCAGACGTAGCGAGGGAATGCTTCGCGCAGCTCGCTCCGATTGCTGACCCCTAGCTTCATGTAGGTGTTGTGGAGATGGTTCCCAACTGTCCGGACCGACAGCCCCAATCGCTCGGCGATGACAGCATCGGAGAGGCCATCCCGGGCCAGGACGGCGATCTCGATCTCCCGGGGAGTGAGGCGCTCATGCTTGAGCGGCAGGCGGAAGGCAGGCGTCCCAATTTGTTCATTCTCCAAGAGCATGTCGGCGGCCGATCCACATCGCCGGCTCCGCCCCACTAGTCCCATCTCTTGAAAGCCGAAGCCAGCCTCGGCGAAGGCTTCGGCCGCGAGTACCTTGGCACCCAGGCGACGAAAGGTCTCGGCCACCGATTCCAGTCCGGTGGGACTCCGGTCCACCAGCTGCAGAGCATGGCTCGCGTAGGTGTCGGCCAACGTACCGTCACACCGTTCGGCGGTGTCCTGAATCCGCTGGCAAACCTGGCCAGCCGCTCCCATTCGGGCCACGTCGTGGAGGGCCTCAACCTCGACCCCCAACTGCCCGTACCCCCTTGCGAGGTCAGCCGCCGCCAGGCCCTGTTCGGCAGCACTCCTCAGATCACCGGCACAGGCCGTCACCCACGCCCGCGCTCTGGCGATCGTCGGGTCGTAGAACGGAAACCGCACCGGCGCGGCTTCGATGGCAGCGAGGGCCTTGCGCGTTCCGCCTAGGTGTAGTGACCACGGACGTTA
>PLSY01000285.1 GCA_003164275.1 Acidimicrobiaceae bacterium | reverse complement strand
TCGACGACGACGGCATGGTCGGCACTGTCACCATCGGAGCGAAGGACGGCGTGGCCGTGGAAGAGGCCCGCCGCCGGATCTCAACCATCCTCGACCCGCCACTGGCCGAAGTGGGGGCCACCTATCAGGGCAAGGTCGTGAACATCACCAAGATCGGTGCGTTCGTCAACATCCTTCCCGGGCGGGACGGCCTCCTCCACATCTCCAAGATCGGACAGGGCAAGCGGGTCGAGCGTGTCGAAGACGTGCTCGAGCTCGGCCAGCCGGTCGAGGTCAAAGTCGACGACATCGACCCCCAGGGCAAGGTCTCACTCTCCCTGGCGGGCGAGGCACCGGCGCCGACAGCCTCTGGGAGCGACGATCGCCCCTCGGGTCGCAGCGACGGTGGTGGGCGCAACCGTCCTCGCGGCGATCACTCCGATCCGGGCGATCGCCCCGAGCGTGGTGGCCGTCGTCCAGCCGAGTCGAGCACGCCGGCACCAGCCGGAGCCGTGTCGTTCGAGGACGCCTTCCAAGAGGAGTTGGTCCAGGAGTTCGGCGATCTGGGCCCTGCCGTGGCCGAGACCTCCGAGCGCCCGGCAGGGGGCGGCCGAGGTCGCCGTCGCCGTTGAGTAATGGCATTCGTCGGGCGCCGGTCAATGCGATCGGCGCCCGACGGGGCACCTCTCGGAGTCAGCTGCTGACCGCCGAGTTCGCCTCGTCGTGCCTGGGCGTCAACAGATGATCCACACCGAGCTGCTTGGTTCCGGACTGTCGGTGGTGACCGAGCAGATGAACGAGGCGCGCTCGGTGTGCATCGGCTTTTGGGTCGGCACCGGCGCTCGGGACGAAGACGCCAGCGAGGCCGGTGCCTCGCACTTCCTCGAGCACCTGTTGTTCAAGGGCACAGAAGAGCGCTCGCCCACGGCCATTGCCGAGGCTGTCGACGAGGTGGGAGGCGATTTCAACGCCTTCACCACCAAGGAGTACACCTCGTTCTACATCCGGCTTCTGGCCGAGCATCTTCCGCTCGGACTCGACATCCTCTCCGACATCATGTGGCAGCCCGCCCTTCGGCCCGTGGACCTCAACGCTGAGCGCCAGGTCATCCTGGACGAGATTCTCATGCACGCCGACGAACCGTCGGACGAGGCAGCCGAGCAGAGCTCAGCGCTGCTGTTTCCCGACCACCCCCTCGGCCGGGAGGTGCTGGGGAGCCAGGACTCGGTGCTGGCCATGAATGCAGCCCGCATCCGGGAGTTCTTCGAGCTCCACTACCGTCCAGGCAACATCATCGTCGCCGTGGCCGGCGACCTCGATCACCAAGAGGTTGCCGACGGCCTCGAATCCCGATTCACCGGGCCCACGGGCGGCTCCACACCTGAGCGGTCAGGGCCTGATGACACGGTCACTCCTGTTGCCGTCACACGGCGAACGACAGAGCAGGCCCACGTGGTCTTGGCGGCGCGGTCGGTGGACCGATTCGATCCGAGCCGGTATGCCCTGGCCGTCCTCAACCACGTGCTCGGGGGCGGACTTTCGAGCCGCCTGTTCCAAGAGATCAGGGAACGTCGTGGCTTGGCCTACTCGGTCTGGTCAGAGCGGGTCGCCTACCACGATGCTGGGTCGGTGAGCGTGGGCATGGGCACGGCTCCCGAACACGTGGCCGAGGTCCTTGACATCGTGAGCTCGGAGCTCGCCCTCCTCGGGTCCGACGGCATCACCGAGCGGGAGCTCGCCATAGCCAAGGGGAACCTTCGAGCCGAGACCCTCCTGGCCTGCGAGGACTCAGGGGCCCGCATGAGCCGGATCGGCGCAGGCATGCTGCTCCACGGGGAGGTTCTCTCAGTCGACGAGGTCCTCGCCCGGGTCGAGGCCTTGACGCTCGACGAGGTCCACCAGGCGGCGACCGAGCTGGTGGCAGCACCGAGGACGCTGTCGGTGGTCGGACCCTTCGAGGAGTCGGACTTCGACGCCAAGGCCCTGCAGCTGGGCTGAGGCCGGACCGGCCGACGGCCGGTCGCATCATGGCCGCCCGACAGGGCCACAGTAGGGTGATGGGTATGCGAGTTGGTGTGGTGGGGGCCGGTGGGAGGATGGGCAGCGAGGTCTGCCGGACGGTGATGGCCCAGCCCGACCTCGAGCTCTCCTGCGCCCTCGACCCGGTCCATGCCGGGTCTGCTGTCGGGGCGCTGATCGGCATGGATGCCGGGGCCCTCGTGGTATCCGACGACCTGGAGGACCTGGTTGCTTCGGGGACCGAAGTGGTCGTCGACTTCACCAGGTTGGAGGCGTCCCGTCTCACCCTGCGCTACTGCGCCGACGCCGGGATCCACGCCGTTGTCGGCACCACTGGGTTCACCGATGAGGACGTTGAGGAGTTGGCCCGACGATTCGCCGGTCCCGAGGCGGGCTCGCCAAACTGCGTCCTGGCTGCCAACTTCGCCATCGGTGCCGTATTGATGATGAAGTTCGCCGAGCTGGCCGCCCCGTGGTTCGAGGGTGCAGAGATCGTGGAGCTTCATCACGAGAAGAAGTTGGACGCCCCCTCGGGGACGGCCATGCGTACGGCAGAGCGCATAGCTGTGGCCCGAAAAGCGGCGGCGGCCGGTGACTATCCGGCGGACGCCACCGAGACCTTCGTGGTCGAGGGGGCCCGAGGAGGTTCGGGTCCCTGTGGTGTCCGGCTCCACTCGGTCCGACTGCCTGGCCTGGTGGCCCATCAAGAGGTCATCTTCGGTGCCGTGGGCCAGAGTCTGACCATCCGACACGATTCCTACGATCGTGTCTCGTTCATGGACGGGGTGGCGTTGGCCGTGCGGTCGGTAGCCGACCGTCCCGGCCTCACCGTGGGCATCGAGCCTCTGCTCGGCGTCTGATCGGGCTCGTCCGGACCGACGTGGACGACACCCGCAATCGCATCATCGAGGCCACCTACGCCTGTGTGGCCCGTTGGGGGCTGGCCAAGACCACCGTGGAGGACGTCGCCCGTGAGGCCAAGCTGTCCCGAGCCACGGTGTACCGGGTCTTTCCGGGAGGCCGTGACGAGCTGATCGCCGACGTGGTGGCCTGGGCCACGGTGGAGTTCTTCCTGCGCCTCTACGAACGGATCCAAGGTGCCACCAGCCTCGAAGAGGTGATGGAGCGGGGCATCAGGTTCGCCCACCGCGCCATCGTCGAGCACGAGGTGCTCCAGCGTGTCATGCAGACAGAGCCCGAGAAGCTCCTGCCCATCCTGACCACCGAAAGCGTCTGGGTCCGACAGGGGATCGCCGATTTCTTGGCACCGTACCTGTCCGAGCGACGGCTGGCCGAGGGAGCGCGACTCGATGAGGCGGCGGAGTTCCTGGCCCGGATGATCCTGTCGTACATGACGTCCCCGGGGCGCTGGGACTTGGACAACCCCAACCAGGTGGCACAGCTGGTGCGGGCAGAACTCCTGGCCGGGGTAGTTGTCCCCTCGGCATAGGCCCCCGACCTGCCCCGGGCCCCGTCGTTGACAATGAGACAAATTCCGACCTAGCGTTTCATCCGTGGCTGACGCGGCGAAGCTTCGTGTGGTGGAGCAGGCGAGGGGCGACGAAACGACCGCTCCGACGGGGTTCGAGGCCCGACCGGTCGGACGGGAGTCGAACCGGATTCGCATCATCGATGCCACGCTCTTGTGCCTGGCGCTCCACGGGACATCGAAGACCACGGTCGACGACATCGCCAGCCGGGCCGACCTGTCGAGGGCGACGGTGTACCGGGTGTTCCCGGGTGGTCGCGACGAGGTGCTGCGAGCAGTGGTCGACACCGAGATCGCCCGACTGTTCTCGTCACTCGGGGTCCGGCTCGGCGAGGCCACCGATCTGGGTGACGCCCTGGTCGGGGGTATTGTCGACGCTTCCCGCCGGCTCAGGGGCCACCCGGCCCTGTCCTACGTCGTCGAGCACGAGCCCGAGACGGTGCTCGGTCATCTGGCCTTCGACGAGTCCGATCACCTGCTGGCCGTGGCCTCGGGGTTCACGGCGCCGTTCCTGGCCCGTTGGATGCGGCCGGCCGAGGCCGAGCGAGTGGCCGAGTGGGCGGTTCGCATCGTGCTGTCCTATGCCATTTCGCCCTCTGCGAGCACCGACCTGTGCGATGTCGACCACACCAAGCGACTGGTTTCTATGTTCGTCCTCCCGGGGATCCGGGCCCTCCACGACAGTGAGGCCACCGGAGCCATAGACATCACGCCCTTCGTGCGGGTCGATCCAGATCTCGATGAGCTCACAGCGGGCCAAAACGGGGAGGCCCGATGGCGGCGCAGCCGAACGCCCGAGCCCTCTGTGACTGAAGACCGTGCACGGCAAGACGCCAGACGAGGAGAAGCCCATGACGATTGAGATGAGGAGTACCGAGGACATCATCGGGCGATCGGAAATCAACGATTTCGCGGCCATCCTGTCGGTGGTCGGCACCGAAGAGACGAACGGCTTGCACGTCGTGCACTCTGACTACGACTCCAACTTCACCTGGGACTATGAAAAAGGTGCCCGCCCGAAGCTGAACAAACTCTACGAGAAGGCCAAAGGGGCGCAGTGGAACGGCGAGACCGACCTGCCCTGGGAGATCGAGGTCGACCAGGAGAAGATGGTACGCGAAGACGCTGAAGCGGCCGGCGGGTTCGCCGTCGGCTTCGACCTTCGCGGCACACCGGTCGAGCACTGGGGCGACAAGGAGTGGCTCCAGTTCGGCATAGAGAGCCAGAACTGGATGCTGTCCCAGTTCCTCCACGGGGAGCAGGGCGCCCTCATCTGCACGGCCAAGATCGTGGAGTCCGTCCCCTGGATCGACGCCAAGTACTACGCCGCCACCCAGGTGATGGACGAGGCCCGCCACGTCGAGGTGTTCGCCAAGTACCTGGACGAGAAGCTCTCGGGTCACTACCCAGTGAACGCCCATCTGCGGATGCTGCTCGNNTCGGCATGCAGATCATGGTCGAGGGCCTCGCCCTCGCCGCCTTCGGCTTCATGCACCAGCTCACGCGCGACCCTCTGCTGAAGCAGCTGCTGCGTTATGTCATGGCCGACGAGGCCAGGCACGTGGCCTTTGGGGTCTTGAGCCTCCAGGAGTACTACGCGGGCCTGAACGCCGCCGAGCTCCGGGAGCGTCAGGAGTTCGCCTTTGAGGCGGCCGTGAGAATGCGCGACCGGTTCTTGCAGCAAGAGGTATGGGACCGCATGGGAGTCGATGCGAAGGCCATCGTCCCGGTGGTGCAACAGGCGCCCGACCGTGCCGCCTTCCAGGCACTCTTGTTCTCCAAGATCGTGCCGAACTGCAAGAAACTCGGTCTTCTGGACGCGGCGGACGGATGGCTGAGGACCAAGTTCACCGAGCTGGGCGTCATCGAGTTCGAGTCGTGGGTGGACACCACCGAAGAGTACGAGGCCATGGCCTCAGTGCCGACCCGGGAACGAGCGCAGGCCTGATCGGCCCGGAGATTGGTGCCCATGTCGGACCGGTTGCCGCCCTCGGACCGACCGCCCTCGGGCCAGTGGGGGCCGTCCGATACCGATAGCGGCTGGTAGCCTGCTGTGTTGTGACGCCTTCCACGCTTCAGTCGCCCCTGATGAGGGGCTGAGTTCGCATGTCCCGATTCGGCGCGGTCATTACCGCCATGGTGACGCCCTTCGACGCAGACGGCGCGGTCGACTTGGGCTTGGCCGAAACGCTGGCACGCCATCTGGTCGCATCGGGCAGTGATGCCCTGGTGGTGGCGGGCTCGACCGGCGAAGGCTCGGTCCTGAGCGACCAAGAGAAGTTGGATCTGTTCCAAGTGGTGGTTGGGGCGGTCGACGTGCCGGTGATCGGAGCCACCGGCAGCAACGACACGGCCCATTCCGTGCTGTTGACCAAGGCGGCCAAGTCCGCCGGCGTGGCCGGGATCCTGGCCGTCACGCCGTACTACAACCGGCCCTCACCGGCCGGCCTGTCGGCCCATTTCCGGGCCATGGCGGCTGCCACCGACCTTCCGGTCATCCTCTACGACATCCCGGTCCGCTCGGGCCGACGGATCGGACCGGGCCTGACCGTCGAGCTGGCTCGGGAGGTGCCCTCGATCGTGGCCGTCAAGGACGCCACCGGCGACGTCGCCTCGGCGGCGATCGTGGTGGCCGACTCTCCCGCTGACTTCGAGGTCTACTGCGGCGACGACTCACTGACCTTGCCGTTCGCTTCCGTGGGTGCGGTCGGCGTCATCAGTGTCGCCGCCCACTGGGCGGGCGCACTTTTTTCGGAGATGCTCGCCTGTTACCGAGCCGGGGATGTCGCCCGGGCCATGGTGATCAACCAGCAGCTAGCCGAGTCGTATCGGTTCCAGTCGAGCGAGGACTTCCCCAATCCGGTGCCAGCCAAGGCGGCATGCCGGGCTCTCCGCATCGGAGTGGGCCAGTGCCGCCTCCCCAACACCCACGCGCCCGGGTCTTTGGATGACCAGGCGAGGGCTGTGATTTCGCGCTTGAACCGATTGAACCCGGCCCACCAGCCGGTCGCCTGATTCAGAACGGATCGATCGGCCGCCCCGACGCTCCGCTAACTCCAGCGGCAGAGGTAAGTCAACAGTGAAGAACGAGACGCAAGGCGGCGCGGCCGCCAAGCCCAGCAATTCCTCGAAGCGCGGGGGCGCCGGCCAACGTGGGGGATCGGGCCGGGGATCCGCCGGCAAGGGGAAGGCGGCGGTCAACGCCCAGAGCCAGTCCCCGGTGGTGTCAGCACCCAAAGGCGGCAAGAAGGGGAGCGGCGCCGACGGGGCAGGCGCAGCTCCGGTCCGGGTGGTATTTCTCGGCGGCCTCGGGGAGATAGGCCGGAACTGCGCCTGCATCGAGGTGGACGGCCGCATTCTCGTTCTCGACGTGGGCATCATGTTCCCCGACCCGGACATGCCCGGCGTCGACCTCGTCCTTCCCGACTTCACCTACCTTCGCGAGAACGCCGACCGGGTCGACGCAGTGATTCTCACCCACGGCCACGAAGACCACANNCTACCTGCTCCGGGACTTCCCGGTGGCTGTCTACGGCTCGGAGCTGACCTTGGCTTTGGCCCGCAATCGGGTCGACGAGGCCGGCATGGCCTCCCGGGCCCAGTTCATCCCCGTCCGCGACGGGGAGCGACGGCGCATCGGGCCCTGTGACGTGGAGTTCATCCCCGTTACCCACTCGGTTCCGCACGCCTTTGCCACCGTCTTCCACACGCCCCAAGGCATCATCATGCACTCAGGGGACTTCAAGATCGACCTCCATCCGGTGGACGGCCGGCGAACCGATCTCGCTCGGATGGGTGCCCTGGCCACCGAGGAGGGGATCCGGCTGCTCCTCGCCGATTCCACCAACGCCGAGGAGCCTGGNNTCCAGCAGGTGGCCGATGCGGCCATCGCCGGGGGTCGGTCGGTGGCCACGCTCGGCCGCTCGATGCAAAAGAACGTGGCCTTGGCCCGCAAGCTCGGGCTGCTGCACATCCCCGATCGGTCCCTGGTCGACATCTCAACGGTCGACAAGCTCCCTCCCGGTGAGGTCTGCGTCATCTCGACGGGCTCACAAGGTGAGCCCATGTCGGCCCTCTCCCGTTTGGCGACCGGCGAGAACCGGTTCTTCAAGCTCCAAGAAGACGACGTCGTGGTCATCAGTGCCCANNGGCAACGAGTGGTCGGTGGGCCGGGTGATCGACAGCCTGCACAAGCGCAATGTGGAGGTCATCCACTCTGGAACCGACTCGGTCCACGTGAGTGGTCACGCCCGGCAGGGCGAGCTGTCCATGCTGATGTCGGTCACGAAACCGGAGTTCTTCATCCCCGTCCACGGTGAGTACCGCCACATGGCCAACCATGTGCGTCTGGCCGCCACCATGGGGATTACCGGTGATCGGGTCATCCTGTGCGAGGACGGTGACGCAGTGCGCCTCGATGCCGCCGGCCTTCGCCGAGACGGCACCGTGCCCGGGGGCTACCTGTTCGTCGACGGCAGCTCGGTCGGCGACATCGGCCACGGCGTGTTGCGTGACCGAATGGTTCTTGCCGAAGAGGGAGTGGTGATGGCTGTGGCCACCGTCGACCTGAAGCGTGGGGAGGTGGTCGGCACGCCCCAGATCGTCACGCGCGGCTGGGCTTACGACCACGACACCGAAGCCCTGTTGGACGAGGCCCGGATCCAGGTGACCAAAGCCTTGGAGCAGGCCCTGGGCGCGGGCAGTAACGACCACGAGAACCTCAATCGGGTGGCGAGGAAGGCCCTCGGTCGTCTGGTCGGGGACCGCACCCGCCAGCGCCCGATGATCGTGCCGGTCATCGTCACGGTCTGAGCCTCGCCGGGGACCGGTGTCCCTGTATCGGTGACGCAGCGGGAGTACGCTGTTACGCACTGTGACGATCGCCACCAAGCGCCCGGCGGGTCGATCCGGGGGTTCCCGACCCAAGAGTAGGTCCGCATCCTCGACTCGTTCCCGTTCTACTTCCGCGCACTCCTCAAAGAAAAGCCCAGCTCGCAGGGGTTCTGGGACGTCAAGTCGCGGGGGTAGGCCTCAGCCGCCCGGCCTGGTCGAGTCCATGTGGGCCGTGATCGCCAGCCACGCCGCCGACATCTGGGGCGTGGTACTGGTCACTCTCGGCGTGCTCGCCGCCGTGGCCTTCTATGGCAGTGCCGACTCGCTCGGGCCGGCAGGCAATGATGCCCGAATCGCCATGGGCGACCTGCTCGGCTGGGGACGGTTCCTCGTCCCCCCGGTGGCGGTCGCCGTCGGTGTTCTCCTTGTCATCGGGCGCCGGGGGAGCGAAGAGGGCGGCCGATCCACGCCCGATCCGGCTCGGGCCGTCATCGGTGCGTCGCTGACCTTGTTGTCGGTGGCCGGCTTGGCATCACTGGCGGGGGGCTCGCCCCCCATCAAGGCCTCGACTTCTCTCTTGTCAGCCGCCGGAGGCTGGATCGGCGCGCTGATCGGCAACCCGCTCCATGCCGCCCTCGGTGGTTTCGGGGCAGGGGTGGTGCTGGTTGCCCTTTTGATCGTGGCCATGGTGCTGTTCACCGGGGTGACGGTGAAGGCCGCCGCCGGAGGGCTCGCCGGTGCCGCCCGTTGGCTGGCCGCTGTGGCCCGAGGTGGAGGTCGGGCCGAGGCCGAGGGCCAAAACGATGAGGATCATCCGACCGACCCGTTCGGTCGGACCGTCAAGACGAAGGCGTCGGTCCCAGTCCCGGTCGTCGACCCGATCGTGGCCGACCCGGTCGTCTCGGGCCCGGTGGCGACCGAGCCGGTGAAGGCGGTCATCGAGAGCCCAGAACCGCCGGTGTTGCCAGAGGCCGCAACCAAACCAGGCAAGGGCTCGCAGCTCGAGATGAAACTCGGCCCAACGGTGGGAGACTGGCGCCTGCCTCCGGCCAACTTGTTGAAAAGGGGCAAGCCCCAGGCCATCAACGAGCGAGAAGTGGATGCCGCCGGGGCGGCGCTGGTGTCTGCCCTCATGGCTCACGGGGTCGACACCCGGCTCGTCGGCCGAACAGTCGGGCCTTCGATCACGCGTTACGAGCTGGAGCTAGGGGCTGGGGTGAAGGTGGCCAGGGTCACGTCGCTCTNNCATCCTCGCCCCCATCCCCGGCAAGTCGGCTATCGGCGTCGAGGTGCCGAACAGGAATCGTCAGTTGGTGGCCCTGGGTGACATCCTGGCCTCGCCGGAGGCTGCTGACGCCCACCATCCCCTCCAGGTCGCCCTGGGCCGCGACATCGCCGGNNCAACCTGGCCGAGATGCCCCATGTGCTCGTCTCGGGCGCTACCGGATCGGGCAAGTCCTCCTGTATCAACTCCGTGCTGACATCGATCCTCACTCGGGCCACCCCAGACCAAGTGCGCCTC
The DNA here is from genome assembly GCA_003164275.1 of Acidimicrobiaceae bacterium. The sequence continues at coordinate 9,217 of PLSY01000285.1, read as the reverse complement.
ATCCTGGTCGACCCGAAGCGCGTGGAGCTTGGTCAGTACAACGACCTGCCCCATCNNGCGCGACATCACCGGCTACAACCAGGGCTTCGACGACGGGCTGCTCGGCGAGTACGAACAGGACTACCAGCTTCGGATGCGCGGGACCGGACTCGACGACGAAAAGGGAGAGGACGATCAGGACGTCGTCCCCCGGTACCAGCGGCTGCCGTTCATCGTCATCGTCGTCGACGAGCTGAACGACTTGATGATGGTGGCGGCCCGGGACGTAGAGGAGTCGGTCTGCCGGATCGCCCAGATGGCGAGGGCTGTCGGAATCCACCTGGTGCTGGCGACACAGCGACCCTCAGTGGACGTCATCACCGGTGTGATCAAGGCCAACATCCCCTCTCGGATGGCGTTCTCGGTCTCCTCGTTGGCCGATAGTCGGGTCATCCTCGACCAGCCCGGGGCCGAGCGCCTCATCGGCATGGGTGACATGTTGTTGCTGACGGCCTCGTCGTCCAACCCCCAGCGCCTCCAAGGTCCGTGGGTGAGCGAGGAAGAGGTCCGGGCCGTGGCGGCCCACTGGAAGCGTCAGCGACCGATGGAGATCGTGGCCGGCATCGAAGAAGTAGTCGGCAAGGAGGGTCCGACGTCGGGAGGCGGTGAGGACGGTGACGACGAGCTCCTCGATCAGGCCATGGAGCTCGTCGTGCGCTCCCAGCTTGGGTCGACGTCCATGCTCCAGCGCAAACTGAGGGTTGGCTTCGCCCGCGCCGGCCGATTGATGGACCTGATGGAGCGAAGGGGGATCGTCGGACCATCCGAGGGTTCGAAGGCCCGGGCCGTGCTGATGACGCCCGAAGAACTGGACGCCCCCTGAACAACGGAAGTCCGAGCGAGCCTGACGCCGACGTCCCGTCGGAGGTACGAGAGATCCCACCCTCCGATGGACCTCATGACGTCGAGCAGGTGGCGCTCTCGGTCGACGACCGTGGCGCCCCGCTCGCCTCCGAAGGAGACGGGACGGCGGCAATGGTCCTTGCCGCGTCGGTAGGCGGCCCCTTCGATCATGCCCCCGCGGCTGAAACCACGTCGACAGACGGTACGGTCGCGACGCCGACCACTGGGGTCGGCGAGTCCCTCGCCAGCGCCGTCTTCGGTGCCGAGTCGGCGCCCGAGGAAAGAGGAAACGGCATCAGCTCGGACCCGGTGCCCCGCACTGAGCGCACGGCCCATCGTCGAACCAGGCGCCGGATCATGTGGATCGTGTCCATCGCCGTCGTGCTCATCCTGGCCGCCGCCGGCTTCGTCGGGGCTCAGCGGGTGAACAAGCGGTTGCCCCAACCCTCTCTGACCGCAGGACTCTCCGCCACCGTCTCGGTGGAGGGTAGCTCCCCGTCGCTGCCCTGGCCGAGCCAGGGCCAAGGGGCGGTCTCCATCCCGGCGTTGGGCTTCTCGGCTCAGTCGGGCTCGGAATCCTCGGTGCCCATCGCCTCCCTGACCAAGATGACCAATGCTCTGGTCATCCTCCACGACCACCCCGTTGCCGCCGGCGCTGATGGCCCGGCCATCACCATTACGGCCGACGACATGGCTCAGTACGACATCGAGGTGCACAACGACCAGTCGACGGTTGCCATTCGCACCGGGGAGGTGATGACCGAGCGCCAGATGCTCGAGGCACTCCTTACCCAATCAGCAAACGACATTGCCTATGCCCTGGCCGTGTGGGACGCCGGTAGCACTGCCGCCTTCGTGGCCAAGATGAACGCCATGGCCGCCTCGCTCGGCGCCACTTCGAGCCATTATGTGGACGCCTCTGGCTTCGACCCCAGCTCGGTGTCGACTGCGGCAGACTGCCTCCGCATCGCCGCCGCCGCCATGGCCATCCCGACATTCGCCGAGGTGGTTGGGATGAAGTCCGTGACGCTCCCGCTGGTGGGCGTCCGTGCGAATGTCGTTACCGAGATCGGTTCCAACGGGGTGATCGGCGTGAAGTCGGGGTATACCTCGGCGGCCAAGGGGTGCATGGTCCTCGCCACCAACCGGGTGATCGACGGCCGAACGGTACTGGTGCTCGTCGCCGTGCTCAGCCAGCCCACCCCGCCTCCGACGGTGCCGACCACTACCACCACCACGACCACCGCACCAGCGGCGGGGGCAGCCTCCTCGTCGGCACCGACCACCACGACGACGACCATCCCGATCGACGAACTGAATGTGCCCGACCCGTTCAAGTTCACCCGGCCGGTGGTCGAGGCGCTGTTGAGCGCGACGGCGGCTGGGGTGGTGAAGGCCCCGGTGGCCTCGGCCGGTCAGACAGCGGGCACGGTCAATGCCAACTGGGGGGGCTCGACCCACCAGGTCGGCGTGGTGACGTCCGGAAATGCGTGGCTGGTCGCATGGCCGGGCCAGCAGGTGACGGCGACGACGAAGCTTTCGACCGTCCGGGCGGGGGGATCGAAGGGCACGGTGGTCGGGACGGCCCACTATGCCCTCGGCTCACAGACGACCACTGTCCCGCTCAAGCTGGTGCGCACCGTGCCTGAGCCCTCATGGTGGTGGCGGCTGACCCACGGCTGAGGGCCAGGTGACGGCGTCGAAAGGCCCGTACCGTACTCGGCTCCGGCATCAACCCCTCCGGACTACCGTGTCGGTGTGCGTGCACGAGTACCAGCGTCGTCGGCCAATCTGGGCCCGGGCTTCGACACCTTGGCCATCGCCCTCGACCGCTACGTGGAAGTCGAGGTCGAGCCCGCATCCCGGCTGATCGTGCGCTCCGAGGGTGAGGGCGCAGGGCTCTCCGACGCCCGATCCCACCTGGCGGCCCGGGTGGCCATCGACGTGGCCGGGACCGACCGGCTGGCCATCACCGTGCGGTCCCAGATCCCAATCGCTCGAGGCCTCGGATCGTCAGCTGCCTTGGCCGTGGCCGCGGCGGCGGCGGCCGGAGCGGCCGATCCACTGGCCGTGGCTGCGCAGGTGGACGGCCATGCCGACAATGCCGCCGCCTCCATGGTCGGAGGGCTGGTGGCTGCCGCCCGCGTGAAGGGTGGGGTTCAGGCCGTCCGACTGGCTCTCGATCCCAGCTTGGCATTCGTTGTCATCGTTCCCGAAGTGACTCTGTCGACGGCCAAGGCCCGGCAAGCGCTGCCCACCCAGGTGAGTCGCGAGAGCGCCGCCTTCAACCTGTCGAGGATGGCCCTGCTGATCGCCGGGCTGGCCGACAGCCGGGTGCTCGTAAGCGAAGCCACCGAGGACAGGCTGCACCAGGACTACCGGAGCCCGCTGTTCCCTGCCGCTCCAAAGTTGCTGGCCGGGATGTCCGAAGGCGGCGCACTGGCGGTCTGTTGGTCTGGTGCCGGGCCCTCCCTGCTGGGCATCACGCGTGCGACTGACGCCCCATCGGTGAAGTTGGCGGCCGAGGCAGCCCTGCTCGAGGCAGACATCCCAGGACAGGTGCTCGTCCTGCGGGCCGACTTGGACGGACTGGTGCTTGACCGCGGCGGCTCCGGGCCCGGCTTCGAGACGCCGACCGAAAGGTAGAGAGGACCGAACGTGCCCAGTCAACCCAGCAAGGGGGTCGAGACCGTCCCCAACTCCCATCCGGGCCGGGACTACGAGATCCGCTGCGAATCGCCCGAGTTCACCTGTCTGTGCCCCATGACCGGCCAGCCTGACTTCGCCACCGTGACGATCTCCTACGTGCCCGACCTGTCCCTGGTCGAGCTCAAGTCCCTCAAGCTGTATCTGTGGAGTTTCCGCAATGACGGCGCCTTCCACGAGGACGTCACCAATAGGGTCCTCGATGACCTGGTCGAGGCGATCGCTCCCCGGCGCATGACCGTCGTGACCGATTGGCTGGTCCGGGGCGGCATCCATACCGTCGTGACCGCCTCACACCCCTCGTAGTCGTCGAGCCTCGGTTCTACCGGCCTCGAGGTGGTCCTATCCTTGGGGTGTGAGCTTCCCGACGCCCAGTGACGGACCGGACCCCGAACAGTCGGACGACGTACAGCCTTTGCCGCCGCGGACCTTCTACATCAGGACCTTCGGCTGTCAGATGAACGACCATGACTCCGAGCGCCTGGCCGGGTCCCTGGTGGCCGACGGTCTGGTGGCAACGGCCGACATCGAGGCTGCAGATGTCGTGGTCTTCAACACGTGCTGCATACGGGAGAACGCCGACAACAAGTTCTATGGGCATCTGGGCAACTTGAAGACCTTGCGCGAACGCCGACCCGACATGCAGATTGCCGTCGGCGGCTGCTTGGCCCAAATGGACAGAGACCGGATTCGTGAGCGGGCCGCCCACGTCGACGTCGTTTTCGGGACCCACAACTTGACGAGAGCACCCGCCCTCTTGCGCCAGGCCGCCCAGTCGGGTCCAGTCGTCGAGATCCTGGACGGGCCACAAGCCGGCAACGACGGTGCCGAGGACCAGGTGGCCGCGCTGGCCGCCGTCCGGGACCTCCCTTACGCGGCGTGGGTGACGATCCAGACCGGGTGCGACAACTCCTGCGCCTTCTGCATCGTCCCCTCGGTGCGGGGTGCCGAGGTCTCCCGCCGCCGGGACGACCTGGTCTCCGAGGTCTCGACCCTGGCGGCCCGGGGGGTGACCGAGGTGACGCTGCTCGGCCAGAATGTGAACTCCTACGGGCGGGACCTGACCCGGAGACGACCGCTATTCGCCGAACTCCTCCGAGCCGTGAGCGCGGTCGACGGCATCCGGCGTGTCCGCTTCACAAGTCCCCACCCAAAGGATCTGAGCGCGGCCACCATCGCCGCTATGGCCGAGACGCCAGAGGTGTGCAACCACTTGCACCTCCCGCTCCAGTCGGGCAGCAACACAATCCTGACGGCCATGCGCCGGGGCTATTCGGCTGACCGATACCTGGCCCGCCTGGCCGATGCCCGAGCGGCCATCCCCGACCTGGCGGTGTCGACCGATCTCATCGTCGGCTTCCCCGGAGAGAGCGAGGACGACTTCGAGCGCACCCTGGAGGTGGCCGCCGAAGCCTCCTACGACAGCGCCTACACCTTTGTCTTCTCGCCGCGTCCGGGCACCAGGGCCGCCGCCATGGAGGACCACTTCGTGCCCTCGGAGGTGGCAGCCGAGAGGATGGAGCGGCTTCGCTCCGTGGTCGAGCGTTCGGCCCTGGCGCTCCACCGGGCCCGGATCGGGCGGAGGGAAGAGGTGGTGGTCGAAGGCCCGTCGAAGCGCGATCGAACGGTCATGACCGGGAGGACTGATCAGAACAAGTTGGTCCACTTCGATCCCTCCGGGCGCCCGGCCATCGCCAACGGGTCGTATGCCGAGGTGGAGGTGACGGGGGCTGCCCGCCACCATTTGGTCGGTGAGCTCTGCGAGGTGACGGCCCGGCCGAGCCACCGGGTGCTCATCCCGGTCACTGCCGGGTGAGGCCCTCTGTCCAGTGGTGACTGACGGTCCGTTGGCGACAGAGGAGCAACGTGCCGGGGCACGGCTCGTGGCGTTGGTCGGCCCGACGGCATCGGGCAAGTCGGGGGTTGCCCTCGAGGTGGCCGAAGCGGCGGGCGATGTCGAACTGGTGTCGGTCGACTCCATGGCCGTCTATCGGGGCATGGACATAGGAACGGCAAAGCCCACGCCAGCCGACCGCACCCGTGGGCGCTACCACCTCATCGACCTGGTCAATGCGGGTGAGGAGTTCACCGTCCAGCAGTTCCAGCGGGCGGCAACGCTGGCCCTCGATGACATCGGTGCCCGGGGGAACCGGGCCCTGCTGGTCGGGGGCACCGGCCTGTACCTCCGTTCAGTGGTGGACGACCTGACCTTTCCCGGGCGCTACCCCGAGGTGTCGACGTCCCTATGGGCCGAGGTGGAGGCGTCCGGACCCGAGGACAGCGAGGAGCGGCGCGCCACCCTGGGCCGTTTGCATGGCAAGCTGGCGGCCATCGACCCCGTGGCTGCCAGCCGGATCGAGCCGACGAACGGGCGAAGGCTGGTGCGTGCCCTCGAGGTGACGCTCGGGTCGGGTCAGCCCTTTTCTTCCTACGGTCCCGGCCTGGAGCGCTATCCGCCGTCCCGGGCCACCCTGGTCGGCCTGTGTTGTGACGTCGATGTGCTCGACCGACGCATCGCCGAGCGGTTCGAACGGATGATGGAGGTGGGTCTGCTCGCCGAAGTGGAGCGTCTGGCTGCTGTCCCGCACGGGATGTCACGTACCGCTCGACAGGGTCTTGGGTACCGAGAGCTCCTGGCCCATGTCGAAGGGGGCGTCCCTCTCGCTCAGGCCATCGAGTCGGCCGTCCAGCGCACGCGGTCGTTTGCCCGTCGACAGATGGCCTGGTTCCGTCGTGACCCGCGTATCGTGTGGATGGACCCCGACGACGACCCGGTGAGTTCAATCGTGGGCCTCCTCGGAGGGACCTCCCACGAAGGTGCCTCGATGAGAGACTGGCGCGTAGCACGATGAATCCGGAAAGCGACAAGCAACTGCTCCACCTGACGAAGCACCACGGTGCGGGGAATGACTTCCTCGTGCTCATCGACCTCGGAGACGAGACGCCCCTCGGTGCGGATGCGGTTCGGGCGCTGTGCGATCGCAGATTCGGCGTGGGCGCCGACGGACTCATACGAGTGATCGACGGAGGCGAGGCTGCTGACCTCGCCATGGACCTGAAGAACGCCGACGGGAGCACGGCCGAGATGAGCGGCAACGGCATCCGCTGCCTGGCCCAGGCGGCGGTGCTCGCCGGCCTGGTCGGCGACAGCTCCTTCACGGTCTCGACCCTGGCCGGGCTTCGGACCATTGACTATCGGTCCGGTCGGCATCCGGACTCCGCCGAGGCGTCGGTGGACATGGGCAAGGCCGTCCTCGGTGTCGATCAGCCCCAGCAGTTCGTCGAGCGCCGGGTGCGTCAGGTGGACATGGGGAACCCCCACCTCGTGCTGCTCGGGCGAGACCCGGCCGACATCGATGTGGCCGAGCTGGGACAGCACCTCCAAGGTGTTCATCCTGGCGGGATCAATGTCGAGTTCATCGCCATCGGCCCCGGGTCGGACGCCATCACCCTGCGGGTGTGGGAGCGGGGGGTAGGTGAGACCCTGGCCTGTGGCACGGGCAGCGCGGCGGCGGCCGCCGCCGCCCACAGTTGGGGCCTGGTCGGAGAAACGGTCGACGTCCACAATCCGGGCGGGACCCTCAGAGTCACCTTGGAGGCCGATGGCGTGCGGCTGGCCGGCCCGGTCCGAAAGGTCGCAGACGTGGAGGTCGACCTGTCCGCCATCTGCGAGGTGTGCCCATGACCGACTCCGCATTCACCGACACCCTCATCTCCCGGAGTGTCAGAGAGCGCATCGTGTTGGTCGGTGTCACGTTCCCTCAGTCCACGGTGGCGGAGACCGAGGCAGGGCTGGACGAGCTGGCTCTCTTGGTGGACACCGCCGGGGCCGACGTCTTGGAGCGGATCATGCAGCGTCGGACCGCTCCGGACCCGGCGACCTACCTCGGTCGGGGTAAAGCCGAAGAGCTGCTGTCGATCTGCCTGGCCGTCGATGCCGACACGGTCGTCTTCGACGACGACCTGTCGCCCGCCCAGCAGCGCAACCTGGAAAAGATCCTGGGTCGAACAGCTATCGACCGGACGGCAGTGATCCTCGACATCTTCGCCCAGAATGCCCATACCCAAGAGGGCCGGGCGCAGGTGGAGCTCGCGCTCAGCCGCTACCGGCTCCCGCGCCTTCGGGGCAAGGGGCTGGCGCTCTCCCAGCAGGCAGGTGGCATCGGGACGAGAGGGCCCGGCGAGACCCAGCTCGAGGTGGACCGGCGGCGGATCATGCGGCGGATCCGCAAGCTCGAGGTGGAGCTCCGAGACCTGGAAGGGACGCGGCGGACCCAGCGCAAGGCGCGAAAGCGCGGGGCTCTCCGGACGGTCTCGCTCGTGGGCTACACGAACGCCGGCAAGTCGACCCTGCTCAACGTGCTCACCGACGCCGGCGTGCTCGTCGAAGACCGGCTCTTTTCCACCCTGGATCCGCGCACCCGGCGCCTGGATCTGCCCGGCGGCGAGCCGGTGCTGTGCTCGGACACGGTCGGTTTCGTGCGGAAGCTGCCCCATCAGCTGGTCGACGCGTTCCACGCCACCTTGGAGGTGGTCGGCGCTTCGGACCTGCTCGTGCACGTCGTCGACGCGTCGGCTTCCGATCCCGCGGCGCAGATCGATGCGGTGCACACGGTGCTGGCAGAGATCGGCGCGGCCGAGGTGCCGGAGCTCATGGCGTTCAACAAGGCTGACCTCGACCGGCGCAGGGCAGGCAGGCTGATGGCCGCGCACCCGGGGTCGGTTGCCTGCTCGGCCCTCACGGGCCGAGGCGTGCCCGAGCTGCTCCGGGCCATAGGGGACAGGCTCAGGGTCGCGGACAACCTGGTCGATCTCGCGGTGCCCGTGGGGCGCGGTGACGTTGTCGCCGCCATTCACCGCGAAGGCGAGGTGCTCGGCGAACGCTACGAGGGAGAGCAGGTCCTCCTGAGGGCTCGACTCGACGAGCGGGCCGCGCGCCGTTACGCGGAGTTCCTGCAGCCGTGACCGGTTGGCGGCGCGGAACACGGGGGGAGAGAGGCCGCAGGTGAGCGGGGAAGCGAGTGACGCCGAGGTCGGTTTCGTGCCTCCGGTGTACCCGTTCGACAAGCTGGGCGAGCTGGCCGGGCTCGCGGCGCGCCACGAGGGCGGCACGGTCGACCTTTCCGTCGGTACACCGTGCGACGCTCCGCCGCCGGAGGTTCTCGCGGCTCTCGCCACCTCCGCGGCCGAGCGTGGCTATCCCTCGTCGATGGGCTCCGGCGAGTACCGCGACGCGGCGCTCCGATGGATGTCTCGGCGCCTGGGAGTGGACACGACCGCTGTCGCCGTCGCGGCGTGCGTGGGCACCAAGGAGCTCGTGTCCGGCGTGCCCCATTGGCTGCGCCTCCGGACCCCGGCGCGCGACACGGTGCTCTGCCCGTCGCTTGCCTATCCGACCTACGAGATGGGGGCGCTCCTCGCCCGTTGCCGGGCTGTCGCCGTGCCGGCCCGGCCCGACGGGACGATGGACCTCTCGTCGATCTCGCCGGAGGACGCGGCGCGGGCCCTCTGTCTTTGGGTGAACAGCCCGGGAAACCCGGCGGGCCGGCTCGAGGACCTCGGTGCGGCCGCATGCTGGGGCAGGTCTCGAGGAGTGCCCGTCTTCTCCGACGAGTGCTACGCCGAGTTC
>PLSY01000364.1 GCA_003164275.1 Acidimicrobiaceae bacterium | reverse complement strand
ATCCCCGAGTTCAAGATGGAAAAGGCCGTCCTCGATCGGCGCCTCGAACAGATGGTGAAAGAAGGCGTGGAGTTCAGGTGCGGCGTCTCGGTCGGGGAGTGCGACCCCGAGGCCCGTTCTGCCCTGGCCGACGACGTCACCGTGGTCAGTGCCACCTCCCTCGTCGAGGAGTTCGACAGCGTCCTTCTGGCCGGTGGGGCCACGCTCCCCCGTGACCTTCCCCTGCCCGGGCGCCAGCTCGGCGGCATCCACTCGGCCATGGACTTCCTGAAGCCGTCCAACATGGTCCAAGAAGGGCTCTTGGACCAGCCGCCCATCACCGCGGCCGGCAAGCACGTGGTCATCATCGGGGGCGGCGACACCGGCGCCGACTGTCTCGGCACCGTCCACCGCCAGGGGGCGCTCAGCGTCCATCAGCTGGAGATCATGCCCGAGCCCCCGACCGGGAGGGTGGCCGACAACCCGTGGCCGACCTGGCCACTCATCCTGCGCATCCCTTCGGCCCTGGAAGAGGGCGGTGAGCGCCTGTTCTCGGTGACCACCGTCGAGTTCCTGGGTGACGAGCACGGACAGGTCCGGGCCCTGCTCGGCGAGGAGGTCGAGGTCAACTTCGGCGAGGACGGCCGACCCGAGTTCCTGGCTGTCGCGGGATCGGAGTTCGAGCTCCCCTGTGAGCTGGTCCTGTTGGCCCTCGGCTTCCTCGGCAGCGAGAAGACGGGCGTGGTCGCCGACCTGGGCATCGAGCTCAACGCCAGAGGCTCGGTGGTAGCCGACCAGTCATGGGCCACCAACGTGGACGGGGTCTTCGTGTGCGGGGACATGACCCGGGGACAGAGCCTGATCGTCTGGGCCATCGCCGAGGGTCGGTCGGCCGCCGCCTCCGTCGACCGCTACCTGATGGGCCAGAGTGCCCTGCCCGCGCCCATCGTGCCCGGGCAGCTCGCCCTGCGCTAGTTGGTCGATCCCCGGCAGGGGTCGTCTCCTCCGAGCCGAGCCGAGCCGAGCCGAGCAGAGCCGGGGCCCAGTCGGCGTCCCCGTCTCGACTGACACCACGATGCATCCGGTGGGCCAGACGGGATGACGGTAGTCGGCACTGACTGGCCGTGGCTGTAGCGTCATCGCGATGGGCCTCGGGGAGATCGTGGCGATCAAGGCGGAGAGCGCCCGGCTGGCCGACGTGGTCCAGGCCAACCCGATGGGCCTCACTGTCCCTTCGTGCCCGGGATGGACCATGGGCGACCTCGCCCTCCATCTGGGCCGGGTCCAGCGCTTCTGGGCCAAGAACGTGGAGGGGGAGAACCCGAGCCAGCCGTGGAGGGGCGAGCCACCCGCCCCGTCGTCGGATGAACAGCTCGCCGACTGGCTCCGGGACGGAACCGACCTGCTGTGCGGCCAGCTCGAGAAGGTGCCGGACTCGACGCCATGTTGGACCTGGTGGGGAGAGCCCCGCACCGTCGGGGCGGTAGGCCGCCACCAGGTCCAAGAGGCCTCGGTCCATCGCTGGGATGCACAGAGTGCGGCTCATGTGCCCGAGCCGATCAAGACGGCCGTCGCCGTCGACGGAGTGAGTGAGTTCTTGGAGGTGGTGGACCGCGGGGCAACGGGCCGGCCGGGCCGGGTCGACCTGGTGGCCGTCGACACCGGGCGAAAGTGGGCGCTCGGGTCCGGGTCGGGTCCCCCGGTGACGGCTCGGGCCACGGCGTCTGACCTCGTCCTCCTGCTCTACGGCCGAGTCAACTCTGGCCATGTGGAGATCGAAGGTGACCGTGGGCGCTTCGATGCGTTCTTCAGGGCCGGCGAATCGTGAACCGGCCCAGCGTGTGCCCGGGATCGTGTTCATGATCAACTTGGCGGAGCTCCGCTTCGTCCTCCAGGACAGCGCCTCGGCCCGCATCGCCGTCCGGTGGAGCAAAAGCGGGAGGACGGATGGCTAAGGAGACCTGGGTCTGGCGCTCCCCGCCGAACTGGCCGCCACCACCGGCCGGCTGGAGGCCCCTCCCGGGCTGGCGCCCCCCGCCCGACTGGCCCCCACCGACGCCTGGCTGGTCGTTCTGGCAGGCCACCGAGGCCCCCGTGTGGGAGGACGGGCCGCTGCGCACGCCACTGGTCCTGGCCGACGGCCCGGCCCGGGCGGCCCTCGTGTGGGAGACCCGGTGGGTGATGGTGGCCTTCTTGCTCCCCGCCGTCATGGCCGCCGTCATCCTGTTCTCCCAGCACGTGGCCGGGGTGGCCAGCGTTACCCGGTTCCCGGACCTCGTCCGCCACCAGCCGGTGGCCAACCTGGTGCTCGGCATCCTCGACTACCTGCCGGTGGCAGCCATGGTCCCACTCGCCCTCTACCTGTTGGGCCGGACGGGACAGTCGCCCTCGGTGCTGGGCTTGAGCCTCCCGAGCATCAGGGGGGACATCATCCCCGGCCTCGGACTGGCGGCTGCGGCCTTCGGCTCCGAGCTGGTGATCCTGATCCCGCTGGCGCCCCTGCTCGTCGATCACAAGTCACTGGTGAACACCGTCCCGGTCGGGAACGTTCCCGCCTACTACGTGCTCTGGGGCCTCGCCATCTCGGCCACCACCGCCATAGCCGAGGAGGTGCTGGTCAACGGCTACCTGATCACCCGGCTCGGCCAGCTCGGCTGGACGCCCCAGAGTGCGCTCATCTTGAGCCTCATCCTCCGCACCAGCTACCACGTCTACTACGGGCTCGGCTTCTTGTTGACCGTGCCCTTCGGGTACTTCGTGACCCGGTCGTTCCAAAAGCACCGGCGCCTGACCCGACCGATCGCCGCCCACTTCCTGTTCGACGCCATCTTGGTCACCATCTCCATTCTCCGGTGATCGGCGGGGGAGGAACCGTCGGGCGGATTACCGGGGCAGGTCGGATCAGCCGGTGTTGCGCAGGCCGGCGGCGATGCCGTTCACGGTGATGAGCAGGGCCCGCTGGAGGACGGGGTCGGAGCCCTCGGCTCTCCGGTGTCGGCCGAGGAGCTCCACTTGGAGGTGGTGCATGGGCCGCAGGTAGTCGTCCCTCGTCTCGAGCGAGCGCTTGAGCAGGGGGCGAGAGGTCACGAGGTCGGACTCGCCGGTGATCTCGAGGACGGCGGCAACGGTGGCGCCGCACTCGTCGGCGATGCGGTCGAAGACATGGTGGAGGGACGGCTCGACCAGGGCCTCGACGTAGGTGTGGGCGATGGCCAGGTCGGTCTTGGCCAGAGTCATCTCCACGTTGGCCACGAACGTGCGGAAAAAGGGCCACTCGGCGTACATCTCGGCCAGCAGGGGGCCGAGGCCGGTACTGCGGGCGGCGGTGATGCCGGCACCTACCCCGAACCAGCCGGGGATGATCTGGCGGGACTGGGTCCACCCGAACACCCAGGGGATGGCCCGGAGGGCCCGCACGTCGGGGTTGCCGCCGGGGCGATGGGCGGGCCGGGAGCCGAGGTTCAGCTGGCCGAGCTCGGCCACCGGGGTCGAGTCCCCGAAGTAGCGGGCGAAGTCGTCCACCTCGAGCAGTTCCCGGTAGGCCGTCTCGGCGGCATCGGAGATGACCTCCATGGCCCCTGACCACCGGTCGAGGACCGAGGCGGGCTGGCGGGACTCCAGATGGAGGAGGCTCGACTCGATCACCGCGGCCAGACACGCCTCTAAGTGCTCACGCCTGAGCGAGGCCAGCGCATACTTGTCGGAGATGACCTCCCCCTGCTCGGTGACCTTCAAGAAGGTGTCGACCGTGCCGTAGGGCTGGGCCAGGATGGCCTCGGCCGAGGGCCCCCCGCCCCGGCCGACCGTCCCGCCCCGGCCGTGGAAGAGCCGGAGGGCGACGCCATGGCTCGTGGCCACGTCCCGGAGCGAGCGCTGGGCCTTCAGGATCTCCCACTGGGAGGTGGTGACGCCGGCGTCCTTGTTCGAGTCCGAGTAGCCGAGCATGACCTCTTGGACCTCGCCTCGGGCGCTCACCATCCGGCGGTAGGTCGGATCCGACAGCAGCTCGTCCAACAGCTCGCCCGATGCCCGCAGCTCGGCCACCGTCTCGAGCAGTGGCACGAAGCCGATCCTCGTGCCCGTGCCCCGGGCCGCCATGAGGCCGGCCTCCCGTCCGAGCACCACGGCGGCCAGGATGTCGTCGGCCCCTCTGGTCATAGACACGATGTAGCTCTCGATCACGCCGTCGCCGAACCGATCGAGGCCAGCCGCGATGGTGCGGAAGGTCCGGTAGGTCTTCTCCTCCTCGTCGCCGAGGACGAGGTCGGGGAACGAGAGCGGCCGGGTGCCTTCGAGCTCCCGATGGAGAAGGTCGGTGCGCTCGGCCCGGCTCAGCTCCGCATAGGGTCGATCGAGCTCGCCCAGGCGGTCGAACATCGGGGCCAAGGCGCCATGGTGCTTGTCCGAGTGTTCCCGGACGTCGAGGGTGGCGACGCCGAAGCCGAACGTGGCGACGAGGCTCGCCGTCCGGCGCAGGATCCCGTCGGCCACCGCCCCGGCCCGGTTGGCCGACAAGGAGTCACTGACCAGGGCGAGCTCGGCGACAAACTGCTCGAGGTGGCGGTAGTCGCGGCCGGGCTCGTGCTCGGTGTCGTCTTTCATCCGCTCCCTGGTGTTGGTCAAGCGCTCCCGGATGTAGGAGCACTTGAGTCGGTAGGGCTCCTCGGCGTCGAGGCGGATGAAGCGGTCGTAGACGTCGGGCAGGTGGCGACGGTCGTCCTCCATGCTGGCGGCGAGCTCGGGGGTGACCCCGATGATGGCCGTGGAGTTCGACAGGGCCCGGATCAGCTCGTCCAGCAGATGGAACAGCTGTCGGAACCCCACCTCGTGCTGGATGAGCAGGATCTCGGTGGTCAGCTCGGGGGTGACGAACGGGTTGCCGTCCCGGTCGCCCCCGACCCATGAGCCGAACCGCAGGGGGGACGAGGCGAAGTCGAGCTCGACGCCGAAGCGGGCGAGCTCCTCGTCCACCTCGTCCAAGACCACGGCACGGTCTCGGAGTAGAGCTGGTTGAGGTAGTACATGAGGTTCTGGGCCTCGTCTTCGGGGCGCGGTTGTCCCGAGCGGAGCTCGTTGGTCTGCCACAGCAACACGATGGTCTCGCGCAGCCGCCTGATCAGCCGGCCCCGCTCGTTGGCGCCCTCCTCGCCGTCTAGCTCCCGGAGGAGGTTGGCGACCGTCAAGACTTTGGAGAGGATCGAGCGACGGGCTGACTCGGTCGGATGGGCGGTAAAGACGGGTCGGAACTCCAGGCGCTGCAGGGCCTCCGAGATGGTCTCGGCGTCGATGCCTTGGCCGACGATCCGGCCCATGGCATCGTGGAGCCACGTGTCCCCGGACTGGCGCTGATGGCCGAGCTCGTAGGACCTGTGCACCTGCTCGGTGACGTTGGCCAACTGGAAGTAGGCGGCGAAGGCCCGGGCGCACAACAAGGCGGTGGGGGTCTCGATCGAGGCCAGGAGGCGGGTGAGGGCGGTGGCCCCGGCGTCGTCGCCGGCCGGCCGGGCCGCCTTCGAGTGGGCCCTGATGTCCTCGACCAGCTCGACGATGCCGTCCCCCTCGGCCACGGCGATCTCCTCGCCGAGGAGCGAGGCCAGGAGCCGGATGTCGTGGCGCATGGCCGCGTGTCGCGCCTCGGAGCGCACAGGGTCGTAGGCGGCGGCCGGGTCGTGGACGTAGAGCGGGCCGGCGTCGAAGTCGTCGACTGCGCTCGGCACGCCGTCACGCTATCCGACCACACCCCGGCGCCGCCCATCCGGGCTGACCCTCTCGAGGCCGCCTGAGGCGGGACTGTGCCGTCGCCGGCCAATCGATGCCCGAGGTGGTTTATTCGACCCGGATGGGGGAGTCGGCCGGGGAGATCTGGCGGGCCCGAAGGTGCTTCCTCGTGATGAACATGACCAGCAGGGTCACCACCATCATGGTGCCGGTCACGATGACGACGAGCGGCTCCACGGGCTTGTTCGCCACGGTGTTGGTCGCCGCGGTATTGGTCGCCACGGTGTTGGTCGGCTCGGCATTGGCCGGATCCATGGGCGGAGTGGTTTCATCCATGACTTGGCTCTACCCACGCCAGGGGGCAGGGAAGCATGGCGGCGAAGCAAGGGGCCCATCGCCGCCCGACTAGGCCGCCGGGCGTGTGGCGCCGGCCAGGTCCGACCAGTCGGCATTGTCGAAGCGCACGAGGGCGCCGGTATGGGGGGCGTCGATCATCTCGCCCGCCCCGACGTAGAGGCCGACGTGGTCGACGCTGTTCGGGCCAGTGCCGAAGAAGACGAGGTCGCCCGGCTCGACCGAGGTGCCCGACGTCACCGCCGGTCCTGCGTCGAACTGGCTCTGGGCCACCCGGGGAAGGGAGATGCCCGCCCGGCGGTAGGCGGCCTGGACGAGCCCCGAGCAGTCGAACCCACCGGTCCCCGTCCCTCCCCACAGATAAGGGGTGTTCAACTGCTCGGCGGCGAAGGAGATGGCAGCTATCACCGTTCCCGAGGTGGTCGGGTTCGCTTGGAAGGCCAACGACAGGGCGAGCACGGTGTTCGCATAGACGTCGGAGTGGTTGTAGTCCTCGACGGCCGACCGCAGCGAAGATGGCGTCCCCGCCCCGTCGGCGCAGAGCATGGCGGCCGCCGTGTAGACGGCGTCGACCGGGTCGTAGGGGGAGGCGGGCACGGTGCCCTCCGGGCCCACCGTGGCATAGGCGGAGAAGGTGCTCGGCTCGAACTGCATAGGGCCCTCGGCGCCGGCGCCGTTGGCTCCCGACCACACGCCGACAGCGGTCGACTGCCCGCTGTCGGTCTCGACGGTGCCGATGGCGGCCAGCACCGACCATGACAGTCCCGGACAGGTGGAGGCGGCCTGCTGGTAGAGGGAGACCCAGGTGGCCGGAATGGCCGTGCCCGGGCCGACACCACCAGCCGCCGACCCCGCACTGCCACCACCCGTCCCCCCAGTGCCCCCGGTGGTGGGAGTGCCCTCGGCCCCTGACCCAGTCACCACCACCACCAGGAGTGCCAGGCCCATGGAGAGGGCGACGACGACGAGCACGACAGGGACGACGATCTTTTTCAACTGGACCACTCCTCGGCACAGGGTCCCGTCCCACCGGGCGGCGATGGCCGCCGGTTCGGTGAGCCGGTCCACGGATGAGGTGAGCGGCCAGGCTCAGACGACGCCGCCCCGGGTGGTCGCCCGGGGGTGCTCCCCGTCGACGGCCACGGGCGGCCCCGAGCTCGTTCCAGTCGAGCATGGCCGAGGGCTTCGCGCAACCCCTCAGCGGAGAGTGGCCACCTCGATGGGAGGTCGTATGCTCGGATATCCGGGTTCCCGGGGAGACAGGGGAGGACTATCCGTGCTCAGTACCATGCAGGACGCACCGCTGTTGGTGAGCGGCATTCTCCGCCACGGCCAGCTGGTCTACGGCGACAGCCTGGTCATCACCGTGGTCGGACCGGACGGGGCGTCCATCGAGGCCTCCTTCACCGAGGTGGCCGAGAACGCCGAGCGCCTGGCCAAAGCTCTCGCCCGGTTGGGCATCGGCGACAGCGACCGGGTCGGCACGTTCCTCTGGAACAACCAGACCCACCAAGAGGCCTACCTGGCCGTCCCGTCCATGGGTGCGGTCCTCCACACCTTGAACCTGCGCCTGCCCCCCGAGCAGCTGGCCTATGTCATCAACCACGCCGAGGACGAGGCCATCATCGTCGACGGCTCGCTTGCCCCCTTGCTCGCCCGGGTCCGTGACCAGCTGACCTCGGTCAAGCACGTCATCGTGGCCGGCCCCGGCGACACCACCGGGCTGGGCGAGACCCTCTCCTACGAGGAGATGGTGGCGGCCGAGGAGCCGGGCTACGAGTGGCCCAGCTTCGACGAGCGACAGGCCGCGGCCATGTGTTACACGTCAGGGACCACGGGCAACCCGAAAGGCGTGGTCTACAGCCACCGCTCGACCTACCTCCACTCGTTCGCCGTGACCTCGGGCTCGGCGCTCAGCCTGAGCGAGCGGGACCGGGTGTTGTCCATCGTCCCCATGTTCCACGCCAACGCCTGGGGCACGCCGTATGCCGCCTTCATGGTCGGGGCCGACCTCCTCATGCCCCAGATGTTCCTCCAGGGCGAGCCCCTGGCCGCCATCATCGCCCGGCACCGACCCACCCTGTCGGCCGGCGTCCCGACCATCTGGACCGAGGTCCTGCGTTTCGCCCAGACCCACGAGGTCGACCTCTCGTCCCTCCGTATGGTGACGGCCGGCGGGGCGGCGGTCCCGCGCCAGATGATCGAGCGATTCGACGACGAGCTCGGCGTCGAACTCATCCAGGGCTGGGGCATGACCGAGACCAGCCCGGTGTGCGCGCTCGCCTTCCCACCGAAGAACACCCCTCCCGAAGAGGAGATCATCTGGAAGTCGAAGACGGGCCGGATCGTTGCCGGGGTGGAGGTCCGGGTCGTGGCCGAGGACGAGTCGATCTTGGCCAACGACGGGGTCTCGGTCGGGGAGTTCGAGGTCCGCGGCCCCTGGATCACCGGCTCCTACTATGCCGAGCCCACGCCCGACCGCTTCCACGACGGGTGGCTGCGAACCGGCGACATCGGCTCGCTCGACGCCAAGGGCTTCATGATGATTAGCGACCGCACGAAGGACGTCATCAAGTCGGGAGGTGAGTGGATCTCGTCTGTCGAGCTGGAGAACGAGGTCATGTCCCATCCGGCGGTGGCCGAGGCCGCCGTCATCGCCGTGCCCGACGATCGCTGGAGCGAGCGGCCGCTGGTCGTGGTGGTGGCCGAAGAGGATGCCGACCTGACCCCCGAGGTGCTGGCCGAGTACCTGTCGGACCGGGTGAGCAAGTGGTGGCTGCCCGAGCGCTGGGCCTTCGTCTCGGAGATCCCGAAGACCAGTGTGGGCAAGTTCGACAAGAAGGTGCTCCGGGCCCGTCACGCCGCCGAGGAGCTCGACGTCACCGAGCTCACGCCCGAGGCGAAGGGCTGAGGCATGGCCGACGCCGCCGACATCGCCGGGCGGCTGGCCGCCATCAGCGAGGAGCTGGCCGATCTGGCCCTGGTGCGACTGCGGGATGCGGCCGACGAGGTGCGGTCCGGAGGCGCCCCCGATGCCACCTTGGTGGCCGAGGAGAGGCGCATGACCCGGGCCCGTCGCTCGGTCGACAAGGCCGTGTTGCTCCTCTCCGGGCCCGGGGTCATGACGGCCGGCCTCGACGAGGGACCCTGACCGGGCGCCCCTTCGGCCTGTCGCCCGTCCGGTCTCAGTCGACCAGTCTGTTCAGAACGTCGATCATCTGGCGCAGCCGCCCGTAGTGCATCTTGTCGAACCGGAAGACCAGTCGCTTCAAGTCGAGCTGGTCGTCGTCGTTCCGCTCGGGGGGAAGTGGCTTCGACGTCCGCATCAGGCCTGTGGCCACGATGTCCGAGAACTGGTGGTTCAGCTCGGCCAGGGCCTCGGGCCCCGGGGCCACCTCCATCCGCATGACGAGCAGGTCGCCCACCCACCGGCACGAGCGGTAGTTCCGATAGAAGCCGAGCAGCTCGTTGGTCGCCTGCTCCACGCTGTCGGTGACGAGGAAGAGCGCCCGGTCCTCGGGGGAGACGAGGCCCCGCGGGGCGACCTCGTTGTCCAAGAACTCGTTCCACTTCTCCCAGAAGGTCCCGCCGGGCACGTCGAGCATGACGACCGGCGCGGGCTCGGCCTTTCCTGTCTGGAGGAGGGTGAGGAGCTCGAAGCCCTCGTCCAGGGTGCCGAACCCACCGGGCATGACCACGTAGCCGTCCGACTCCTTGATGAGCATGAGCTTGCGGGTGAAGAAGTNNCCCCCTGCTCGAAGGGGAGGCGGATATTCACCCCCATCGAGAGCTCGCGACCCGCACCCTCCATGCCCGCGGCCATGATGCCGGGACCGGCCCCGGTGACCACCATCCACTCGGAGGCGGCCATGGAGGCAGCCAGGTCGCGGGTGCAGCGGTAGGCGGGGTGGTCGGGCTCGGTGCGCGCCGATCCGAAGATGGTCACCTTGCGCCTCTTGCGGAAGGGCTGGAAGACCCGGAAGGCCTCGGCCATCTCGGCCAGGGCCGAGTCGGCGATCTTCAAGTCGATGACCTCGGTGCCATCCGAGGCGAGGGAGGCGACGGTCGTGAGCATCGACCGGTAGAGGCGCTTTTGGTTCGCCGTGGCCCCGTCGTCGGCCAGGGCGTCAGCCAGTTCGGAGACGCCGGCTGCCACCTGGTGGGCCGAAGACCCCGCCTGGTCCGGCCGGCCCGCACCCGCCGCCGGGCCGGTGGTGGTGGTCATCTCAGTTGGCGGTGGCGAGGACTTCGCTCTGGCCCCCGGCCACCCGGCCGTAGAGCGTCGTCCGCTGGGCCAGGGTGCGACCCAAGGGTGTGACGACAGCGGCAAAGCGCTCGGCGTCCATCATCTGGCCGTGGCTGGCCCCGGCCGCCCGGGAGATGTTCTCGTCGATCAGGGTGCCGCCCAAGTCGTTGACCCCGGCCCGCAGGATCTGGCGCATCCCGTCGGCCCCCATCTTCACCCAACTGATCTGGATGTTTTCGATGGCGCCGCGGTAGGCGATGCGGCCGACGGCGTGCATCAGCAGTGTCTCCCTGAACGTCGGGCCCCGCCTCGACTTCTTCTGGAGGTAGATCGGGGTGGCCATGTGGACGAAGGGGAGGGGGACGAACTCGGTGAACCCACCGGTCTCCATCTGCAGGGCGCGGGTCCGGACGATGTGGCGGGCCCACGACCGGGGCTGCTCGACCGCCCCGAACATGATGGTCACGTTCGAGCGGAGGCCGACGCTGTGCGCCGTCTTGTGGGCGAACAGCCACTCCTCGGTGTTGATCTTGTCGGGGCAGAGGATGGCCCGTACCGGGTCGTCCAGGATCTCGGCTGCCGTGCCCGGGAGGGTCTTTAGGCCGGCATCGCGCAACAAGATGAGGTAGTCGGCCAGGGGCATCTCCGAGCGACGGGCCCCCTCGGTGACCTCGAGGGCGGTGAAGCCGTGGATGTGGATGGTCTGAGAGGCCTCCCGCACGGCCTTGATGACCTCCAGGTAGTAGTCGCCGTCGAACTTCGGGTGGATGCCGCCTTGGAGGCACACCTCGGTCGCCCCCATGGCCTCGGCCTCGCGCACCCGGTCGGAGATGTCGCTCAGCTCGAGCAGGTAGGGGGTGCCTCGGAGGTTGAGGGACAAGGGGCCCTTGGAGAATGCGCAGAACTTGCACTTGAAGGTGCANNGGGTGACGATCTCGTCCTCGCCGACGGTGTCCCCCTCCAACACGCCGGCCAGCACGTCGCCCACCGCGCTGCCCGAGGTGGCCACGGTGACGATTGGCGGAGTGCGGTCCGCGCTCCGTTGGCCGACATCGTTGTCCTTGGCCAGCAGCAGGGGTGGGGGGAACTCGCCGCCGGAGCTCCATGGATGGTCACGGCCGAGGCCCTCGGCGTCGGAAGCGTCGA
>PLSY01000073.1 GCA_003164275.1 Acidimicrobiaceae bacterium | reverse complement strand
TCGTAGTCGAAGTCTTGGTCGAGCTTCTGCATCCGGACTTGCCGGGTCTCTCGATCCCGGAACTTCCCGAAGTACCCCGCCTCGACCTTGGACCCCTGCTCCGTGATCTCCGTTCGTATCCGGTAAACGTCGAAGTCGACGTTGACTCCGTCAGCGACAGCCTGCTCTCGGGGGTACTCCATGACGAGGTTCTGGTTGAAGTACCCGAATGCTTGCGCACCAGGTGTCGCCGTCAGGCCGATCTGGAACGCATCGAAGTACTCAAGGACTTGCCGCCAGACCCCGAAGATCGACCGGTGACACTCATCGATGATGATCACGTCGTAGAACTCGATCGGAAGTGCGGCGCTGTAGGACACGTCCACCGGATGAGAAGGCTCGACATCGAACCCGCCCCGCTCCTCGACCTCCGGATCGAGGTCCGGTTCCCCTCGCATGATGGAGTAGAGACGTTGGATGGTGGTGATCGTCACCGTGGCGACGGGATCGACCGTGTTACTTGTGAGCTGCTGGATGTTGTACAGCTCAGAGAACTTGCGCCCATCGTCGGGAGTCGTGAAGTGCTGGAACTCCTTGAGCGTCTGAGTGCCGAGGTTCGACCGATCGACAAGGAACAAGATGCGCCGTGCCCCTGCCTCCTTGACCAGCCGGTAGGCGATGTTCGCCGCCGTGTACGTCTTGCCTGATCCAGTCGCCATCTGGATCAAGGCACGAGGCTTGAACAACTGCATGGATGACTCAAGGTTCCGGATGGCCCGTTGCTGGGCATCCCACAGCCACGGAGTTTCGGCTGGCAGCGGCTCCAGGCGGTTGACGAGGCGTTGCCGCAGAGTGGCCCCGTGAGGATCTTCGATCCAGTCGTCCAGCCAAGAGGCGAGGGTGTCCGGCCTGTGGAAGGAGAACACGGGTCGGCTGGCTGGTTCGGGATCCAGCGAACACGTGAAGCGAGTCTCCACCCCTGTCGACTCGTAGAGGAATGGGAGGGGGTTGCAGCGAACCGGGAGGCTGTCCGGCACTCCGGTCCCGTACTTGTTCGACTGCCACTCCACGCCGACGAGGGTCGTTCCGACCTTCTTCGCCTCGACGACGCCGACTGCACCTCCGTCCACGAAGAGCAGATAGTCAGCCGTCCCATGGCCTGAAGCCATCGGGTACTCCCTGATGGCGACCCCTCGTGCAACGCCGAAAGCGATCTTCTTGAAATCCTGCACGACCCAGCCAGACGCCATGAGCATGTCATCCATGACAAGTCGAGCCTCAGCTTCGGGGTTCAGATTGCTGTCAGGGGTCATCGGATTGCGAGGTTAGGCGGACCGGGACTCAGGCGGTCGGATCGGCCCAGGTCGGCGACCTCTTGCATTCCAAGTCTCGTATGGAACCATTCGGGACCTACGGTCCCCTTGGCTAGCTAGTGTGGCCATTGCAGGTGTTCCCATCGCTATTGCTGTTCGTGGAGTCAGGGCATACCGTGTTCGACCAGATGATGCCTGCCGGACTGTCGGAGTAGGCGACTCCGGGAGGCGTATTGGCTCCCGCCAGGTTGATTCCACCGAAATCGGCACCGGTCAGATTTGCTCCGGTGAAGTTCGCACCTGTGAGTTGAGCGCCGGACAACTCAGCATTTGTCAGGTTGGCATCGGTCAAGTTGGCGAAGCTCAGGAACGCATATGTCAGACTGGTTCCCGACAAGTCTGCTCCGGTGAGGTTATCGTTTTGGAACGACATCAAGTTGAAGTTGGAACCTGAGAGATTCGCTCCCGCTAGATTCTCGCCGGAGGGGAAGCCGACCGCATCCACGCCTCGGTAGTCGCAGTTCGCAAGGTCTTGAGGAAAGGGCTGCGTCGTGGGGCAGGCCTGGGCTGTCGTTGGCGGTGCCGAGGCGACGCCCACTGTGGCTGTCGATGGTGGTGCCGACGCAACCCCCGCTGTGACAGGCGAACCTGTGGCCTGCTGCACAACGGATCTGGCTCGAAGAGCTAGAACACCCACTACCAGTATCAAGACAGCCACGAGTCCGGCGACCAACACCATTCGCCAGAGTGGTTGTCGGTCTTCACGCTTCTCCGCCGAGTCTGATTCCACCACCTTGCATCGGCCCGCTTCAGGGAGGACTTCAATCCAGATTCGCTCTGAGGCATCTCCTGAGTCGGTTCAGGACCCATCTGGCGGTGCCGATAAAGTCCGAGATGGCTCCGAAGCTGATCCGCCTTCGCTACCCCGGCACTTGTTCACGGTGCTCCCGAGTCCTGACGGCTGGCAGCCGGGAGTGGTGGGATTCGGACCTTCGAACGACCGTATGCGTGGACTGTCATGCGGGTGTAGCCGGTAGCCACGCTGATGCAGATCCTTCCAACCAGGTCCGACAGGTGGTGCCGACTACTGGCTCTGCTGCCGTCACCGGAGTTGCCGGAGCATCGGCCCGTCAGATGTACGAGCAGAAGCACAGACGCCGTGAACAACAGATCGACCAGAGGTGGGGGCGGCTAGCGGGAGTGGTGAAGTTCATGGCCGATGATCCGCAATCCACCAAGGCATGGGCAAAGGGATCGGAGGGCGAGCGTCGTCTGGCAGCCGATCTGACCAAGCGTGTGGGTGACCGAGCCGTGCTCCTCCACGACCGGAAGATTCCCGGCACCAGAGCCAACATCGACCATCTGGCCGTGGCCGCCTCGGGGATATGGATCATCGACGCCAAGAACTACAAGGGCAAGGTTGAACAGCGAGATGTTGGCGGCTGGCTCAAGACCGATCGCCGCCTGTACGTCAACGGGCGTGACCAGTCCAAGCTCGTCGCAGGATTTGCTCGTCAGATCAACGCTGTCCTCGAAGCGATCAATGGCGCCGAGATCCCCGCTCATGCGGCCCTGTGTTTCGTGAACTCGGAGTGGGGACTCCTCGCCAAGCCCTTCAAGCACGCAGGGGTGTGGGTGACATGGCCAAAGAAGCTGTCCGAGATGATCGCTGCTCCCGGATCGCTGACATCTGAGGACGTGGTGCGCATTGCGGACCGCCTGGCGTCGGGCCTTCCACCCGCAGTCCAAGGGAAGTAGTCAGTCGTCGGAGCCTGACTCCGCATCCAGTGCAAGCTGCTGAAGGATGATCTCTGGTGAGCAGTCCGGTCCTTCGATGAGGGCCAGGGCACGTGCCATCTGCCCGACGATGTGGCTCAGTTCTCCCACAAGGTCGAGGGCATCCTGCTCGATCCACATGGCCGCCAACTCAGCCCACGATTCCAGGTCGCCGTCGACCCAAGCGGTCGAGAGTGCGAAGCCTTTCGCCAGTTGTTCACCCATGGCCGAACGCTAACTCTGCGGACGATCTATGTCGGTCGTGGCTCCCCCGTCGTCTCGAACTTCGTTGTCGGGAAGATGTGTGCCACCTCCTGGATGGCGGCTCGAACCGCACCCTCTCGGTCGTAGGCATGGGCCTCGACCGTGACGACGATGCGGTGGTCGTCCCCCCGGTACCGGATCACACGATTGGCAGACCGTTGCACGCTCGTCAGGAACCGTTCGGCCTGATGGTCAAGTGGGTGCTGGACGACCACGTCGACCTCGAAGTGCATGGATCGACCGTATCGAACATGTGTTCGTATCGCAACAAGCCGACCTTGGCGGGAGCGACTGGACAGGCCAGCTCTCACCGCCACCTTCGGCACTTGTTCTTGTCGGTGTGGGGCCGACATGGCTCCTTAGTGACCCAATCTCCCCCCTCCTGCCCTCGGCTAGTATGACCTTTCCGTTGTAGCAACCGAATCTGCGTTGCTACTCCGGTTGCTACTTGACAGGATGTGCTCGGAGGAAAAAGTGCCTCTGAGCAGCTTCGGGGGTNNGGTTCGACTCCCATCTTCTCCACCATGACCCGCTTATTAGAACCATCGCCAAAAAGGGCGGTGGCAAGGGGTCCGGTGCGAAGTCCCGATGAGTCCCCTGCCGCGTCAGCGGCGGGGGACTCTTTGTCTAGTCCGACCGCAGCCTCAGCGGCGTCGCGGACCAGCATCAGGTCATCGAACGGCGGCTTGAAGACTGCGTCAGTGATCCCATCGTCGAAGATGTACAGCTTCTCGAAGATGGCAAGGTTCATCAGCTGCTGCTGTTCCGGTGACATCCTCTCGTAGAGCCCCTGAGGATTGCTCAGGACCAACAGGGCATCTTCGATCAGAGCTGCCCCAACGGCGAGCCGCTCGGTTGACTCGGCGAGCTGCTGGCTGAGCTTGGTCTTCTGACGCAAGATGATTCCAAGACGCTGTTTCACCTTGGCGGTGGGCAGATTGCCGTCAGCTGCCAGATCGATCAGGTTCTCTTCCTGCCGGTCGAGCCGCATCAGTTCAGTAGTCAGTTGTTCATGCCGCAGTTTCGACGCCTTCTCCTCATCATCGAGGACCTCGTGAAGCTGCGCGCGCACCTTGGCCGCAAGGTCGCTCGGGAAGTCGAGGGCGCCGTAGAAGTCTGAATCGCCCTGGGTTCTGTAGAGACATTCGCGCTTTGATTTACGCGGCTGAACTGGCCTCTTCGTGGTCACGGTAGTAGTTGGCTTCGAACTCTGCCGGTGGGAGGTCACCGCAGGCCCCGTGGAGCCGGCGGTTGTTCCACCAGTCGACCCACTTGGCCGTCTCGATCTCGAGATGATCGACCGTCCGCCAGGGCCCTCGTCGACGGATCAGTTCGGCCTTGTAGAGCCCGTTCACCGTCTCGGCGAGGGCGTTGTCGTAGGAGTCGCCCTTCGACCCGACCGACGTCATCGCTCCTTCGGCGGCCAGGCGCTCCGAGTAGCGGATCCGCAATCTCGTTGGATCGCCGGAGCTCCCGGACCTCCTTGCGGAGCTGCTTCAGCTCGGCCCGCTCCTCGGCGGTGAGGCCCGCTCGCTCGCCGCCCTCGACCTCGGCCTGGGCCACCCAGGTCCGCAACGACTGGTCGCCGATCCCGAGTTGTCGGGCCACCCGGCCGATCACGCCGTGGCGCTCTCCGGTCTCGGCGATGGTCTCGAAGACCATCCTGACGGCCCGCTCCTTCGACTCAGGCGGGTACCTCTTCTGGGATCCCTGGTTCGCTGGCATGGCACCATCCATTCCAAGCGGAAAGGTCTCCACGCGGACCAGGGCGGTTCACCGGTCATCCAGCTCTTCCGCCGGGCCCTCGGGCCACCTTCGGTCGCCACCGGCCGATTCGTACTGTGGACGAGCAGGCGTGGACCGTTGTGAGCACTCGCCGGTTTCTCCGGCCGATGTGACGCCCGTGAACTCGCATCGGTGACGCGTTGGGTCGCACGGCGTCCGGTGCCCGTCGATCGTCAGGGTGAGGAACTGGCACACCCTGAGGTGATCAATCCATATCGGTCCATGAGCCCGCGTCCGTCGCTAAGCGGTGGATCATGCAGGTGACTCATGACGACGCCCCTGGGGTCGGAGCCGGTCGCCCTAACAGTGTGAGCCGGTGATGGCCACCG
>PLSY01000302.1 GCA_003164275.1 Acidimicrobiaceae bacterium | reverse complement strand
GGTCGTCGGTCGGTGGATCGAGGTTAAGAGCAACTCATATAACTACATACCGGGTGCTCTAAAGCCGCCTGTCTGCGATGAGGCGCCCCAACCGGCTACGACTGGTTGTTGTACTTGGTCGTGACCAAGTTGGACTTCTTGCAGTCCAAGGTGCCCTTCTTGGCCGGGTAGACCTGCACGTACTTGCCATTCTGCACCTGCATCTCCATGAAACACGGATACTCCTGCTGGGTACCCACATCGACGTTGCCGAGCATGCCGTTCGCGTTGAAGCTGTGGATCCCCCGGACGGCGGTCAATAGGTTTGCCCTGGTGAGCCCGTTCACGCCGTATTTAGCCACCGCGGCATTGGCTGCATCTTGGAACAGCAGGCCCTCGATCCAAGAGGCGGTGGCGAATCCGGACACATTGGACTTGCCGATGTACTTGACCATGGTGGCTGTTGCCTTGTTCAGGCTCGCCTCTTCTGGCGGCACGTAGCCGAGGGTCACGAAGGTGTTGTTGACCGCAGTTCCTCCCTGCTGGATGAAGTTCTTGTCGTAGCAGATTTCAGTACAGGTCCATGCCTTCACCCCGGTAATCCCTTGGACGGCGGCCTCTTTCCTAACCAGCACCATGGAGCCCAAAGCGGCCAGGTCTTCGACGTACTGGGTCCCTGACTGCTGCAGTCGCTCGACATAGGGCGTATAGGTCGACTGCGGGGCGATTCCCGAGACGAGGAAGTTCTCGCCCTTCAAGGGATAGGGCCCGACCTGCTCGGCGGCCACAATCGGGTAGGTAGCATCGAGAGTTCCTTTGATGTCATCGCCCGAAAGCCACGACCCCTTCGTCATGTGGTACTTCTTGGCCAGATACTGCTCGGCACCCGTGTTCACCGTGTAGGTCTGTGGGTGAGCGTCCTTGGTCGAGCAGTGGAGGATGTCACCCGCATAGGTGAACGAGACCGGTGAGCAGGCATGGGCGAAGTCACTCTCCACATCGGGGAAGTCGGGAAGGCCGACCGCCGCCCCGGCCTTGTTCTTGCACTGCAGCATCGGCGCCAGGTTGTTAAGGAACAACGCACTGGTGCCCACGAGGGCGAGGTCACTTTGGCAGGCCTGGATGAGTCCCTGTTGGGCCAGGTCGGCCGAGAGCTGGGTGTCGACAAAGTCGACCACCAGCTTGCGCCCGGCAATACCGCCGTTTGCGTTGACGTACTTGGCAAAGGCTTGGATCCCGATGACCGAACCCTTGAACAGGCCTGGTGCCGCCGGCGTGTTCACATCGGCCAACACGGCGATATGGATGGTCGTGGGTGTGACGCCGATCTCAGACGCTGTGGCGGTGGTGGCCGCAGAAGCAGCAATCGGCGTGACCCCCAACGTCACCAATGACGTGGCCAAGACCATGGCAAACCCCGCGAAACATCGACGAAAACGCATAGAACACTTCCCCCTTGAGACCCGCCTCAAATGAGATCGAGTCTTGGCAGAC
This sequence comes from Acidimicrobiaceae bacterium, assembly GCA_003164275.1. The sequence continues at coordinate 5,614 of PLSY01000302.1, read as the reverse complement.
TAGAACCAGTTTGTCCTGCTGTCCACCGATAATGGATACTTTTTTTAAACGCTTGGGAACGAGATATCGGCTCGGTCTATATCATAATATGGCTCCGCCCGATTGCTGGCCATTATGGCTAATCTTCGAGGTGTGTCAGTCGATCAACCTGCTGGAGCGACACCCAGATAGGCCTCGTCCATGCCAGCTGCGACCTCTTCGGGTGTCCCAGTCATGACGATCTTTCCGCCGGCCATCACCAGGGCGTGGTCAGCTACGGCCAGCACGTCGTGAGCGAACTGCTCGACGATGAGAACGGCAATACTGCCGGCTGCGATCTCGGCCACGGCCTCATAGAGCTGCTCGACGATCAGGGGTGCTAGTCCCATGGACAGCTCGTCGAGCAATAGGACCTTCGGATTGGTGGTGAGGGCTCTGGCCATGGCCAGCATCTGCTGTTCCCCGCCCGAGAGGGTCCCGGCCAGTTGTGCGCGCCTGCCGGCCAAGCTCGGGAATCGAGAGAAGGCCTGTTCCTGGATCACGTCACGGTCAGAGCCGGTATGTGAGGCCATCAAGAGGTTCTCGACCACACTCAGGCTCGGGAACACGCTGCGCCCCTCGGGGATGCAGCACAGTCCCCGCCGGGCCAGGTCGTCGGCGCTGTGGCCTTTGGCCGGCTGGCCGAGAAAGGACACAGCGCCCGCCCTCGGGATTACCTCGGCGCAGGCCACCTTGAGGGTGGTCGACTTGCCGGCACCGTTCGGCCCGAGCAGGGCCACCACCGAGCCCAGCGGGACAGTGAGGGAGACGTCGTCGATCACATCGATCAAGTCGTAGCCCGCCCGTATGGCCGAGAGCTCCAGCCCCGGCACGAGCGGAGCGTCGGAATCGCCGGCACCTGGGCCAGAGCTGGTCTCGTCGGAGTGCCGGTTTGCTACAGCTCGGGCCCGAGCCGGGAGTGCCCCATTGGCGGGGGGCTCTGACGGCTCGCCCTGGCCAAGGTAGGCCGACCGCACCATGGGGTTGGCCCTGACCTCTGCCGGTGTCCCCTGGGCGATGATCGAGCCGAAGTCCAAGACGTTGATGCGACCGCAGGTGGCCATGATGAAGGGCATGTCGTGTTCGACCACCAGGACGCCTAGCCCCTCAGAGGCCAGTTCCTTCAACAACTCGGCCAGGGCGTCGGTCTCGTTGTCGTTCAAGCCCGACGACGGCTCGTCGAGGAGGATGACCCGAGGGGCTGCGGCCAGGCATCGGGCTAACTCCACCAGGCGCTGGGTTCCGGTGGGCAGAAGCTCGACGCTGACGTCGGCCACAGGACCGAGGCCCACCCGATCGACCGCCCGATCCGTCACTTCGACCGGCGAAAGACCCTGGCTGCGCAGCCGCTTTCGGGACATCTCGGCGGCCACTAGGACGTTCTCTCTGGTCGTCAGGGTCCGAAACGTCTCCAGGCGCTGGAACGTCCGGCTCATGCCCAGGCGGGCCCGCACGTGAGGTCGCCGATTGGAGATGTCCTTGCCATCCAGGACGACTCGGCCACTGCAGGCCTGAAGTCCGGTCACCGCGTTGAAGCAGGTGGTCTTGCCCGCCCCGTTCGGCCCGATCAATCCGGTGATGGATCCAGTGTCGACGTCGAAGGACACGTCGGAAACCGCCACTAGGCCTCCGAAGCGGACATTGATGTCGCGAACCTCTAGCAGTGGCATGGCGTCACCTCCCGACCGCTAGTGAGCATCGTCGACCGGCTCGCCGACCAGGGCCGGCATGGAGTTCGATTCTGCCGCCGACACCCCAGGGACGTCACCTGCTTCCATGGTGGCCAGCCGCTCTCTGAGCACGGCCGACTCGCGCCGCCGCCAGGGCAGCAGGGGGGATAGGGCGCGCCCGATTTCGGCCACTGAGCCCTGCGGGTTCCTCGACACGCCGAGGGCAAGAAGTCCCGGCCCGAGCAGCTCGAGCGAGGTGAGAAAGCTCACGTTCCAGATGCTCTCGATGATGGTGAAGAGAACGAGCAAGATTCCGCCGAACAGCGCACCACCTACCAGCTCCACACCGCCGACCACGACCAGCAGCACCAGGGGAATCCCTCCGAGCATGGTGAAGTCACTGGCCGACGCCGATTGGCGCTGGAGGGCCAAGAGGGCACCCCCGACTCCGGCAATGGACGCCGACGCTCCGAAGACCACCAGCTTGGTCACAATCGGGTTGATCCCGGCGGTGACACAGGCCGCTTCGCTTTCTCGCAGGGCGATGAGGCGTCGGCCGAAACTGCCCCGTCGGATGAACACAAGACCAATGCCGGCAAGGGCGAACAGCACACTGAGAAAGATGAGGAACGACCGCTCGTTGGCCAGGTTGATGCCCAAGAAGTTGGGCCGAGTGAGTGGTCTTCCGGCGTCACCAAAGATCTCCGGCTGGGGGAACAAGAGATTCTCCCCAATGAGGGCAAAGGCCAATGAGGCAAGGGCCAGGTACAGGCCTTGGAGACGGAGGGCGGGGAGGGCCATCAAGCACCCGAAGGGCATGGTCACGACGGCTGCTGCCACCAGTCCCCACAGGTCACCCGAAGTTCCCGCCACCTTCCACATGGTGAATGCGCCGATTCCGGCGAAAGTGATCTGGGCCAGCGACACCTGACCGGCCCAGCCGGTCAAGGGGATGAACGAGAGAAGTACGAAGGCCGTCGCCATGGCCAGAGCCAGCCGGTTGAGGTTGACCTGGCCCATGCCTTGGCTCACCGCGGTCACCACCACCAACAAGACGACCATGCCCAGAATGGCCTCTTTCACCGTAGGGGTCCGTTGTCGGCCCTGGCGCAACGAGGTGCGGACTCGACCGACTTGGGTGGCCGCCTGGGGAATGAAGAGGAGAGCGGCCAGCAGGAACAGGGCAGGGATGGCTGCGATGAAGTTCGTCCATCGGCCAGCCAGGTTCAAGAAGTTGGTGGCGTAGGTGGTCACGAGGCCAAGACCCATGGCCCCGATGAAGGTCATAGGCAGGCTCTTCATCCGCCCGATGATGGCAGCGGCGAACGCACTGATGGTGATCAGGGTCAGTGGCAGTACCGCTACCCCGACCTCGGGGGCGAGGAGGATGCCCGCCAGGGCGGCCATGGACGTCGACAGTGCCCAGGCCATCATGGACACCCGGTTGGGCCGGGCACCGTGGAGAGCGGCCAAGGGGCGGCTGTCGACCACGGCCCGCATGGTCACCCCCATGCGGGTCCCGTGCAGCACCACGCGCAGGCCGATGGCGATGGCCGCGGCGATGACGATGGTTAGGGCCCGGTCCCAGAGCACCAGGGTGTGCCCTACATGGAATCCGTTGGAGCCGAAAAAGAAGGTCGTGCTGCGGGCGACCGTCGGATCCCAGATCATCTGGGCGAGTCCCATCAGCCCGAGCATGAGCCCGAGGGTCGCCACCAGTTGGACGACCAGGCTGGTGCCGACAAGCATCCGCATCAAGACACGATCCAAGAGGATTCCGAAGAGGGGAGCGAACACCAGCACGACGAGGATCAGGGCTACAACGTTGGGCAGTCCGAGGTCGACGGCGAATTCCCAGAACACGAACGAGAGGAACATCCCGATCGCCCCTTGGGCGAAGTTGAAGACGCCTGTTGACGTGTAGGTCACGACGATGCCAGAGGCAGACATGGCGTAGATCGATCCGAGGGACAAGGCGGTGATGAGTGACACCGTGACCGACTCGAAGTTGACCGGATTGCCGGCCCACGCCGAGATGCTGATCACCACGATGGTAAGGATGACCAGGGCTCCGACGATCAGAGACCGCATGGGGATCTGCCGACGCCGTCGATTGACGGCGTCGTCTCGATCCAAATGGACTATGGGCGGTTCAACCGCGACGGTTTGCACCAGTCCCTCTGCCATGGTTCCCCCCAACTTCGAACGCCGGCAGCCGCAGCGTACCGGTTGGCCGGAGGGACGTCGAGGAGCTTTCCCGAGATCTGCAATCTCAGCGCCCGGTGGCCACCTGAATGGCGCCGAAATCGAGGAGCATCCGACGGCGCTGCAGCAGCCGTGCCGACGGCACCGTAAGGGGGGTGCGAGAGAAGGTATCCGCCCCCCCTCCAACTTGGTGTTGCGTGGCGCAGAGCTGTGCCCCAAAGCCAGGCAACTCTCCGGAGCGCTCTGACGGTCACCGGACGTCGACGAGTAACCGGGGGGCAATCCCGTTCATTGTCGTTCGGGTCTCGTAACAGTGCAGCTGAACCTTGAGGTCCGGCGGAAGCTAAAGCCTTGAGCCGCCGTTGGGGATCCTCCGGACCCCCGCCCTCGTGCAGCTGAGCTTCAGTTCAGCGCCAGGATCCGAAGCTCCGCCGGGCACGAAGCCGTCAAATGCTGTTTGCTCGTCGGAACGCTCCTTCGGATTCGGCGACAGAGTCAGCTCACCTGGCGCGTCACGAGCTCTCGCGCGTTGTCGTGCATGATGAGCTTTACGTCACTCGCATCGAGTCCCTGGATCTCCTTTTCGAACGCGGCCGGCTCAGCCAATCCTTCGGCGTGGGGGTAGTCCGATCCAAAGACGACTCTCCTCGGGCCAACGAGATCTATGAGTGCGAGCACGTCGTCCTCGAAGAACGGCGAGACCCAAACGTGCTCGAGGAACAGTTCATAGGGATCGCTACCGAACTCTCCGGGAAGCTGGACGGAGACAGAGCGGAGCTTCTTCAGCAGAGGGCTCACCCACCCCGAACCGGTCTCGATGGTGGCAACCCGAAGATTCGGAAAGCGCTCGAAGAGACGGTCCGACATGAGTGAGGCCATCATGTCGTGGATCGGACTCGCTGAGAGCAGGCGGCGGAGTGCGTTGTTTCGGAATGCCTCAGTCTCACCTGTTAGGCCCCAGAGGTGTTCGTAGGGCGCGTAGCTGGAATCGCCGCCGTGAATGACGAGGGTGATTCCCGACTCGTTCATGCGGGCCCAGAACTCGTCGTGGGCAGGATCGCCTGGCGTGCGCCGCCCGCCGGTGGAGACCACGGAGCCCGGCCGCATCAAGACGACCCCCGCATTCTTGTCGATGGCTTTCTCGAGCTCAGAGACAGCCCAATCGACATCCATCAGACTGAGGTAGGGAGCTCCGTAGATCCTGTCTTGATAGTTGAAGCCCCAGTCTTCGTCGAGCCACGCATTAAATGCTGTGAAGGCGGCCATGAATGCTTCGGGGTCGTGCTCAAGCGCCGTCTCCATCCCGACCCCGAGGGTAGGCAACAGGATTGACGCTTCCAATCCCTGCTTGTCCATCAGGGCAAGACGGGCATCCCGATTGCGGTATTCGGGGTGCTCGGCGATCGGTTCGAGTTCACCAAAAGCGGCTCGAATGTCAGTTACGCCTGCCTTCCCCCGGAAGTAGTCGGCCAATGCACCTGGCTTGGACACCGGGTCGAAGGTGGGGTTCGGAATGAACCGGTTGACTTTGCCGCCGACGAGAAGACGCTGCTTTCCGCCAATTGTGGCCCATTGTATGGCCCGTTTCTGCATCTTCGGGTCGAGGTGCCGGGTAAAGGCATCCAGGGCCTCGTAGTAGTGGTTGTCGGCGTCGAATATCGGAAAATCGACCATTGCCCCACCTCCTTGGCACCCAATGTGGTGCTCGGCTTCAGCTTAAG
>PLSY01000046.1 GCA_003164275.1 Acidimicrobiaceae bacterium | reverse complement strand
CGGTGTCTCAGGGCTGTCCCCGATCACCGGGTATGCCTGCCACTGACCGGCACATCGGTGATACCTATACCGCTGAGTGAGTCGCTCGGCTGACCGGGTGTACGGTCAGAAGCAGACACGGATGAAGTTCCCGGAGCGTGTCGGATGGTGCGAGCGATGCTGCACCTACGGGACGTCGCCCCAGACCCCGGCTACGCAATGCCTGCGTTCGCAAGTTCTGGAGGTGTACATGCCCATTGTGAAGCGTTTTGCCGCAGCCGCTCTGATTCCTGTGGCCGGAATCGTGACACTCGGATGCGGCTCTTCCGTAGCCACGACGACGCCGAAGACGAGTTCGCCTCCGACGACGGCGGCCGGCTCGACCACCACCGCTCCGTTAAGCGCACCGACGACCACCTCGACCGTCGCCATCACGCCAACCAGCGATCAGTGCATGGCCAGCCAGCTGCAGCCTTCCTGGCTTGGCATGGGTAACGGTGCTTCGGGGCATCTCTACTACGGGGTGAACCTGCTGAACTCGTCGCCGACAAGCTGCGTCACGGGAGGCTACGTCGGAGTTTCTGCATATAGCCCAGCCGGTGATCTGATCGCTGCGAACGAATCACGTGATTCGATGGGCATGTCTTCGCCACCCACGCTGACTGTCGCAACGGGTGCATCTGTTCACTTCGTAGTTGGCCTACCTGATGTGGTGGAAGCCACGGGCGGAACCGAGTGCTCGACGACCGTTGGTGCGCTCCATCTCATCCCTCCCAACGAAACTTCGGAGGTTCAGATCGCCACTCCGATCAGTGCGGGATACCCCAAACTGTGCGGAGATTCTTTCCTGGTTGGTCCGTTGCAGGGCGGTGTGACCGGAAGCTGACTGAGGTATCCCACAACGCCGGGAGCGGGTCACGTTGCCTCATAATCCGATCCGTCGAATCGCTTGGGCCCCGACTGCGGCGCACTTTCCGACATCACAATCCAAGGTTTCGGACTGCCCCAGAGACCCCAGGGATCAAATTCGAAGCCGAGCGTCCCGCTTCCAAAGGGATTGATGATCCCCGTCAAGGCTCCTTTCCAAGTGAGCGGAAGCCGTCGAAGGCGAGACCATGTCCGGAGGGTTCTGATCTGACCTGGCTCTACGGCCAACGACAAACATTCACTGGAAGATGATCGACTGCGTAGCTGGACAGTGTGCTGTCCGGGAGCAACTGCGAACGTGTGACTCCGGAGATGCCGGAGCCGACCTACCGAATCGCCGTCGATCGTGACGTCGTATTCAACCACGACATCCTGGATCATGGTCCTGCGAGACACACGGATGCCCGTGGCGAGCCGGCTGTCACTTGGATTCGAAAAGGCCACCTCAACAGCCTGGCACGAAGTGATTCCTTGGCATCACGTGCCTGCCCCCGATCACCGGGTAGCTGAGATGCCGTGGGCCCGAAACCGCTACAGCGGTGGGCCGAACTTCCTGAGGCGGGCGACAGAGGGGAGTTCGTCGAACCAGGCACATCGAACAGCTATTCGGAATCGCTCATTCGAACGACAGCGCTCCTCGATCTCGTCGACTACCTCTGAACCATGTGCCACGAGGAGGTTCTCGATGGGCCCTGCACCGAGGTATGCCAAACCCCGATCGTTCGGTGCAGCATCAGATAGCTCGACAAGAAGGTCGACGATTCCAGCCCGACCGTCTAGGACAGACTGGTGAACCTGCTCCCATGCCCAGAACCCATCGTCGACCGTAAGGCGCTCGGCTCTGTCAGGACTTCCGGCGAGTTCGTAGTGGCGCCAGTAGGCGGATATCAGGACCTCGTCAGCCATCTGACGATCGTGACACGGTTCGGCGTCCCGTTTCGGAGGGGGTGTCCCACAACACCGGGTCTCGGTGTCATGTTCCGGCACTTCGATGGCGGGGCCTCCAAGCCCGATTCCCAAATGAGAAGATCACGGAGTGCCCGAGGGACCTTGGCCCTGCCCAGTTTGCGGATACCTGCTGACGAGCGTGCCATGGACGGAACCGGCCTATTCGTATAAGTCGCTAGCAATGTTTGGGATCTGCCCTTGCTGCGGTACTCAGTTCGGCTACACCGACACTGGTGGCGAGGGCTGGCCCGATGAACTCCGTCGCATTCACCGTGGGCTTCGGGGCAAGTGGGTTTCCGCAGGTATGCCTTGGCGTTCGTCGGTGACGGAACCTCCCGAAGACTGGAACCCCGCCGCCCAACTCGACGCAGCCGGGCTGGACTATCCCTGATCACCGGGACAGTGTCGCACTCCGGCACTTTGAAGGCAGGCTTCGGAGTCCAGTTACTGCCCGAGGGCGTGTTCCACCAATGCGAGCACTTCGTACGTAACGAATAGCAGTGGAACGAAGATAGCCATAGTCAGTAGTGCCGTCAGCAGAATGCTCGTTGGCGTCCATTTCGATCGCAACGAGGCACCGGGGGCGTTTGCAACGAACTGCCTGTGGCCAATGGCATGCTCAATCGTGCGCGCCGCAAAGAAGCTTGCGCCTCCGACAATCGCTAATACCACGACTAGGACCATGGTCCACAGCCTACCCCTGAGGACATCAGAAGATCCCCCCTTCTGGTCCGAGTGAGGGTGCCCCCGATCACCGGAAGAGTGCCGCACTCCGATGCATCGATGACACCCCGAGTCGGAAAATCTCTTCTACTTGCGCATGAAACTGATCAGACGCCCGAGCGCACCACCAAGCCAAAGGAGGAGGGCGAGGACCGGGAGGAGTGCAGCCGTCACGAGCATTGCACCCAGTCCCAATCCCGGATCATCGGGAGCGTTGGCCGGCTGGGACCCCGCAAATGCAAAGAATACGAACAAGCCGATGACGCTGATGCCCACAAGCATCGACCAGGCAAGGTAGCCCCAGGCGCGGCGGTATCCGAGCGATCCGGCGAATCCGAGAGTCGCCAAAACGGCAAGTCCCCCCAAGGGATACAGCGACGGTCACTACGCGATCCCGGGAATCGTGATGGCTGGCCACAGTCATGGCGCTTGGAATCCACGTGACGAGCAAAGGCAGCCACACCGCAAAGCTCCACTTGAGCCATGTCGGGAGATTCCGCAATCTTTCGATTGGCGGTTGCCTGCGAACATACTGACCACCGTCCAAGCGCCAATACTTGGGCTGTCTCGGTACCCATTGGAGCCCATTCCAGATCCACAGCCCGTCTCCGCTGACCGTGGGCACCCATCGGACGCCATCCCATGCCCATTGCCTGTCGGAACTCAGAATGGGGCCTTGCTGATTCTCCACCCTCCCATCATCTCAGGGCTGTCCACGTTGGGGCCACACACTGTCCCCTATCACCGGGAACGGGTCACCTATCCAC
>PLSY01000434.1 GCA_003164275.1 Acidimicrobiaceae bacterium | reverse complement strand
TGGTAGAGCGCTTGACTGGCAGTCCGTCGCCGATTGGCCACTGTCGTCAATGGTGTTCGTATATGACCTGCTCAGGACCCATTCTTTGTCATCGGTGTCCTATGTCGTCACCCGTGCTCAATGATGCGTTGCTACTTCGGTAGCTACTCGTTGTTCGCTCTGGGCCTCACTGCTGTTCGCAGCGAGCACGCCGTCCAATGCAGCCACGTGCCCGGTCACCCTTGATGAAGTGCTGTGCCTGTAGTTCTTCACGAGCATCGTCAGATCCACGTGGCCGAGTAGGTCGCTGATGGTCCCTAGCGGAACACCGGCGTCGACCAAGTGGGAGGTGGCCGTATGTCGGAAGGTGTGGGGCGTGACATCCTTCGGATCGACACCGGCTCGCCGTAGAAGTGCGAGAAACTGTCGCCGGTAGGTCTCTTCTCGCATTGGCTGACCACGCTCTGTTGTGAAGATCAAGCCCAGCGGGTTCTCCCAGACCTCCACAGAAGCCGCTTCTTCCAAATCTTGGCCAGCTCGGCGGTCTTCGAGTGCCACCCTGATGACACGAGGCATCTCCAATACACGCAGCGAGGCTTCCGTCTTCATCACGTCTCTTGGAAGTAGCTTTCCCCCTTCGCGGCGCTGGCTGTGACGGACGTGCAAGTCACTTCCAACAACATCTTCCCACGCAAGTGCTAGTAGTTCACCGGGACGGAGTCCGAGGCCGAGTTGAATCAGCCAAGCCGCCTCCAACCGGTCATCGTGCGCCGCCTTCCGGATGGATTCGACTTCGCCCTTCGTGAAAGCACGGGTCTTGCGCTCCGACGCCTCAGGGATCTTGGCCTCACGAGCGACGTTTTCTGGCACAAGGCCAACGGACTTTGCGTGCTGAAGACCCATACCCAAGACCTTCTTCGCCAGCTTGATCGTGGACTTTGCGTAGCCAACCTTTTCGCTGCCCTCACCATCCTTGCCACGATGGGCCGACGCCATGCCGATCAAGAAGGTGTTTACGTCGGATGTCGTCAACTGCGAGAGCAGCTTTGACCCAACGGCTGGGCGGATATGTCGGTCGATCATGCTCTGGTAGTTCTCAGCCGTTGATCCCGCCACACCTGACAGGTAGTGCGTACTCCACTCGTCCAGACACTCAGCCACCGTTTGACCAGGTTCTGTGATCTTGCCGCCAGGGTAGGTGTCCTGAAGTTCCTTGAGAGCCTGCCTCTTGCGGCCCATCTCACCTGAGCCGCCCTTGACGTTCTTCGTCTTCCGCATCGCCTTGCCCTTGGCATCTCGTACTGTGATCTCCACACGGATGTTGCCGTTCGGAAGACGGAACCAAGTGCCCTCGCCGTTTCCAGCCTTCCGAGTATCGGCCCGGCCCGTGTGGCTATTCCGGTTGTTGGTCATGCTCGAACTCTGCCAGTTGGGTGAGACGGTCGATCTCCGTGGTTGGGATCATCCGCCGTCCTTCGAGCTTGAGACTCTTCAGATGCCCCTTGTTGAGTAGCGAGTACACATATCCTCGGGATGAACCCATGAGGTCGGCGGCCTCCTGCGGACTGACGAAAAGTCTCCGACACTGAAGACTGACCGCTTTGTCGTCATCAGGTGGGTCGTTCAAGTCCATGATGATGAGAGTCATGATGACGTCCTAGCCATCGCAATTTTTGTTTCCAAGGTACTTCTCACCTCGTGGGTGCACTGCGGGGCTTGGGCCCCCCTCATAACGTATGTATGAGGCATCAGAGAGCCGACACTTCGTCAGGGCGAAACCAAGCCATGGTCCCTGCCATATCGATACCTACTTCGATGTCAGCCGGGTTGATGGTCCTGACCTGTCCGGTCCTGCCGTGGTACCGAGGCGGTGTGCCCCGGTGAGGGTCCGTCAGCTTGACGATGATGGTCTCACCAAGGATGAGGCCGACGACCTCTTGAGCGAGTCGGATCGTCTCCGGTTCGGCGTTGGCTCCCACGGCGAAGACGGTCGCTAGCGGGTGATCCTTCGGCAGGATGTTCATGCGGCCTCCTCCGTTGCTCATGACAACGCCTCCGCTTCGACCAACTGCGGTAGCACGATGCCCTGCAGGGCGAGCCCCGGGTTCTCCAAAATGGATCCGGATGCTGCGGCGGAGGCCAGACCCTTGTCTACGTATGCCGGCGCCTTGCCCGCTCCTCGACGACGGTCCGCTCGCCTACAGGCTCGGCACCTGCGGCCCTTCTTCGTCATGGCGGTGTTCTCTGCCGAGAACTCGTGGCCGTTCGAACAGTGAGTCTTTCGGGCATTCTGAGCGAAGCATCCGTTGCCCCTGAGGGCGTTCTCCCCGATCGGCACCTGTTCCAGATGATCGGGGTTCACGCATCGCCTATGAAGGCAGGAAGCGTCGCTAGGACAGTCGGGGTCGCCATTGTGACAGCGATGGTCGATGGTCATGCCTTCCACCAGAGTCCCGCCATGGAGCCTGTAAGAAGCTCGATGTACGTACTCGGGTTGACCACCAAGGCCGATCCGACCGTAACCATTCACCTTGTTCGTCTTGCCTGTGAACAGCCAGCACCTTCCGGTGCCGGCGCCCAACGAGTCTTGATGAGGTACCGGGCCGCTACGATCGGTCCTTGCCAACAGAAGACCGAGGTGGTCGCCCCTGCGTGGGCGGTCCATATCGGTGCCTCTCTTTCGTCGTTCGGAGTGGAGACGACAGAGGCCGCTGCGGCCGGCCCAGTCCTCACAGTTGACCCACGAACAGACCTTCGGCAGGTCAGGGGTCCATCTGGGATCGCCGTGCCGGTACCACATGTCGTAGTGGCGCCGACACCATCCACGGGCGTGGAACTCTCCCTGCGAACATGTCTCGTCATTGATCTCACAGCGTCGGCTAGGCATCGGGGCACCCCCCGCCCGGACCCGCAGGGGCAGTGCCGTTTGACGTGATCCTCCAGAGAGCGACCTTCTCGTGGGCATCCGTTCCGACCCGTTCGATACGGAGGCCGTCGTCGCTGAAGTAACGGCCCTTCCGACTCGACAGTGCTTTGCTCAGACGTGTGACCCGTGAGAGATCTCCACTGGCACGGTCGAGCGACTCAGCAAGACTGCGAGGTAGCTCCTCCCCTTGGCCGTATGCCGCCAAGCTCTGCGACAACGTTTTGGTGGATACTGCCTGGCTGCCATGTTGTTCGTTCCAGAACTCCATCAGCCGGCTCCAAGCGACCATGTCGGGATCCCCACCCTGTTGAAGTTCATCAAGGTTGGAAAGGAACCCGCCGACCCCGGCAGCTCGGAGGACACCTCCGATGAACTGACGCCAGTCGTCGAAGGTCACCCACGGGTTGCCGTCGGGCTCTGGCTTGCCGTTCACGTACCAATGTCTGGCGAGGGTGAAGCACGCCCCTAGGAGATCGCCACGGCGCTCTCGGGCCCAACCCATGAGATCAGGACGCTCGAACGCTCGCTGAGCAGGCTGGGCGAGCTTCGGGTCGAGCCGGATCACATAGCAGCGACGAGGAAGGTCGCCACTGATCTCCACGTTGTTGCCAGTCGCTGCCCAAACTGCGTGTTGCCTGAGGTCGACGTTCTTCGACGCACCAAGGATGCGGTCCGTCCACGTCTCGCTGGTGATCGCCTGAGCGAGGACGGGCGACTTCAGTTGCCGGTCGAGATTATCGAAGACAATCATCGGCTCATCAGTCATGAGGGCCGCCGTGAGGCGCTTCCGAAGCTCTTCGTCGTTGCCATTGGGGGCGGCACTCAGGGGTGCCGGCCGACCGGTGGCGATCACTGAGGCCAAGGAGACCAGAAAAGTCTTTCCGGTGCCGGCGACTGGTGCGTCGATCACCGCCATGGGGATGAGGCCGGGGATGGAAGCTCTGAACACTGTCGAGAGGATCAACCCGAGAGCGTTGGCCCGTGATGCCTGATCCTCGAACGGGAACTCGCTGATCGCCTCTTCCAACAGCTGGATCGCTCGATGGACGTCTTCATCAGTCGGCCTCTCGGCGACGATCGGTATGACGAGGTCCTCGGGAAGGTCCATCCAGATCCGAGATGCACCGTCGTAGCCATTGGTAGCGAGCATCGAACCGTCTGACCGGAGAACGGGGATCTCTGAAAGGCCGACGAGGGAGGGGACCGCATCCCAATCCCTCGCCAGGAGATCCTTCATCACTACAACGGGCGGGTACGCATTCTTCTTCTCCACCACGGGTCGGCCATCGTCGTCCTCACCGACAACCTCGATCTTCACCCACGTCGCTCGCTGCGACAGACGGTGCCGAAGGAGGTCGGATGCTATGACCTCGATGCGAGTGCGACCGTTCTCGTCCGTTTGGACCGTCACCTTCTCGCCGCCTCGACAGAAGATGGTCGCCGGATCGTTCGTCTCCGCCAATACAGTCAAGGACTCGTCAGAAATGTCACTGAGTTGCCGGCCGTTGACGACGATCTCGGGGCGAATGTCTGAACATTCAGAGTGGCGGGGCTCCTGACTGAAGGCCGAGCTGAGACTGGCTAGTGCTTCACTCCACTCGTAAGGGGCTTCAATGCCGACTGGATTCGTCTGAGGTACACGATCGCAGTAGAGCCGCATGACGGCCTCGGCATCTCCACGGGACATGCCGGCGTCTCTGAGTTGACAGGCGAGAACGAACCCAGCGTTGTTACGGCCCAGGACCGATCCTTCCAGCGCTCCTTGGACAAGTCTTGCGACGGTGTCCGTGTTCACTGGCAACGAAGGCGTGGTGATGCTCACGTCTGATGGAACGGACGACCTGTTCGACTTCACCAGTGACAGGTCGTTCCCGGAGATCAGATCCATGAGATCCTTCGGAACGAGCGCTGCATCGTAAGGCGTGCGGTCTTCTGTCAACCACCTGTACCGACCAGTTCCAGTCCCGCCGAGTGTGTTGATGTAGCCACCGCTGCCCCGACTGTCGATCCCCGGATAGGACTCCCACAGTGTCTTCTTCGTCTTGCTGTTCAATGTCTGAACCGTCGAACCTGACCAGGCGAAGTCGACGTGGTATCCACCACTTGGCGTCGACCGGTGAGGGTCCCAGCCGAGCCTTTGAAGCGTCACTCTTCCGGGGTGGCCGTCGAAGTCCAGCGTGAACCGTCGACTCACCTCTCCAGTCACGCCGGCCCAGATAGCTGGCTTGAGTTCACGTGACCATCGCTCAACCTGTTCGAGATCGGCTCGTTCGTGTTGGTATGGCATCCACGATGGAATCATTGGACGCTTGGTGGTGCTCACCGGGATGAGCGACCAGCCTTCGTCGTACAGATCGATGAAGTTCGGCTGCATCACTTGACCCCCTTAGGTTCGACGTGGGTCCGGTGGAGGTAGTTCTGGAGGTCGGCCTCGGTGAACCTCAAGAAGCGACCGACTCGGCAGTGACCGAGCGCACTCTGCTCCACGAGCCGTTCGACGTGCCGCTCGGTCGTGCGCAGGTAGTTCGCTGCCTCTCGCTTGTTGTAGAGAACAGGTTCACCGTCCGGGATAGGTAGTTGCTCTGGCATGCCGTTGAACCTCCAAGGAGACAGGACCTCTGTCTTCACCTCTTAGATGGAGTCGAACGGAGTTGGACAGGGTCAAGAACGGAAGAAAGTGGATCAATGGCGATAAACGCTTCTGAGCTGGAACTTCCTGTTGCCACTCTTCCGTCATCACACTTCTTCGGAGGAGATTTCAGAGGTCGACAGGGTCCAATCGGGCTGGATTGATCGGGATTGGTCTGAGCGGCGGCATGTATGTGTCCCAGAGAAGAGCCGAGCGAGATCGCACCTGCGGGGGTTGCGTAGGTTGCGGGGGTTCCCACCGCCAGGTCCAACTTGTTGATCGGGTTTGCCGCTGCTCGGTTGTCTGCCTCAGCCAGGACGTCGGGCGTCAACAGTCACCCGCACGCACCGATGCGGATCGAGCTGCAGCAGCACCCGCAACACCCGCAACACCCGCCAGGGCTGTGTTCCCTGTGCTCGGACCCCTCAATCCACCTAAGGAGTGGCAAGCGTCACCAGAAGGAGTGCCGATGATGGACCAACTCAGTGCAGAGCCGGACGTGCGCAAGGAATTGTCCATCGGGTCAAAGAGTTGCAGAGGCCTGAAGTCGTGAAGCGCCTCGAAGTGTCCCTACCCAGGTACGAGTTGGAGAACTTCCGCTCACGCTTCTACCGTCAGGTCGACCAGTCCGGCGATGGATGCTGGCCGTGGCTCGGACCTCGCCACAGCAGCGGTGCGGGAAGGTACCTGTGGCGGGCCAAGGACGGTGGAGACAACCGCTACGTGCTCGCTCACAGGATCTCCTTCTGGCTGTGCACGGGCGAGCTTCCGAAGTATCTCCGTAACCTCTGTGGCGATCGTCTCTGTTGCAGGACTTCTCACTGGTGGGCGAAGCCGACTGGGCGGTGGAAGCCGAAGCCGCAGAGGGCCACCAGGGGACTGGTTGGGAGGCTGCCCGCCAGTGACATCCAGCACATCCGCCTACTTGATGCTCTCGGTAGCGACGAGGAGCAGATCGGTGCCCAGTTCGGCTTGACGAAGAGGCAAGTTGCGCAGATAGCCATGGGGCGAGTGCGTCCCGAAGCGGGGGGCCGAATCCGTCCTTCCCGTCATCGAGGCATCCGTCAGTACCACGAGGACTTCGAGCGAGATCTGAAGGCAATGCGCCCCCAGCAGCCGGTGCTCACCTCGCCCCAGCCTTCCCCGCAACCCGAAGCGGTGCGTACACCGAGCGAACCGCCAACCGGATGCCCCGTCCCGCTGGGGCGACCGTTCCCATCGACCTCCTACGGTCAACCGATGGGTCGGCGCTTGCCTCGTACCGGTGGGCGTTGAGATTATCTCCAACTCAGCATTGCGAGACGACGCAACCACCGGATTCGCTGCAACCCCATCCGAAGCGGATCTTTTCGGTCACGTCCTTGTCGTGGCAGCTGACCTTGCCACGTCCAAGAGCGCCAAGGTCACCTTTGAAGCGTTCGGAAGATCGTCGAGATAGTCGTGATCACCTCGAAACGGGCATTCTGTTTGAGCCTCGCCGGCCAATGGCTGCCTTCAGTTCGATGGAGTATCTGTCGATAGCGATACTGACCGCCAAAAGGCGATATGAAATCGGGAGGTAGGCGGCGATGGACTTGGTACGTCTGATTCACTGGACAGATGGTCCTGTCATCCCAAGTCGGAGGAAGGACAGCTGATGTTCTTCCTGGTCCTACTCGTCCTGCTGATGTTCGTACCTCTCATTTGGTACATCGTCCGGCACAAGTCGCCCAGCAAGCCTGCGCCGGTGCTTACAACGGAGGGACGTGCCGACTCTCCCGAAGCTGCACTCGGCCCATTCGTTGTATTGGATGGCGCCGGTTGGGCACCAACTATTGGAAGCAGCGGATACCTGTACGTCTACGACGACCGTATTGCACTGGGAGTCCCTGGCGCAGCATCAACCGTGCCACTCGACACGCTCGCTGATGTCCGAGTGAGCGGTCAATCCATGACGACAGGGGGAGGTTTCTTCGGCGGCGGATTTGGTGTCCAGGGCGCCGCCGAAGGAATGTTGATAGCAACAGCGCTCAATGGGCTGACGAAGAAGAAGAGCAAGTGGGCAACGATTGGCATCGTGGCGGACGGGGGTTGGGTCGACCTTCGACTCGACAACTATGACGTTCTTCCGGTCAGGAACACGCTTCGGACACTGTCGGATCGGGTGATAGCGAATCAAGCTGCCAATGATCGCTCTCGTCTGGCTCAGTCGAGCATCGCCCCGGACCAGGATGTTGTTTCAGCATTGAACCGACTCATCGAGCATCGGGACTCAGGAGCGCTGACCGAAGGGCAGTTCGAGGCAGCCAAGCAGCGACTCCTGTCCAACTGACTCGAAGCCGCTCCTCTGAAATCGATTCGGCCCGGCCAATCGAGTCTCTCGTCGGGTACGATGGATCTTGTCATCACGATAGGAGCGAGGGACTTGGCCCGCTGACCTCCAACCAACCGGCCCTAGGGCATCGGTGGTAATGCCAAGATCGATGAGGAGGAAGTTATGCCAGACGTAGATGGCCGCTTCGATGATGCCGAGGGCCGGAGCAAGGTCTTCGTTCGACGGCGGGAAGACGAGACCGACGAGGCCTTTGCAGTGAGGGCGATGAGCATCATGTTCGTGATGTCGGACATCCTCCCGCTTGAACGAGTCGTGATGAGCGTCCCAGGCGATTGGTTCAAGCTGCCGAGCACTCGATGGCTTGAAGCTCGGCATCACACACTCCCGACGATCTGCCTTCGGGTGACTGTCCTGCCATCCGCTGGTGGCGGCGCAGTGGGACATCTCGTGGTGGACCACGACGGCGAACAAGTTGCCGACGACTGGGGCGACGGGCAGGACGGCGGCGTATGGCTCCCGAGGGCTGAAGATGGCCGGGTTTCTAAGTGGTCAGCGGCGCTCTGGCGGCTGGCGCACCAGGTGCAAGGAGTGGGCGACTTCTATGACGAGTGCTTCGAGCGGAGCGGGTTGATAGTGGAGTCATCGTGGTGACGAAGAGGCTCGCACTCTGCCCTGACGGGCAGTGGAGGTCGTACACGCTTTCCGGTGACATCGCCATCGTGGACGTGCGGGGCTACCAGGTGAAGGGCAAGATCACGGTGAACGGTGGCGTCACGAAGTTTCGACAGTCGGCCAACCACCATGGCGCTCACTTGATGTACTACCCAGCACGAGCCGACTAGGCGCTCGGTAATGGTGGGACGCATACCGTACGTCTAGTGCCAGATTAGGCGTCAGCGTTACGGTGAACCTTGTGCGAGTTGCCGTCTATGCCAGGGTGTCACTCGACAGGGATGGGGATGCCCGCACGATTGACCGGCAACTTGAGTCGTGCAGGCAGTACGTGGAGAACCGTGGGCACGAAGTCGTTCGTGAGTTCGTGGACCGCAATGCCAGTGCCTACAACCGCAAGAAGGAGCGACCTCAGTTCGAGCGGATGAGGGAGGGTCTCCGTAGCCGTGCATTCGATGCCGTCTGTGTCTGGAAGCTCGACCGCTTAGCCCGCCGAGTCACAACGGCATTCCTTATTGCCGCCGACTTGCAACAGGTGGGAGCAATCCTGATGTGCGTCGAAGATCAGGTCGATACCTCTACGGGCATGGGTCAGGCCATCTTCGGTCTGATGGTGGCGATGGCCGAGAACGAAGCGGAGTCGATAGGCAAGCGTGTCAAGGCCGTCAGGGCGCAGGAGGCAGCACGAGGCGACCCCCCCATTGGAGGCAGGCGATGCTTCGGATACGAACGTGGTTTCAAGAGGCTGGTTCCCGAGGAAGCTGCGCTCGGTCGTAGAGCAGCAAGCCTCCTTCTGCACGGCTCCAACGCCCCGGCAGCCGTCAATATGCTCAACGACGCAGGCATGTTGACCACAGAGGGGAATCCATGGTGCGTTCGCACCTTGACGAGGTGGTTGTACTCACCGACCATCGCTGGCTTGCGCCTCCACGACGGCAAGCAGACCGTAGGTAGGTGGGAACCGATCATCACCATTCAACAGCGGTGTGGGCGATCAACGAAACTCGCGA
>PLSY01000026.1 GCA_003164275.1 Acidimicrobiaceae bacterium | reverse complement strand
GCGGAGTAGCCGAGTCCCTCGGCGGCACGCTGATTGTCCGCAGCGGCGCGTGTGGCCCTTCCGAATCGGGTGAATCGATAGATCGCCCACAGTGCGACGGTGATTACCACCGTGATAATGACAAACCAGATCCGGTTCGAGGCGACGATGAAGGCGGGATGCCCGAAATGCAGACTCTCCGGATCCTCGCCGAAGAGCGTGGCACTGGGAGGCGTCAGCGGACCGAACCAGAGCACGACGACCGCCGTGAGCGTCAGCATCAGACCTATGGTCGCGGCGATCTTCGCTACCGTCGGTGAGTTGCGAAGTGGCCGGACAACGAGGAACTGGAACAGACCACAGATTCCCATTCCGACAAGGATGCTCACCACGATCGAGACCGGCATCGACCAGCCCCACGAACCTGAGGCGTAGAGGAACAGATAGGAGGACACCGTGGCAACCGCTCCGAGGCCGAGATTCAGGATCCCCGAACTGCGGAACTGGATCATCAGTCCAGTAGCGACAAGGGCGAACAGCGCTCCGGATGCGGCTCCCGCGATCGCAATCTGGATATCTAAATGCACCGGCTACCCATCCGATCTCTTCCTCACACCAACGATCACATCTCTGAAGCAAGCATGAGGGAACCGCTCACCCCTTGAGATGAGCGGATCCCCCGTGCCATTCGAGAGCGCATCTGCTCCGTTGTTAGGCGGCGTAGGGGTTGACCCGGCCAACACCAGGCAGGATCACGAACTTGCCGTTCTTGAACTGCCCGATGAACTCATTCGGATTGATGAGAGACGAGAACGCCGCGTTTGCGGGAGCCGTAGTCTTTTTCGACATGGTGGCCGGGAAGAGCGGCGCATTGTTGATCGATCCGTGCTCCATGACATTGAGAATCGCAGCACGGGTTGCATGCGAGACGCCAAGTGACTTGACGATCGTTGTCAGCATCAGGCCGACGGCCCAGCCCTGAAGGGACCCAGTCCCCTGAGGTTGCCCCACCGCCTTCATACCTGCGGCATAGTCGGCCAAGGCCGTCTTGTCCTGGCCATGGGCGGTAGCCATCGTGGGGAACGCGTCGGTCGTGTAGAGGCCGTTGGACGCAGACCCGGCCTCGGTGATCGCGGCAGGAGTGATGGATGTGTCGAAGAAGGCCACCGGGATGGTATTTGCCGCCTCCTTCAGAGCTGACAAGATCGGCCCCACTGCAGAGACGCCACTTGCTCCGATGATCACGTCTGCCTTCGATGCCGCCAACGCCGTGGCTGTGGCGGTGTAGTCGGTCGTCGTCTCCGGGAAAAGGTAGGGGGTCACCGTCATCTTGTAAGGAGTGGCAAAGAGCTGAACAATCCCCTGGATCTGTGCCCCGATCCCGTCAGGGCCTGTGAAGGCGATCGACTTGTAGTGCTTCACCGTGGCGAAGTACTTCACCAGAGCTCCCAGCGATGTGGGCACTCCCCCGGTGGCAGCCACTCCATTTGGCGTGGCGAACTCGCTCGTAGTGACCGGGTCCGAGTTGATGACTCCGATCCCGGCCGCGGCCAGGATCGGATCGGACTGAGCGAACTCGTCACCACCCAAATTTGACGATGCGAGAACTGCTGAGTTCGCCGAGAATTTGTGCGCACACGATGCGAATTTGTTGGGATCCTCGGCACCATCGCACGAGAGGAAGACCAGTTTGTGCCCGTCGATACCGCCGTGCGAGTTGACGTACTTCGCGTAGGCCTGGAGCCCCTGGGTGGGCTGCGGCGAGCTGGAAACGCCCGTTAAGTCGCCAATGCCGCCAATGGTGATGGGCTTGCCGGATCCGCCGGTCGACGCACCTGAAACGCTAGAACTCGAACAAGCCGCCGTGATGAGAGCCACGACCATGACTGCGGGCACAACACTCCGAAGTTTCAACCTCATGCTTCCCCTCCCTTTCGTGTGTCTCCAGGTATCCGGCTGCGATGCCGGCGAAGAACGATTGATGTGTCAAACGGAACGACGCGCAAATCCCCCTTGCCGTTCCTGTACTGTAGCTAATACTCACTATCACCCATTGTCAAGCGCATCGAGCGATATTTGACAGTTCTTCAGTGGGGGATTCCATGGCCAGGCCTGCGCTCCCGGTGCGTGGATCGGTTTCTCGGCACTTTCTGGTGCAGTGAAACTCAATGTCCTATCGATGCAGAACTACCACTTCACCTGCGAAAAGCGGGTAACGATCCCTTCCTGGTTCCTTCCAACCGATTGTGCCGATGAGCATGGACCTACGAGTCGCGCTGGGAGCGCATAGCCCTCTTGACCCCATGAGCAAGCTCGAGGGTGGTATGCTGCAAAGCAAGCACCTACTCTCACACGTAGATATGCTCTCGTCGGAGTTCCAGCGGTTTTGGTAGCCGATACTGGTGGCGCCACCCGGGCCAAGAAGCGCTTCACCACCAAGTCCGACCCGGAACACGTCCGGGCCCCGGACCTCGTGAACCGGAACTTCACGGCCCCTCGTCCGGATGCCTTGTGGGTGGCGGATTTCACCTACTGCTCGACCTGGTCGGGTGTCGTGTGCGTCGCCTTCATCATCGACGTCTACTCCCGCCGGCTGGTGGGCTGGAAGGCAGCCCGCTCCATGACCGCAGCCCTGGTGGTCGATGCGCTCAACATGGCCGCCTGGACGAG
>PLSY01000111.1 GCA_003164275.1 Acidimicrobiaceae bacterium | reverse complement strand
ACCCCCGTCAGATCCGAAGAACCGGTAATCCTCGGCGAAGTCTCCCTCTTTCCACGCACGACGGGATTCGACCAGTTCGGCGTCGTGAGGATGGAGGTGGAGCGTGCGACCGTCTTTGGATCTGGTGCACCGTTCCCGGAGGGGGCATCCGCGGCAACGAACTCCGAACACGACATGGCGACCTCGGGTGATGGAGACCGTGTGTCCGGCGGGGCAGGTGACGGTGCGTGCATCCTCGTCCACGACGAAGTCCTCCCGTTCGAAACCGCCAGGCACTGCCGGTTTCGATGGCCAGGGCTTGATGGCCCGTTGGTGCTTGGCCTCGCCCAGGGCACTGAGCGTCTCGCCCGAGCCATAGGCACCATCGCCCAGAACCTGAAGTCCGGGCCGCTCGCCGCCCAGGAGCACGACCCCAGTTGGCCCATCGGGGGCAGTGGCCGGGGTGAGCGCGGTGGCGGTCACGAGGCCGGTTTCCGGCTCGATGGCGATATGGGCCTTGTAGCCGTCCCGATACTCCGAACGGGACTTGTGCATGTGGCGGGCCTCCGGGTCGACAGTGGATATGACCCGGTCAGGGGCCACTTTTCGGACGATCTGCCACGTGCCGTCTTCTTGTTGCTCGACGTCTTGGCCAGCCACAATGGCCAGCAATCCCAGTGCCGAGGTGACCTCGGCGTCCTCGGTCACATCCTCGAACTCGGCCAATAGAAGGAGGGCGTCCCTGACCAGTCCGTCGACGAGAGCTGCCTTGGCCACCGGGTCGTCCCAGGCGATCAGCGGTTTGCCAGCCGACTCGTAGTCGTGGGCGGAAAGCATCACGTCTTTCGCTCCGGGGACGAGTCGGCGCACCCGGCGGACAGCGGCGATCAACTGGGTAACGGTGTCCTGGGTGGCGACGGCATCATCAAGCAGGGTCGAGTCGAGAGCCCTTCTCGTCTTTCCCTTCAGCACCCCGGTGGCATCGATCACCGAACGCACGGCGTCGAAGATCCGTTCGGGGTGCTCGGACCTCCGGAGCCGGGTGCGCCAATAGGTGAGTACCGAGAAGTCGAACCCCTCGTCGTCAAGGGCTAGACCGCAGGCCACCTTCCAGCTGATCCGATCCCGCAGCGCCCGAGCAGCATCGCGGTCGGAGAGTCCCTCGAGAGCCTGCAGGACCATCACCGTGGCCACCACATCGGCCGGGATCGAAGGGCGACCGCGACCGGAGGGGAACAGGTCCTCGAACATCTCGTCGGGGAAGAGGTCGTGGCGGTGATCGGTCAGGAACGCCTCGACACTTCCGTCGGGGACCAACTGGCGACACAGTGCTGCAGCGTCGAGCAGCTCAGGGTTGGATTCGCTTCGTCCTTGCACCCTCTAATTCTCGTCGATCCAGGCTCAGATCGCGAGCACTGATGGGAGAATTGTTCAACAGTCTCCTAGTGCAGAATCAGCACGTTTTGGCGGTCGCCCCATTCATGGGTCAAATCGCGGGGGCGTCGACTGGGATCTTCCTGGCCTCGAACAAAGTCCCGTTCATCGGATGGTCAACCAATGCAGCCTTTGAGGCCGAACCAAAATGGGGCCTGGGAATAAACGGCAATCAGGGAAACCCGGACGTCCAAGGATTGGCGGGGATGACTCAGATTCTCACTGCTACAGGCAACACCTCAACGCCGGGTAGGGTGAAAATGGCATTTATTGGTGAAAATGCACCGGGAGTCATTGCAGCGAATAAAGCTCTCGCCGGAGCAGCCAAATATTCGAACATCAAGGTGGTCTTGCAGACGGCGCCCATTCCGCTCACGGGAACTATAACTTACGCGCCGTACGCGCAATCGCTGATCTCGTCAGGAGCAAATGTTGTGTACGAAGTTGCGGGAGCTGCTGATGCCGTCGGCTTGGCCGCAGCACTGAAATCCGCTGGCTACAAGGGACTGATCGTTAACGGAACCACTTACTTCCCTGGCGGGCTAGCGAGCCAGCCGAGTGAAGCGGCCGCGCTGAACGGCGTCTACCTTGAAAACGAATTTCCGGCGGATGAAAATCAATCGGCTGCAACTAATCAGGAAATGAAGGATTTAGTATCAACCGGTCAGAAGCCGTATCTAACCTCGGGTGTGTCGGTGGGTTATTGGTCGGCAATCATTTTAGAGGAGATGCTGAAAGCAACATTGAAGGCGGTTGGCAATGACCCAACTAAGGTCACTGGAGTTACCCTTCAGAAGACGGTACAAGGTGGTTTTTCGTATACCGATCCATTGGCGGGAGGAATCGGTGATGAATACTTTCCTGCAGCGAACACGATTCCGACCGGTTGCGGAACGCTGCTCAAAACGACCGGAACCACATACAAACAAGTAGTCCCGTTCCAATGTGTGGGCGCCGTGAACGTACTCGTAAACAAGGCGGTCAACCAGAAGACTGGGAAGGTAATTCCGTAGGGGAATTCGTATTTCTCCGGCCACGACCATGCCGGGTGAAACGCCGATTGACAGTAATCCGATGGTAATCCATGGGTCCTACCTGGACGAGTTGAGCCATGTTGGGCTTGCCCACACGAATGTCATGGAAGGAGTCATCCGGGAATCTCGCAACTGGCCGGATGAGATCCACGGTGCCAAGTTGCAACAACGGGCCTCGGGCGCCTGCTCCGCAAACAACGAGCTCGGTAGCGAGGCAGCCTAGAAGCTCATCGCATCCGGACGGGCCGACCTTGTTCTTTTGGCCGCGCCTTCATCGCCAACCCGGACCTTGTCGTGCGCATCCGAACCGGTGGTCCATCAGCCGAAGCCCCACAGGCGTACTGGTATGGCGTTTCTGACGTTGGCTATCGAACTGGCCGCCACTTACTTCCGTCAGATAGCAATGATCGAAGGCAGTTGCCGCATGCCTGCGATGCCTGCCGATAGTTGCGAGATCGGGGAAAGCGGAGTCGAGGGCTAACGGACACGGGCCTCGAACACGGGCACGGACGGAAGTCATGGGATCCAGTCGAAGGAAGCAGTTAAGCGGCCGGGTATCGAATAATCGAGGGACGACCTCAGATTCACATCCACAGGCCTTGACTAATTCTCGCGCTCGGCCTCGCGTGACTCAATCGTGACTCAATATCGCACGCGGTTCGCGGGGATGACAAAATGCCGGATCGCGAACATGCAGGTCACGACGTTCCACGGCACTCGGTGTGACCCCAGAATCGCACTTTGCAGTTTCCCGCCTATAGGCCGGCTCACCGTCACCACCGCTCTGACCAGGGTTTTTACCCTCGTTCAGGGTGGTAGATACTCGCAGATGACTCAAAGATATCTCAATGGTGAGTTCCATCGAAGCTTTGGCAGCGACTACCTGAGCAGTCCGAGTGGATTTGTGCAGTGGGGAGAGATCCTCGTTGCGGTCGAACTGTTCGAACGGCTCGCTGCTCTCGATGGCAACGACAACCTGATCGGTTATATCGGGGACAATGCCAGCGCTCAGGCGCGTCCGGGGTGGCCAAACACCCTCGCCGAGGATGGAAGAGCGGAGGCTCTTAGCCTCGATCCACCGAATCG
>PLSY01000342.1 GCA_003164275.1 Acidimicrobiaceae bacterium | reverse complement strand
GACCACCCCCTCGTTCCCGTCAGGAACGCCGGCGCTCGGCGGAATCGCCTGTCCAACCACCAAACTCTGCGTCGCTGTTGGTGGCGCCATCATGGTGTCGACCGACGGCGGTCAGACGTGGTCACCGCGAACGCTCACGAACGGCACGGGATCTGGCGCCCTCCGCTCAGTTGCCTGTACTTCTGCGCTGCACTGTGTGGCAGTCGGCGCGAATTCCTACGGAATCGAGGACTCGTCGGTGCCTGGACTGGCCGTGGTGACCAATGACGGTGGAGCGACTTGGCAGACCGAGACGCTCCCGTCGAACACGGCGGCGGTTGACCAGATCTCATGTACTAGCAACACTCAGTGCTTGATCGGTGGCGACAGCAACCAGAAGGGGGGAACGGCCGCGTTTGCCAGCTCGGCCGACGGGGGGAGCACCTGGGCCCAGTCGGCTCCGCCGAGCAACTTGACGTCGATCTCGGGAATCACCTGTTCGGGACTGAACAACTGCGTTGTCGTCGGTAGCCAAGGCGGCCAGCCGGTGACGGTTGCAACGTCCAACGGCACGGTCTGGTCCACGACGGCGGTCCCACAGTCATGAAGAGCAAGACATTCTTCGGTCCATTCCGGAATCCCTCGTCGCAGGAGCATGGAAATGGAGGAGCCATGCGTTGGCTGGGCGTTTCCTGGTCTGGCAATAGAAGGTGGAGAGGTGCGGGACCAGGCCACTTGGTCGTGCTGCCGATCGTCCTCTCCCTTTTGCTGGTGGTCGGGCTTCTTACGGGCATCGTGCCACTCCAATCGCACGGCGGCCAGAAGAACCTCGCAACGACCGGCGGCGGCGCCACTTCGTACTCACCCGGCGAACTCTGGGGAGGAGGGAGCCCGGACGAGACGTGCTCAGTCTGCACGGAGAACGCACTCCTTGGAGCCGCTGGGGGTCAAAGTCTTCAGCACAGCGACGACGTTGATCCACTGATGGGTGACTTTTCG
The DNA here is from genome assembly GCA_003164275.1 of Acidimicrobiaceae bacterium. Next base: position 1,938 of record PLSY01000342.1, on the reverse strand, counting down.
ACGTCACAGACCATCTTCGACGTGAAGGCCGCTGCCTCGGATCTCGAACTGACCCTCGGTTACAGTTCCGAGGCTTCGATCAGCGAGGTCTCAGCCGGCGCAACTTCCGGCTATTTCGGGTGGGGCTGGGAGTCAACGATCAGTTCATCGGTGTCCCCAAATGGCACCGGCTACGTGGTGAACCAGCCCAATGGATCGGAAGTGAGCTTCAACGCCGCAACCTCCGACGGATGCCCGAACAATGACTACCAGGACTTCCAGAAGTACACCGTAGCGAATTCGTATCTGCCGTGGTGCGCCTCTCCCCGACTCAATGCCCAACTGGGCACCTACGGAGGCTTGGGCTATGCCGTCGATGAGGGGAGCGGCAGCGTTGCCGGGTACTCATGGACCGGGCAACTCGCCTTCATGGGGGATCGAGCAGACCCTGGAGCCGAGGACTTCACCTACAACGTGACTCCGGGTACTACGGACTGTCCGGCGGGCTCGGGAGTCGTGAGTTGCTTCCTTGAGCAGGCGATGGGCACCGCATCGGGAACTGATGGGCGTGTTATGTCGGCCGAGATCAACAGTGGCGGACATGTCATCTACGCCGTCGATCCCATGCTGGATAACCTCTACCAGTTCAACTACGACGGCTCTGGGGATCTGACCTCAATCTACGAGCCGGACGGTGGAACCGGTCTGGGCGAGTGGACATACGGGTACACGACCTCGGCAGCGTCTCCCTATAACCATGAAATTGGCTCCATTGGGAACCCTGATTGGAATGCGACCGGCACGCCTTCGTATCAGACCTACGGGAACGAGACGATCGGGTACTCGACGGGGATGGTCGACTACACGCAAGATGACGGCGAGCTGACCCAGTACACCTATGCGTTCAACAACTGCGCTGTGCCGGTCACGCCACCCGCCACGAACCCCTGTCTTCAGCCAACCGCCAATCAGGTAACCACCGTCAACTATCCCGACGGCGAGAACGACGTGGACGCCTACCAAGGAGGCGTCATCGTGGCCGATTCGTTCGGTCCATCGGCGATTCTCCAAGGTCCGGGGGATCAGAACTGGAGCTTCAGTTGGCTCTATCCAGGTGGCGTCGACTCCGACTCGACCGAGACTGTGACGCTTCCGGATGGAGGAACTGCCAAGATCGTTACCGACAGCGTCGGCGATGTGAATCAGTACACGGACCCGAATGGGAACGTCACAAACTCGATGTACAACGACGCCGGCGGTAACAACCTTCACGAACTGTGCTGGTCCGCCGCGCCGGGGGTCTCCGTCCCGTCAAGCGCTTCGTGCTCGAATCCTCCAACGGGCTCCACCCACTACACCTACGACGCCTATGGCGACGAGCTCACTGAGACGGATCCAGTGGGAAATACCACCTACAACGGGTACTACAGCAACGGCATGTTGTGCTGGACCGCCGAGGCAACTGTCGGGAACGGTTCCCCGTGCACAGGAACCACACCGGCTGGACCGGCCCCGACCGGCTCGACTGCCTACATGTACTACTTGGGCAATGTCTCCGAGGTCGTGAAGGGATATTGGACGAGCACCGCCGAAGCTACGCAGACCGCCTACAACAACGACAGTGAGCCGACCTACACGGTTCCTCCGGACGGAGCTGCGGCTGGGGCCTTCGGCTCGAATCCTNNTGCATACTCCTACTATCAGGGGTTCGACCTCGTCCGGCAGGTGACCCAGCCAACCTATTCGAGCACGTCCCCACTCTCCGGCGGACGTGTGACGACCTACACCTACGACCCGTCGGGAAACGTTCTGACCGAGTCAGATCCTGCCGGCGTGACGAGCAATGCCTATGGATACCTGGGACGTGTGTGCTGGACATTGCGATCCACTGGCGCGTCCACCAACGCCTGTGCATCCGCTCCGACCGGTTCAACGGCCTACACCTACGGGAACCACACG
>PLSY01000014.1 GCA_003164275.1 Acidimicrobiaceae bacterium | reverse complement strand
TGTCCGGCCAGAGGGGGGATGGTCAGTTGCGACGAGCTGCTGGTCGTGGTCGGCCATGGTCACCGTCACTTTACTTAGTGTCAGCCTTCGACCCACGCTCGGCGGCCTCCTTCCCGCGTGACCGGTCAGTGACGGATCAGTCAGAACCTCGCTTTGCGATCGAGCGGGCCGGCTGAGCGCTTGGTCCCGAGTGCTCCTCCAACCGGTGCGAGACCCTAGAACGCAGCCGACTGGGGGGTCGGGCTGGCTCCTAGCTCCTGACTCAGTTGGGCGTAGATGGCGGGAGGAATGCCGAGATTCGGCGGCAAGATGTTGCCTGAGCCGAGAGCCGTCCATGCACTGCCAGTCTGCTGGAATGCCATGGTCGCACCAGTGTTGGGGTCGTTCCCCGGACTGTACGACGCAGCTGCGTATCCCGCAGCGCACACGACAGCGTTGATCTTCGACCCCGTTCCGTCCGGGTTGCCATTCTTCTGTTCGTAGGAACCGGCAGCCGCGGCCAACGAAGTGACGTTGCACACTGAGGCGGACGCTGATGTCACCGCCGTGGAGGTAGTTGCGGATGACGCTGTCGATGTGCCGTTCGCGAGAAGACTTTGTACTTTCTGAGCAATAGGTAGGAGCTCAGTGGCGGTGTGGTAGCCGCCGGTGTTGACCTCAAACCCCCACGAACCGTCACCTTCACCGACCATCAGGACGCAGTTCGAAGTCGTGAGATTCTGCTCCTCACCGACGGCCCAGCTACCTAGGCCAGTCTCATAATCCAGGGGCGTATTTAACACCTGACTCTTTGAAGCTGCGACCCAAGCACCCTCGGTTAGCGGCTGGTTCCACTTGAAGAAGTAGACCTCAAGGGGACCGCCATTGTTCTGGTCCCATCCGCAAAGCCGTGCTGCAATGGGATAGGTGTTCGAAGGTACACCGGCTATTCCTCCGGCACGCAGGGGCTGCAATTGAGCTGGTGAGTCATAGTCAGTCTGACCGACGAAGTCCCAGGACCCCGCGTTGTCCTGTGCAGGAAGCGGTCGGAGGGACGAAGCGATCAGGGAAGTAGGAATCGCCGCACATGAGACAGGGGAGTAGCCACTTTGTCCGGACCCACTCGACAGCTTTGGAGCCCCGCCGCCGGTTGAGCTCGTAGTCGACTGAGTCGCCGCCGGTGACGAACCTCCACACGCGCATGCCACTACGGACAGTGCGACCAGTGTGCCGAGAACTAATCGCCGATGGCCGAGCGACTTCACCGGTCCGCATGGTCGGCTGTGACGCGGTTCACCATGGAGTCCGTCCTCCTCGCATTACCCGTGAACTTCGCCTCGTTTTCGGGCTTCTCACCTGGTGTTTTGCCAGAATGCTACTTATCAGTCTGTAGACCGTCAAGTAGCATAAGACAACCGTTGCCACCCATGGAGGGTGAACCACAGAAGGAAGTGGGGAGGAATCTTCGGTCCTATCGGGAGTCGCTGGGACTGAGTCAGGAGAACTTCGCTGACCAAGTCGGAGTCCATCGAACGTACATGGGTGCGTTGGAACGAGGGGAGCGAAATCTCACCCTAAAGTCACTGGAGCGGATCGCTGATCGCCTCGGACTCCACCCGCTTGACCTCCTTGGAGGTTCGAATCCGCACTGAGGCACACACGCACTGAGGCCGGTGACTCGATGGGCAGGCGGGAGGCGTCTCGTCAACCGCATCGGGTAGGGAAGCAGATCTCTTTCGGCGCTAGATGAGTAGCAACTCCGTATACCGGCGTTCAACAGCACTAGCCATGGACTCGCCATTGACACACCGCTCAAGATCGCTGTCATCGAGTACGACGATGTACTGGCCCTTCTGGCGCTTCTCACGAATCTTCGCTACTGCGTCGCTCCGCCGGGTTCCGGTTACGCCTTTGCGGCATACGAGAATTCCTGTCTTCGCATCCGGACCAATCGCATCGATCCTCTCCGAAAGGGCACCGATCTGTGGTGCCCCTACACGCTCCTTCCAGTCTTTGCATTCAATAACGATCGGAGAGCCTGCAAGTCGCCAGAAGCCCACTTCCAAAGTGTTGTTGACGAGGACGTCGATCTCCTCTGCCGCCAGCCGTGCTCGAGTGCCGATTACATCGAGCCCCTCAATTCCGGATAGCAACGCCACGACCAGATTCTCGAGCGAGGCTCCGCCTGAGGCTGGTCCGCTCAGGACCTCTTCGTACAGCATCCGGATTTCGAACTCGTTCGTGCGCACTTCTGGGCGAAGCCGATCCTGTGCATCTTTGACTGCCCGAAGTTCATCATCGAAGGTCTTCAGATACCGAGTCGGAGAGGATTGAGTGGCCGTAACGTGTGCAAACCGTATGTCGAAAAAGCGCTGACCACATGTAAGCCGTTGAGTCCAAGTGCTGCCATTGTGAAGCGAAACTGAAAGGCGCCCAGCGAACCCAGGATCGACAAAAGCCAGGTCGCCCGAGAAAAGACCAAATCGAGTGATGGAAGCTGGTACCACACCTAGTCCAAGGAGGTCAGCAGGCATTGAGACGAATTCGAGCGTCGAGACCACCGCAACCTTCCCGGGCTCGATGAGGAGCTCATCTCCAATCGACATCTCGATCAGTGAGTAGTCAGAGTTTGAAGGCTTGGAGTCGGACACCAACGCCTGATTCCCAAGCCGCAATTGAATTGATGTCTCGCTCATCGAGAGCGAGTCCGGCGAAGGATCGATCGTGAGCCAACCCTTGAGCAGGAGCGCATTTAGTTCATTATTTGAGAGGAACATGCCGACCACTCATCGCTTCGCAGCTACTCTCCAATTGCAATGGATCCCACTTAGCAGAACTTGCGATCCCAATGGATTCATAGTCTGTGTAAGTGCCTGCCCGCGTCAGCGTTAGCATCTGACAGCCACGGATCGACGTAGTGGAAAACAAGCGGCAACCAATCCAGAACGGAAATAGCCAACTCCTCGCTGCGTTCGCCACTCCAACCCATTGCGATCTGCAAATCACACCCATCCGTTCCGGCCTCAGACTCGTGATACGTCAGCCCAAAGGGTAGCTGGATCGAGCATCATCTGTTCAGCCTGGCGAACCGATGATGCTGCGGACGAGTAGGACGACGATGACCATCACAAACCCAAAGGAGGCGATCGTCCAGCCAATTGCGATCCCGCGGACGATCTTGAACCGGACAGCCCAGAGTCCGAGCGCAGTTGCGACCACGGCCGCCGTGAATGCAATGCGCCAATCGTGAGCGAATCTCGTGAGAGCGACGGCGTAGACCGCTAGGACCAGGCCTGCCATCGGTTTCAGGACCCACTCTGTGGCCATCCCCTGAATCGTCGGCGGAACCGACTTGCCAGCATCTATGTCTGCCTGGTCTTGCTCATCGGCTCTCTGTCCGAGCATCGAGTACACGCGATCGACTGTGGCGTTGTCGACACAATCATGCGGAAGCTCAGTCTGAGTCCAGTTGCGCAAGCTTGGACCGTTAACGAGAATCGTGGTCTTGTTTCGCCACGACTCCCAGCCGATGCCGCTCCTACGAGCCCCGCTCCAGAAGACAGCCAGCGACATCACCGGAATGGTGATCCCGGAGACACCGAGCCAGTCGACGACATCCTTGGCATTGCGCTGAACCTGGCTTGCGGCAGTCTTCTTCTGACCTTCCATGAAGCGGGCACCATGTCCGTTTACGGGCCATCGATTGGCGCTCCACTTGCTCTCCACGACCAGCACGCCGCCGGGGCCCACCAGAACGTGGTCGATGTCCCCCCAGTTGGTCAGGGTGATGTTGTTGACCAGTCGCCAACCATCCCGGCGAAGTTCACGTAACACCTCAGACGTCCACGCTTCGCCGCTCGCTCCCATGAACTTGCTTGCCGCACCTGTCCACACCAAGGCGACGAGCACATCGAACCACAGGCCTGAGACTGCTGCACCACCGAGTACAGCACCTCGGACAGCGCCATCGGTCTTGAGAGCCAAAGGCACAAAGACGAGGATGAAGCCGATTGGCATCAATGCCAGCAACCACCAGAACTGCGCGCCGAAATCTTGCACCAGCTCCCACCCTTGACTTCGTGGGTAACGCGCCGTCCGATGGCTGCCGCTCAGTTCTCGCCTACGTTGCCAGTCGGCCAGCTTGTTGCCTACCTCCGTCGCCATGGCCACCAGAATGCCAGGAAGGTGTATCGCTCCCGTGTATGGCGAACTGTTACGACCACCGAAGTCGATGCGTACCAAAGTTGCCGGGCCCGGAGCGTGGTGGCGGGACCTCGCTCAATGGACCCGGCAGATCATGATATCGAGCCGATGAGCGCGCGATTGATTGGTAGTCACGTTCGTCAGCGATGACCTCGGTTAGTCCCATGCCGCGGAGTCTGCTCTGTCGAAACCGGCCACCAGCTCTGGGTCAGGCTCGATTGGATGCCAGTACGAGCGCGACGTCTGGTTGGCCCACCATCGGGCTACCGGCCAAGGTGGAGGGTTCCCCGAGAGATGCCATCTCGAATTTCCGAAGAAGTGAAGTAGGCCACCCCCATGAGGACCGACACCGCTGAGGACGTCGCGAGCTGGTACGCCTCGGCGAAGAGTCAGTCCTGAGTTGGCAACTGCGTTGCCCAGCCACGCGGTCGTCCTGAGGGGACGAGGACCTGCCATCTATTGCTGTACCCAACGTTGTTTCCCGCTTGCCAAGCTCCAACAATGGCTACTCGGGTGCCATCGGCGGTCAGGGAATTGATCCGCTCAGCGGAGCCGAAGTTCTCGGTAAGGGACCGGAGCGTGACGAGAACCGGATCAGTCTGTGGAGACCCGTCCTTGTCAAAGCGAGCGGCCATCGCCCCTCCGATCGGAGGATTGCTTTCTGCAACGAGCTCCAGTTCGCGGCCATCCGTGCTGACGCGAAGATCACTGACTGCCGAGGCGGCCGGATCAGCGTGCGCAGGGTTGCCCCACGACAACACAAGCGGCACGTCGAGGAAGGGATCGTCCTTCGCCGTGTCTCGAAGGCAGCAGACAAACTCACGGGAAGTTCTGTCTCGATAGTCACCGACGAACGCAGCGACACAATCCTCTCCCGAAATCGAGGAAATGTGATCCTTCGAACCTCCAAGCATTTCGATCCGCTCCTGAAGTGGGTGAGGGTCCGGATTGACAATCTCGATCGCGACATCTCGGTTTCTGATCGCATCGCTGAACATGCCGGAGAACATGATGTCGGCGGGCGGCAATGAGTATCCAACAAGCGAGACTCGCTCGGCGGCGGTCAACGCTTCTGCCGCCTGCCGCCACAGTTCTCGAGTGATGGGATTGGCGTAGTAGGCGGATTTTGTTGCCGTTGGGGGAACAACGAATGGTTCTCGCCCTGGCAGTTGCCGTCGTCTCGCGGCCTCATCGTACGGAATGGGTAGCCCAAAAGTGCCAGGGAAGGTCCACCGGTTTAGCGTTGCGCCGGTCACATCACCCGTGCTCCAGTACCAGTTCAGCGCGCCGTGAAGCTTGAGCAATCGAAAAGTCTCGGTGACCGAACCGTTGAGGCGCGCGTATCCGAATGGCCTTGGCGGCACGTCATTGATCACGTCGTCACCCAGGACTCGCTGATTCATCTCGAAGTCGTAGAGATGATGATTCCAAACTCCGCACTCCAGCAGAGTGTCGTAGTTGAACGTGATCACGGTCGCCTGCCGCAAGTGAATCAAGCTCAAGAGCACATAGAGCCACTCTGGAGCGTCATCGCTCAGAACCGTGAACTCCCTTTCCGAGAGAACCTGGTGGATAGCCGCGCTGATCTGGAGGAACAGCGCTTCATTGCTGCGATTCTGCGCCGGAACAAGCTGCGGTTGATCTTCTGCCATGCGCGAGAGCCACGTCTCAAAGTTCCCGTCGTGGAATCCACCGAGGGGCAACCTCGCATCGGATGCAACTCCTGCCCGCTCAACAGAAAGGGTCCCCAATTCATCCGTGAGCGGCATGTGCGCAGACAGCGCCCTCGAGAATCCGGCACCGAGCACCAGAATCTCACGGCACGGCTCTGTCGGGTACTGGAGTGTCATGAGACCTAGTCTCGCAGCCTCCTTCACCGATCATCGTGAACAAGGTGACAGGTAACTGTTCAGGCCCCGGCGGGGATCCAGGCCTGACCCTCGAACAGCTGACGTAGTCCGTCGAGAATGTCGAGATCGTGCTTGCGGAGCGTCGACACGTAGCTGCGGATGGCACAGAAGTTCCTGGCACCGGCCAGGGTGCGCCACGACCCGGAGATCTTCTGCTGGAGCTTGATCATCCTGATGTCCCGCTCGGCCTGGTTGTTGTCGAAGGGCACGTGGAAGTTGACGGTGAACCGCAGCACGTCGGCCCGCTGGGTGTCGAGTCGGACCAGCAGATTGAAGGCCTTCTTCTCGTAGCCCCGGCGCTTCCCGACGTCCGGTGGCGGGTTGGCGGCGAAGCCCTTCGCCACCAACTGGCCGTATCTGACCCGGATCGAGTGGAGCGTTGCCGGATCGAGGTGGTCGGCCCTCTTGGCCCGGGCAGCTTCCGTGGCGTGCTTCGCCTCGACCAGCAGTCCGGCCAGGTCATTCGCCCACCCTTGGTCCCACCCGATGGCGACCGCCGTCAGCTCTCTGAGGTGGTGGGCGTTGCAGAGGGCGTGGTCGACCTCGTAGTGACGGTAGGGCCGCCAGCCGTCGTGGACGGCCACCCCGGACATCTGCCCGATCACCCCGAGGTCGTCCATGGCCACCCGTCCGCGCTTGGGGTGACAGTCGAGCAGGGTGAGGAGACCCGTCGAGGCGGAGTGCACCCAGTGGAGTCGTCCCGTCGCCC
>PLSY01000093.1:197-6676 GCA_003164275.1 Acidimicrobiaceae bacterium | reverse complement strand
GTTCAAATCCTACCCCCGCCACCAAGTGGTGTTTGCGAAAGCAACACCGACGCAGTATCGGAAGTCCCGGTTTTCCGGCCCCCAGGGCCCGGAGGCCGGGATTTTCCGCGCCTGGGCCCAGGATCGCAGCCACTGGCCCGCTGGAGGGGGATGGGCCAGTCCCCGGGCATGCAAAAGCGCCCCGAGCCGGTGAATGTCACCGAGTCGGGGCGCGACTGAACAGGCCCTGATGAGCCTGTGGTGCTGCAGGGGGTCAGCCCGGGGCTACGGGCCGGAGTGGCGTGGGGTGCCGAGGACGTCGAGGCCCTTGGGTCCCTGAGGCGTGGTCTCCCGCTTGGGGGTGGCCACCCAGTCCGGCAGGGTCTCGGTCGGCTGGGCCGAAGGCAGACTGCCCGGGCGGACCGGCGGGTCCTCGGTGAGACGGAGCCGGGCGGCCCACGTGCGCTGGATGTGGAAGTTGTAGGCCATCACGGCGAACGTGGCCACCAGGGTCTCACGGGCCAGGCCGGTGAAGTGGTGGTAGTCATGCCCCCAGTTGACCAACGACAGGCCCTTCATGACTCCATAGGAGCCCTCCACCCGGTTGCGGGGGTTCCACAGCTTCTCCCACTTCGGCGTGCCGAATGCGGCGTCTTGGTAGAGGCCGAGCTCTTGTTTGGTGAAGGTCAGGGTCTGGTTGGAGCAGCACCTCGGGACAAGTTTGCCGGTGGTGGGGTCCACTACGGGACCGCCGAATGCATCGACGCAGAACACGCAGCCACCCGACTTGGTGGTCTTGTCGAAGTGCGGGCTGAGGAACTGGCGGGAGCCGGTGCTGCGATACCCGCCGTTGGCCTTCATCTCGAACGGCTCGCGTTGGACCGCCAGGGCCTGGTATGCGTCCAGGGCGGCCCGCTTGTAGGGGAACTTCGGATAGGCCGCCAGCGCGAGACGGTCGGGCATGCACGCACAATGCGGGCGGCCATCGACGAAGGTGGTTCCCCGCACCAGTCGGCGCCCGGCTTGGTTGTTGCGGTGCAGACGGAAAATTGCCGAGCCGCCCATGGCTCGGATGGGCAGCTGCCAGTTGTCCACGTTGCTGGTGTAAGCCGGGTCGGCCACCACGTTGCCCAACAGTCGCAGCTCGCCGAGCGCGGCTTTGTCGGCCACCTCGGCCTCGGCGAGTCGAGCATCGTGGAGACTCCGCAGCAACGGCAGCACCGACTTGGCCGGGTGGGCCGGGGCCGGGGTCACGGCCAGGGCTTCGATGACCGGCGGGGCGTTGTGGTCGGTCACCGTGGCGGTGTGCAGGGCATAGCCATAGACCGCCTTGGACATATTCCGGCCCCGACCCACCCACTTGGCCCCGGGTCGACGCCGGTTCTTCCGGCCGAGTGGGGCCGCTGTCACCGCAGCATTGGAGGCCTCCTCGTCTCGGATGACACCGATGGGGTCCTCGATGAACCCGGCGTTGTCGGGGTCGAACTCGTCGTCGCTGTCCGAGACGATTTGGCTCATGGTCAGCGGCGGTCCGTTGTCCCCGTCCCGGCCCCTCTTCTCGATTTTGCCGTTCAGCATGGTCGACTTTCCCGACGCGGTGCGCCTGGGCCGGTCCCACGCCCACACCAGCGTGGCGTCCACCGCGTAGTCGCCGACGTGGGCGTGCTTGTTCACGCTGGCTCGCACCAGCCGGTTGGTGAGCTCTTGGAGGTTTGCCGCACGCTCTTTGGCCTCATCGGCGGACAGGCCCTCGACGAATGGGTCGAAAGCATTGGCCAAATTGTTGAATGACCGCAGCAACTGGCCATAGGACACCTGGCACGCACGCCCGGTGCTGTCGAGGTAGTCGATGCCGAGGCGGCGCCGGACCCGGGGGCCGAGATTCGACATCAACGCGGGTGCATTGATGATGTGGAAGTTGCGCATGCTCACGTTCAGCAGCCACAACGACATCAGCATGGTGCGCATCGACAGCGCCGCCGGCCGACCAGGACCGGCCTGGGATGCGGCGACCTTCTGCTCGGCCCAGGCGACGAGGGTCGGGTCGGCATCGATGACTCGAGCTGCCTTGCGCACCAGTGCGGTGTCGATGGTGGTGCGGACCAAGTCGGCGTCCCGACTGGCGGGGATGGCCCGACCGGCCGAGAGTGCCTGCCTTGACCGGGCGTCACGGCCGTAGATGGCCGCATTCCGAGACTGGACCCGGGACATCTTGGGCCGGGCACGGCCCTTGCGACGCTTGGTCGTCGAGGTCGTGGTCATGGGGTCAGCGCCCCGCCATCGACAGCCTCATCAGCAGCGACAGCGGCCTTGACGGCGGCGGCATCCCGGGCACAGCGCAGCACTGCGTCGAGTGAGCCCAGGCTGGACAGACCGGCAGCGTCGAGCAGCTCCAGCGCTGTTTGGCGCGTCTCCACGAGTGCGAGCAGGTAGGTATTGCGGAGCCGGAAAATGTCGAGCTCGGGCGCCCACTTGCCGAGCGTGTCTTCACAGATGCCGCTCGCCCGGTTCCGACGCATGCCACCGGCACCGAGCAGCCAGATGTCACCATCCGCCGCCGCCTCGGCCACCAGGGAACCAAATAGCTCGGCGTAGGCATCGAGCATCACGATCGTGCGGGTGCGGGCAGGGTCCAACGCAGTGCGGAGGGCCAGAGTCGTCCTGCCCTCTTGGTTGCAGCCGACGTCCTCGAGTCGGGCCAGGCCCATCTCGCCACCGTTCGCACCGGTGCCCAGGCCCATGCACAGGAGCAGACCAAAGTGCCGGCGGCGCTTGGCGCTGAACGCACGGCTGGCGAAGGTGAACAGCGAATCGACCTCGGCAGTCCCGTAGGGGGGATTGGACCACACGGCGCGGCCCAACCGGGTGCGCACCTTGGCCGAGAGCGGGGGAAAGAGGGTCCGAGACATCGTGCGCAGCGACGATGCGATGGTTCCTGCCGAGGACGTCGGCAGCGCGGTGGCCAGCAGCGCGGCGAACTCCTCGACGGTGTCGGGGTGGAACACGACATCGCGCCGCACCGGCAGTCCACACGCGTCCACCCACGCAGCCAGGTAAGTCGCGTTGCGCACCAAGAGCTTGGCCCGGGCCACAGTGGTCGGATTGCAGTCCCAGGCGGCCGAGCGGACGAGGTCCGCAACGACCGCGAACCTGGCCGCGTCCACCGTCGACGGGGCGAACGATGCCAGCACGTCCTCAACGGATTCGACGGCTGGGGTCCCGGCATCTGCCTCCGTCTCCATCGAGACGCTCGGGGCGGTGGCGGCCATGCGCCGCAGGAGGGACATGGCGGCGTCCTTGGAGCCCTGGGGCCGGCCAGCCAACGGCCCGGCCAGGTAGGCGTCAAGGTGCTCGGGGGCAAAGGCGGTGCGTGGGTCGAGTGCTTGGTTGGTGGCAACCAGCCACCGTGCGAACGCAACGCAGGTGCCGAGAAGGGCGCCGGCGTCCTTCGCGTGACGGAAGGAGGGAACGGCCCCGACGACGGCCCGGGTGAAGGCGACGTCGGCCGGCTCGGGGCTGGTGGGAGTCATCCCCTTGGGCCACCAGTTGGCAATCCGGTCAGCGGCGCTCTGGCGCGCGACCTCGTCGGCGGTGGGGACTGCGGTGGTGGTCGTGGTGTTGGTGGTGGTGGTAGTCATCATGGTCTCAACTTGTCGGTCGGGCTGTAGCGCTCATTCCCTGGTACTGGTACTCAGGGGCTGCGACGCTTACATGCGTGGAATTCGATCAATGCAGGTCCGCGCGCGATATTCGCCACGCAGGGCCTCCGGGCGAAGTGTCGCCAGAAGGTGCGGAAGTGTCAGAGACGCGAGCCTCTCGGCACTCCGGAACCGCTGATTTGTGCGGGAGGGACTTTGCGGTCCCTCGGTTGACCAACCCGCAGGGCGGGGAAGATGTGTCTGGATGTCGGGCCCGACGAGTCGGGAACTCCATCCTGCGCGACGTCCCCTGAGGGACACTCGCTGGCCGTCCACGTGTGGGCGGCGGGGACCATGTGGTCTCCGGTACTGCGTGAGTCGGGCGGGGCAATCGCTGCCTGGCCCGACTCGGTGATATGGAGATTATGTCGTAGGGCTTTTCTCCTGCATACGACCCATCGCCACCCATGGAACCCACCCACTGCCCCCGGCCGACCGCCGCTGTCAGGCGGGGCCGACCGGGGGCGAGCCCGGGGACTACCGGAGGCGGGGACGCCCATCGGCGTCCACCACGACCGCCTCACGCAACAGCGTGAGCGCATGCGACATGAGGGGCTGGAACGCATTCTGGGTCTCCAGCGTCCAGGCGAATGCCCGCATTGCCTCGTGGGTGAGCACCACGAACNNGCAGGCACGATGGCCGACTCCCACGCCACCACGACGCCAGACGCAACATCTCGACCGAGCACCAGCGACACTTCCCCGGTGGACATGTCGAGGTAGGGCTGGACGCCGCCGGCGAGCTGCGATGCCGCTGTGTGGTTCACGTCCACGTCGAATCCCAGCCCGTCGGCCAGGGTGGCACCGGACTCGGCGCCGGTGTGCAAACCGGGGGCACACGTGCACAGCTCTGCCGAGCAGGCGAACAACATCGTGAAGGCGCCACGAGACATGAAGCCGGGCGTGGACGGGCTGGCCAGGCGAACGCCGGGGAGCGCGGTGGTGCGACCCTTGGCCGGTGGGGTGAAGCGTCCGGTGCTGCGGTGGTGGTTGGACATGAGTCCCTTTCTGCAAGCCGGAATTTCCGGCGTGCCGGGACAACATGCGCGACACCTCGCGTCGTCGCATACGACACCAGAGCTCGAGGGCCGGTGGCGCACCAGGACTACTTCCACCTTGGCTGGCCGAGGACCTCCACATTCATCACTCCGACCAGCATCTTCACTACTGGTCGATACTCGGCCTGAATGAGGAGTGCCTGGGCGAGCGCCCAAGTTGCTTCGTGGCCGAGAAGCACGAACTCGGCCATGCCCGGCCGTCCCACGGCGAGCACGCAGCCGCTGGCAGGCACGGCGAGGACTTCGTCCATCACTTCGAGCACGAGGTCTTGCTCCCACGAGACGATGACATCCAAGGCTGCATTGGGCCCGAGGTTGACGAACACACCGCCGTCGACAGCGTCGATGTAGGGCACGACGCCTCCGACCGCTCGTGACGCAGCGAAGAGGCCATGGCTGCGAGCACTCACCATGTCGCCAAGGGTGAGGGATTCATCGCCGCCGTCCCAGAAGCCGGGGCACGAACACAGCTCGGGGGAGCAGTCGAACAGCATGGTGTAAGCCCCAGTAGAGCGGAAGCCGGGCGTGGACCGGTTCACCAGGCGGACATCGAGCCGGGCGGCCTTGTGGACCTCGGACGGTGCGCCGTGGCGCTTGTTGTTGCGGGTGCAGTTGGACATGAGTCCCTTTCTGCGAGATCGGCATCTCCGACCTGCAAGAGACAACATGCGCGACCCCTGGCAACGGGGCACATCAGGCCATGGGTTATCCACCTCGCCCACCCCAGTTGGTGCCGAGCGCGACTCAACGAATCTGGGACAATAGGCCTCGAACGCTGGGCTGCAGTGCAATGGCCCAGCTCGGCGTGCCAAGAAAGGGAGGTCCCTGGCGCACCATCCCTCACCGGGGCGGGGCATCGCGGGCGGCGAGATGAGCGATACAGCGACAGTCAAGACACATGCAGCGTTCATCTGGTCGGTGGCCGACCTCCTGCGCGGTGACTACAAGCAGTCCGAGTATGGAAAGGTCATCCTCCCGCTGACAGTGCTCCGGCGCCTCGACTGCGTGCTGGCCCCCACCAAGCCTCAGGTGATCGAACGGTTCGCCAGGATCCAGGGCGCCATCGAGAACGTCGAGCCAGTTCTGCGCTCCGTATCCAAAGAGCAGTTCTACAACGTCCATCCACTTGACCTCACCACGATCTTGGACGATCCGCCCCAGCTGGCCGCCAACCTCCGGGCCTACATCGCGGGATTCTCGTCCGGGGCCCGAGACATCCTCGACAAGTTCGACTTCGACACCCAGATCACCCGGCTCGACCGGGCCAACTTGCTCTACCTGGTCATGTCCAAGTTCGCCGAGATCGATCTCCACCCAGACCAGGTGTCGAACCTCGAGATGGGCTACCTCTACGAGGAGCTCATCCGTCGGTTCTCCGAGCTCTCCAACGAGACGGCGGGTGAGCACTTCACTCCCCGCGAAGTCATTCGATTGATGGTCAACTTGCTGTTCGCCGAGGACGCCGACGTGCTCACCAAGCCGGGCATCATCCGAACCATCTTCGACCCGGCGTGTGGCACCGGGGGCATGCTGTCCGTTGCCGAGGACTACCTGCGCACGCTCAATCCGGCAGCGGGGCTCGAGGTCTACGGCCAGGAGCTCAACGAAGAGACCTACGCAATCTGCCGCTCCGACATGATGCTCAAAGGGCAAGAGGCCTCCAACATCGCAGTGGGAAACAGCCTCTCCGAGGACGGTCACTCTGGACGCACGTTCGACTACTGCCTCGCCAACCCACCCTTCG
>PLSY01000093.1:0-135 GCA_003164275.1 Acidimicrobiaceae bacterium | reverse complement strand
GCATCTCGACCTACTTCTGGATTGTCTCGAACCGGAAGACACCTGCACGTCGTGGCAAGGTGCAGCTGATCGATGCTCGCGAGTTGTTCGTCAAGATGCGCAAGTCGCTTGGTGAGAAGCGCAAGCAGATCAGCG
>PLSY01000081.1 GCA_003164275.1 Acidimicrobiaceae bacterium | reverse complement strand
TCGTGATCGTAAGCGGGGGCGGGGCAGAAACCGTCAGGGTGAGCGCGATCGATGTCACGTTTGGGGTCGGAACCGCCTGGTCGATCACGTCGACCGTCAGGGGGAAGGTGCCGGATCCGGTAGGCGTGCCGTACAGGTAGCCGCCGGAGTCGAGGTACATGCCTGCCGGAAGCGTGCCCGCGGCCAAAGACCACGTGTCGTACCCGATGCCACCGGTGGCCTGGAACTGCACGTAGTAGTAGTTCCCTTCGACCGCAGGTGGGACCGTGGTGGTGGTGATGGCAAGCGGGGGCGAGGCGGCCGCGATGGTCAGAGTCAGGGCAATCGATGCCACGTCCGGCACAGGGGTGGCCGAGTCCGTGACCTGGACGGTGAAGGCGAATGTGCCCGATCCGGTAGGCGTGCCGTAGAGCTCGCCGTAGGAGTCGAGGTACATGCCTGCCGGGAGCGCGCCCGAGGCCAGAGACCACGTGTCGTACCCGATGCCACCGGTGGCGTCGAGCGATGCGGAGTAGTAGTTCCCTTCGACCGCGGACGGGACCGTGGTGGTGGTGATGGCAAGCGGCGGCGGAGCGGCGATCATGAGTGTGAGCTGGGCGGAGGTCACATTCGGTGTCGGGGTCGCCTGGTCGGTCACGTCGACCGTCAGGGGGAATGTGCCGGATCCGGTAGGCGTGCCGTAGAGCTCGCCGTAGGAGTCGAGGTACATGCCTGCCGGGAGCACGCCCGAGGCCAGAGACCACGTGTCGTACCCGATGCCACCGGTGGCGTCGAGTTGCACCTGGTAGTACACACCCGCGACACCGGGGTTCAGCGAGGTGGTCGTGATGACGGGCGGAGGGGCAGTGGCGATCGTCAGGATGAGCGGGACTGACGCCACATCCGGCATCGGGGTGGCAGAGTCCGTCACTGCCACGGTGAGGTCGAACGCGCCGGAGTCGCTCGAGGCTCCGTAGATCTCGCCGGTCGAGCTCAGTGCGAGTCCCGAGGGCAATGCTCCGGCGACGAGCGACCAGGAGTACGGCCCGACGCCCCCGGATGCAGAAAGGTAGGTGGCATAGTACGAGCCCTGGGCCCCCGTGGGTAGCGTCGAATTCTCGATCGTGAGCGGCAACGCAAGCCCGATGGCGATCGATTGGGGCGCCAGTGCCACGTTCGGCGTCGGCGAACTGTCCGTCGCCTGGAACGTGACGTTGAAAGTCCCCTGGCTGGTCGGCGTACCGGTCAGCGATCCGTCGCTGCCCAGGACGAGGCCGGGAGGCAGTGAGCCGGACTGGATCGACCACGCGTAAGGGCCGGTGCCCCCGACGGCGCTCAACCATCCGTAGTACGGGCTCCCCTGGGTTCCGCCGGGCAGATCCGGCGTGATCGAGACCGCACCGGCATCGCCGACGGTGAGGGTGAGCGACTCGGTCACCGTCTGTGCGTCCGGGGTACTCGAGTCGGTGACGGCGACGGTGAATGTGGCCGGACCGGACTGTGTGGGCTGCCCGGAGATCATCCCGTCACTGGTGAGGACGAGTCCGGGCGGCAACGAGCCGGACTGGACGGCCCACGCACCCGGAGCGACGCCGCCCTGCATTTCGAGCGAATACCCGTAGTCCGTTCCCACGGTGGCTGCAGGGAGCGTCGTGGAGGTGATCACGAGTTGGTCGGCCGGCTGCAGGGAGATCGTGAACTGGGCACTCGCGGTCTGTGGAATGGACCCCAGACTGTCGGTGACCTGGATGCTCACCGTGGAGACGCCGTTCCCGGTCGGGACTCCGGAGATGAGACCCCCGGGCGACAGACTCAGGCCGGCCGGAAGCATGCCGCTCGAAACAGCCCATTGGTACGGGGACACACCCCCTGCTGCTGTCAGGACCACATTGACCGACTTGCCCTGCGTAGCCGAGATGTTCGTGGGAGCGGTGATCGACAGCTTGGGTGCAGGAACGACATTGAGGGTCAGCGCCTTCGTGGCTGACTGGGCAACGGGTGACGACGAGTCGGTCGCCTTCACCGTGACGGTGGAAGTCGCCCCCGTGGGCACGCCGCTGATGGTGCCATCCGAGGACAGTCCGAGCCCGGCTGGGAGCGACCCCGCGGAGATCGACCAATGGACGACACCGAATGATCCCGACGTCGCCAGCAAGGCGGTGTAGGAGGAGCCCTGCGTCGCGGTCGGCAGACCCGACGTGGAGATAACAAGGGACGGTTGAGCGGCTGCCGCCTGGGCGCCCCCAGCACTTGTAACGTCCAGCGCAGCCATGACCACGGCGAGCACCGCGAGCAGCCCAGCCACGACGTGTCGCTTCCGGCGGGAGGGGATGCTCACCCCAGCGCGTCCTTACGAACCTTCAGGGGCATCCGCCATCTATGAGTGCCGGCACCCGGGATCCGCGGACCCGACTTCACAACCCGTCCCACTGCCATCGCCGTATCCCTGGCCTCTCCGAAACCCCGTTCGTTTCCGTCCGCACGCTTCGAGCCGCCGACATATTTACACTAACGATCTCGTTTCGGCGAATCCGAAGCACTCGACCCCCGTCCCACTGACAACAGGGATGACACTTCTGAGCACTGCAGGCCCGCGAATCGAGGGCCCCGACGAGTCTGTTGAGTCTTCGACTGGCCACCCATCGGCGCCTCAGTCGGCTTAGTTACGTCGGTGTTATCGCACCCTTACGGATATTGCACACCAGGTGCGCAATCTGCGCGTTCGCGTAGCTCTCCTCCCCACCCCTGGCGACGGGGACGATGTGGTCGTGACTGGCCGACTGAAGGTTTGGCCACTCGAGAGTCCGGTCGATGGCCCCGCCAAGGATGCCGCATACCCATCCGTCGCGCTCGCCCAGCACTTTACGGTCGACGGCCTCGACGAACGGCAAGGATCAGTTGGCCCACCTCGAGTTGACACGCACGATCGCCCGGCGGTTCAACGACCGCTACGCGCCCGACGACCCGAACTTCCCCGAACCCGACGGCATGCTGGGTGCTGCTCCGCCGCTACTCGGCGTGGATGGGACCAAGATGAGCAAGAGTCGCGGCAACGCCAACGTTCTGGCCGTCAGCGAGGACGAGACCGCCCGGCTCATCCGACTAGCGAAGACCGACCCCGACCAGAGGATCACCTACGAAGACCCTGAACATCACCCCGAGGTGTCCAACCTCGTTCTAATTAATCGCCATGTGGTTCACTGGCGGTTGAGGCGCGTATAAGGCGCGCCCGGA
>PLSY01000436.1 GCA_003164275.1 Acidimicrobiaceae bacterium | reverse complement strand
ACCTGATCGTGCAGCAGACCCGTGTTCTTGGAGAAGCTGGTCAACGAAGCGATGGTTCGCACCTACTGCAGCGTCATAGAAGTGGTCACGGACCGCAGGGCCGATTCCACGGGTCAAGTGGAGCATCGTCCACCAAGCGAGCGAGTCATTCTTGTCCACAACGAGCCGAGCAAGCGCAAGCAACCGGCGGTTCGAGGGCTCAGAGAGAACCTCGGGCACTTCTCCCGTGTTCACGACAGGAACTCCGTAGAGCTGCAGACGTTCCGAAAGCGGACCAGACCATGCCTGGTTGTGGTTCGACCGAAACATGATGGCAACATCTTCGGGAGCGACTCCCTTGGTCTGCGTCAACCACTGCACGAGACGAGCTACTCCATCGGCCTCCTGATCCCAGTTNNCGCTGCCGTGAGGGCCGGTCGTGATGGACGCCCAGGCAATCCTTCGATGACGTGACGTGCCCAGTTGAGAATCGAGGTGGCACAGCGCTGACTGATGGACAGCTTGTAGTCGTCAGCCCCTGGGTAATCGTCTTCCACGAAGCGCCGAATGCCGATCGGGTGAGCACGACGGAACGAGTAGATCGACTGATCGTCGTCACCAGCGCCGATGAGGGACCTTCCTCGGTACGTGATCTGCTTCAGAACTGACAGGTCGCACTGGTTGAGGTCCTGGTACTCATCGACGACCAGGAACTCCCACTGTCCGAGGTCGAGGTCCTGGTGGTCTTCCAGGGCACGCAGCAACCGAAACGGAAGCTCTGATAGGAGCGAATACCCAAAGATTCGGCGATGTTGTTCCCAGGCTCCAGCGAAGCGGTTACGGATGTCGGCTGGAAGATTCGGGTCTTCAAATTCTTCGAGGGATTCCCAGTTCGATGCCATCTCCGCGCTGGCCCGTTCTACAAGACGAACGTCGCAATCAATGAGATTGCCGAGATGCACTCGGATCAACACTTTCCATTCCCAGTCGTCAGCGATACGTATGGGCTCCGGGAGACCGGAGGTCCCTGGATTTGCAAGGAGCGTTGCGATGGCGAAGGAGTGCACTGTGCTGGGCTCATCGAGGACCTCGGGGTGCTCGGCGACCTTCTCCTTCAGCTCGTTTGTTGCTGCACGGGTGAAGGTGAGCAGTCTGCCTTTCTTGCCTGCCTCACCAATTCGGAGCATCAGGCGAACGACTGTTGCGCTCTTACCTGTACCGGGACCAGCGAGGATCCGGGCGCTGCGAGTGATGTCGTGGTCGATGACTGCCTGTTGTTCAGCAGTAGGTGGCCAGGCCATCTCAGTCCTCCGTCTCTTCTGGACTGATGGCTGCCGACAATTCTCCTTCGGACATCCCGGATTCAGCAAGGAACTTCTCGACGGCGTTGCCGAGCTTGGCGACCGCACTGAGTACCTCGTCCTCATCCCGTGCGAGCGGGATGTAGAAACCGATCACCTTGCCGTGCCGATTTACAGCGATCGTCTCCCGCCCAGACAGGTAGGTGCTGGCATTGTTGCGGAACTCTCGCACTCCGACGCTCTTCACCTTTCGCATTGTGTCTCCTTTGTGTACACAGTGTAGCGCTTTAGTCTCGGGCGACCGGAAGAAGCCTGAGGGGTCTCACCTCCAGCCGCTCGATGTACGTCAGCAGCACGACATGGGTCGCCGGACGGCTGGCTTGGGCTCCGGATTCGTCAGGCGGGAATCGCTCGATGACGCCACGGAGCACCTTTGCTCGGTCGCTGGTGGACAAGGATGCAAGAGCGACCATGAACGTTTACCGAGTGGTCCCCTCGAACGGGCTCAAGTGAACGGACAGGTCGCAGTACTCAGCATAGAAATCGGAGTGGGTCCGATTCGAGAAGCGTTCCGGTGGTCCCAGGTACCCACCGGATACCCCGATGCATCGGTTGACGATGCGCACGATCTCGGCGTCTTCGAGTCCGCTCACGACTCCGTTTCGCCGGTCATCAGTCTCCTCATGGTCAGATCGTGGCGGCTTCTCCTTCCCTTGGGGCCGCAACGTCGCTGATGCAACGTACGTCGGCCTCGATGGCACCTCACCAGCTGCATGCGGCTCCACTCCTTTACCTGTACCACCCCGTCCGGTGGTGCTCCGGCCTCAAGACGTGCTCAGGGCACGAGTGCCCATCGGGCGCTCCGCTCCGTCCGTGGGTGGGTCCGTCCTCTCAATGAATCCACTCTCACTGGAGGGCACCGCGATGGTCCCGACTGCTTTCATCCGCATCCGCTCGTTGCACCGACCCCGTAGGGTCAGGGGCGGCGGTACAAGCCACCCCGACTCTGTCTCTGAGGCATCCCTCAAACTGCCACGCCGGATCGACGATCCGACGTCAGCAGCCCAGCTCACCCGAGTCCTGCTCCCCAACCATCGGGAGGACATCACGATGGCGTCCTACCTGGACGACCGACACCGCCTCGTCGGTACGGCCATCCTCACCGGCGGCTGGGTACAAGCCGACGATGTGCGACCAGCGTTGCCGAACCATGGTCAAGGAGTGTTGCCGGTCAGTGTGCAGACAGCGGTGCCGCTAACAGATGTGAATCCCCGGGGCATAGGCGGAATGGCATATCCAGGGTCTTCCAAAGCTTGAGGCTCGCTGGAAGTTCGGGCGGTTGCGGAACGTTCGGGCAGCTGGGCGTCACGAATGGCGCGAATCTTCAGGATGCACGGCCGATGGGTTCAGAGCATCCGAGGCCTTCCATCGCCTGAAACACCCCGGGGGTAGCCTCTGGGCGCCCTCTGGACATTTCCACAGGGGCAGGCTCCGCACGGGGGAAGCATGGCAATGAATCTGTTTGAACACGTCGAACCACGCCAAGACGTTCTGCTGGGCGTTCTGTCGGATTCAGTTTTCGCTGCCAGCCTCGACGAGGTGGTTGCCGGCAC
>PLSY01000256.1 GCA_003164275.1 Acidimicrobiaceae bacterium | reverse complement strand
TTTGGTTCTCACGGAGGTTCTCACGGAAGGTCCGATTTCGTATTTAGTGATTCAGCGGCCACCACGTGACGGCCATTTACACTAATTCGGCCACGCTCAGTATTGTCGGCACGTGCCTGATGGCATGGCCGATCCATGGGCAACACCGGCAAGCGGTACGCGGTGGGAGTTTGCGATCGGCACAAGGCCGACCTGGATGCGGAAAGGACACCCAAGTAATCCCGTAGACTTTGCATCGCATTTCCCATTACATTGGGCTGGCTGGCCTGATTGCCGGCGGTACCGATCCGTCGGGGGGCGTTCGTGGACATCAATCCCTACATCGTCTTGGGCAGTGCTGTGGTTGGCTTTCTCGTTGGGCTAACGGGCGCGGGTGGCGGAGCACTAATGACGCCGATCCTGATCCTGTTGTTCAGCGTCAAACCGTCGACGGCCATCTCGAGTGATCTGGTTGCCGCCGTCTTCATGCGCCCGTTCGGGGCAGCCGTGCACATGACCAAGAAGACGGTGAACTTCCGGTTGGTCGGATGGATGGTCGCCGGATCGGTGCCCATGGCCTTCCTCGGTGCCTANNTACTCCATCTGATGGGGCACGCCAAGACATCACAGGCCAACATTGAGAAGGCGCTCGGGGTCGCTCTTCTCATCGGAGCCACAGCCATGGTGGTCCGCTACTTCCTCGATCGCAAGGGTGGTAATGAGCGCAAAGCGGTGGTGCACGGCCTCACCGTCAGACCGTTCCCAACTGTAGTGATCGGCGCCGTCGGAGGGCTCATCGTGGGAATGACCTCGGTCGGGTCGGGGTCCCTGATGATTGTGATGCTCCTCTTCCTCTACCCAATGCTCGGCGCCAATCAATTGGTGGGCACGGACCTGACCCAGGCCGTTCCGCTGACTGTCGCTGCTGCGTTAGGAGCCCTCGCTTTCGGTCATATCGAGTTCTCGGTCACCACGTCGATCATCATCGGGAGCATTCCGGCGGTCATCGCAGGTTCGTTCATCTCCTCGCGGGCACCCGACAGATACATCCGACCGGCCATCACTTTTGTGATCCTCGCCTCCGGCCTGAAGTACGTGGGCGTCGGCACTACGGCACTGGGCTGGGTCCTGTGCGCGATCCTATTGGGTGCTGCAGTCATTTGGCTGGCCTATGTGCGTCCATGGCGGAGCGGCGTTCCACTGTCCAGCGCTACGGACCGCCCCGAGGACCGACACATCGAGGTGACCCGGATCGAGTGAGAACTATTAGAACTATTAGTACCGAGGCGGCCGGGATATCCAGGAGTCGGGGTCAGCAGTCAGCGCTCGAATCGACTTCGGGAGTCGGCCGCTCACGATGTCGGCGATCGTGGTCTTCTCGAGCACGGAGCGCAGACTTGCCCGGACTGCCACCCATACGGTCTGAAGACTCTCGGCCGCACCTTCGTAGGTTGCCGCCTCCGGGCGGAGGCCCCGCACCTCGGCAAAGGGACCTTCCAACGGTCGGATGACATCGGCCAGCCCGATCTCCGATGCTGAACGACTCAGAAGGTAACCACCGTCAGGTCCTCGCCTGCTAACTACAAGATTCGCCCGGCGAAGGTCGTTCAGAATGCTTTCTAGGAACTTCTCCGGTAGATTCTGGCTGGAAACCAGGGCAGCCGCAGTCATGGNNAGTCGACCTTGGCGGAGATGTACATTCACTCAATCATTTCAGGGTCTGACCAGTCGGAGTCTGAATCCCCTGTTCTGTCGCCTATTCCAGACGGGCGCTGATCGACCGCTCCAGAGGACCACCCTCGCGCAGACCGGCGATGATGCCAGCCAGTGCTGCGACTGCCGACAGGAATAACGCTGTGACGGTGAAGGCGTGAGCGGCCGGCGGGGAAGCATAGGATCTTCCGCCAGCGACGTCGAACACGAGCCCGGTGAGCGCCAGGCCGAGGGCGGTGCCCATTCCCCTTGTCATGTTGAGCACGCCCGAGGCCAGGCCCGACTGTCCCTGGGGCACAGAACCAATGATGGCGGCATTGTTCGGAGGCGTGAAGAGGCCCAGCCCGATACCCACGACGGCCAGGAGCATCAGGAACACAGGGGTCGACGGCCGGAGCGCAGCCAGCACGGCCAGCGCACCGGCAGCGACACCCATGCCCGCGATCGTCAGTGGCCGGGCACCGAGTTGATCGGCCAGGCGGCCGGCCAACGGCGCAGTGATACCCAGAGCCAATGGCATCGCCATCAGCTCGAGGCCGGCCCTTCCCGATCCGAAGCGCAGGCCACGTTCCAGGTAGAAGGGAACGAGAAAGAGGACGCCGAACATGACCAGGTACGAGAGCATTCCGCTGGCGATCCCAGCGCTGAACCGAGGCCTCTGGAACAGTCCCAGATCGAGCATCGGCTCGCTGCATCGGGCTTCACGGCGGACGAATCCGACTACCAGGGCGATCCCGACCACGAACAGCCCGAGAATCGCTGGAGAGGTCCACCCCTTCGAGTTGCCGAACNNAGACCGCAGAGAAGACGGCGACCACGGCCGGGAAGAACAGTGCCAGACCGGTCCAGTCGAACCGCACACGGGCCTGGAGGTGTCGACTCCGAGGAACCAGGAGCAGCCCGGCGATCATCCCGAGAATACCAAAGGGCACATTGACGAAAAAGATCAGCCGCCACCCCCCGGCCGCCAACAGGAACCCGCCGACGGTTGGGCCAAGGGCAAGGCCGACAGCCTGGGCTGCGCCTTGGATCCCGATGGCCTTGCCCAGCGATGTCTTGGGCACCGCCAGCACGATGATGGCCACACTGTTGGCCTGGAGGAGGGCGGCTCCAACGGCCTGGAGCGCCCGGAACCCGACCAGCATGCCCAGGTTCGGGGCCAAGCCGCACAGAGCCGAGCCGACGATGAAGATCCCGAAGCCGTAGACGTAGAGGAGTTTGTGTCCCCACATGTCAGCGAACCGACCGACGGCGGCCACCGNNTGCTGGCGTCGAGCTGGCCCATGAACGCTCCGATGCACACGGCGGCCACGGCCAGCCAGAACGCGTTAGGCCGGCGCCGTATCACCTCGGGGCGTCTCGGCTCGACGACCAGGTGCTGCCAACCCACCGGCCTCACCTCATCGAGTGCGTCCACTCCCTCGATTGTGCCGGTCTTGTTTCAACAAAGATAATAGGTATTTCTTGTTGTACCGATAAGCTATACAAATGGATACCCGCCGCCTCCAGCACTTCGTGGCCGTCGTGGACAATGGCGGCTTCACCGCGGCGGCGAAGGCGACGTTCGTCTCCCAACCAGCCCTTTCTCTGGCCATCAAAGAGTTGGAGGCCGACCTCGGGACACGGCTCTTCGACCGGATCGGGCGCAAGGTCCAGCTGACCGCCGCCGGGACCGCTCTCCTCGGACCGGCCCGTCAGGTGCTTCGTGACCTCGATACCGGTCGGGCTGCGGTGACCGCTGTGACCGGCTTGGAGTCGGGCGCCCTGTCACTGGCGTGCCTTCCGACCCTGGCCGCTGATCCCACGGCGACTCTCATCGGCCGGTTCCGTAGTCATTATCCGGGCGTACGCGTCGACCTCGCCGCTCCCGAGGACTCTCGCGAGCTGTTCGAACTGGTCGAGACGGGAACATGCGAGCTGGGGATCACCGATGCCATGGGCGTCCCCGGCGCACTCGAGTTCACCGGACTCGGCCCACAGGTGCTCGTCTTCATCCTTCCTCCGGGGACAACGAGCAGCGTCGCCACCTCGGCCGCGCTAGTCGACTTCGAGGACACACTGTTCGTGGCGTCTCCCGCAGGGACCTCGTCACGCCGTCTCCTTGACGAACGGCTGGGTTCGGTGGGCCTGGATCCGAAGTTGGCGGTCGTCTCGGCGCAGCGAGATGCCATCCTTCCTCTGGTTCTGGCCGGCGCCGGTGCNNGGTGCCTGAGTCAATGGCCCTCGTCGCCGAACAGCTGGGCGCCGTGGTTGCCCGACCGGACCCGCCGGCCGTCCGGGAACTGGCCCTGGTGCATCGGGTCGGCACCCTCTCCCCTGCTGCCGCTCGGTTCGCTGAGCTGGCCGTGTTCGAACCGAATGTTGCATTTTCGTGATCTGAACAGGCTGAGGCAAACTCGTTGTCCGAGCGAGCGAACTGAAGAATGAGGCAGTGTCAGAGCGCACGAATCGTAGCCGCCGAAGGACCTGGCGCCTCCGTTCAACCGATCGGTCTCCGAGCTGCCGTCGATGTTGGTCTGGGTGATAGGAAACGAGTGGCCGGTCTCAGCCCCGTATCGCTCGAAGGAAAGAGACGTGGCCGAGGACCGGATCCCACCCCCAGGCGTGGCCGTGCGAGTCGATGGCCAGTGCACCGTCGAAGGGCATCGGATGGCCAGCGCTGTGATCCTGACGCCGGGGGGAAGTCGACCTTGACGGCACGAGTCGAGTAGGCGGGTCGTGTCCCGTTGCCCAGCTCGCCGAAGGTTGCCACGCCCCAGGCCCACACCATTCCGTCCGAGGTGAGCGCATAGCCGTCGGAGTTGGACGTAGCCACCTGCACGATCCGACCGGTGATGCCGACGACCGAAGTCGGTCGATCGAGCTGGAGCTGGCTGATCGCTCCGCGGTTCCCGACCACGCCGAACCGATAGACGACCGAGGTGACCGGCGGACGGGATGCGGGGCCATTGCTACAAGCCGTGAGCAGCAGCGCCGAGCCCACCACCAGGACAAGGGCCTGACGGCGGCACCAGGAACTGACGAGGGATTGGCACTGTATGTTGAGAAGTATCCGGCTGGTAGAGTAGATTGTCAACCCAGTTTACAGTCTGAAAACATCCTCGATCTGGCCGCCAACTGCACGCGCGAGGCCGACCCTCGTCTGCGCCCAGATGGGCCAATTGCCAGTTTCGGGGACCAGCGAATGTTCGACGGTCCTGATCGCGAGCACCTGAACGCACTGGTCACACGGCTGTTCAACGTGACCTTCAAGTCCGGGGTTGCCACCGGGTTCTCCGTGGCGAATGTTAACTAGGTTTACAGTTTGCTACCATTCCGTATGTGGAGGCTTCTGGCAGTGAGCATCTTGCGGATACCGACGGGATTTCCCAGCGCGAACCTTGGGTCAGCCTCGGACCTGCTCTGCGCCGTGCCTGGACCGGCTATCAGCACCGGCTGGACATGGCCATGGCGGACGCGGGATTTGACAAGCGCAGGTTTCCCGACGGTCGAGTGTTGCGCCTGTGCTCGGATCCCGCAGGATCGACAATCTCGAATATCGGGCGGGAACTGGGTATTACCCGCCAAGGTGCGGGCAAGGTCGTCAGCCATCTGCACGATCGGGGATACGTGTCAGTCGCCGATTCACCGACGAGCGGGAGAGAGAAAGCCGTAACCCTCACTGTCTCGGGGGCTCGGTATCTCGAGGCTCAAGGCGACGCGGTGCGAACCATCGAGCGTAACCTCCGAAAGGAACTGGGGGAGGAGCCGCTCACCGCCCTCCGACGGCTGCTCGCTGTTCTCGATCCAGGCGAAGAGGTCCGCATGAGGACGTACCTCAACAGTGGGACGAATGGCCTCACCCCTGATGACGCATCAAAGCGCCGGGACCGGAATCGGTAGTCCGATGAGACCCTCTGGATCGATCCCTGTCGTGTTGTTCGCGTTCACACGTTGCTCATGTGGGAGCGTCACGAGGCATCGCGCCAGATTTCGGGATGAGAGACGTCCCGAAGCTGACGTGCGGAGGAGTGAGAACTAGTGGTGGTCGACGAGATGCTGGCGATCGGGGCGAGGCATGGGCGCCACGGTCTGCGGATTGTGGTGCTGGTACTCCTGATCGCCGCCGTCGTGGGTGCCATCCTGTGGATCAGAGCGCGTCGGCGAGATCGGGCTGTCTCACACGCGGTCAGGCACGCCGAATCGATCCCGGGGGAACCCAGAGGTCTCGACGGCCGGGCCGAAGGCGTCGACAACCCACGTTGGAGGGGTGGAGTCCGGGGACAGCCGAACACGATCAAAGCCAGCAACCTCACGAAACGCTACGGCGACAATCTGGCCGTGGACGATCTCACCTTCGAGGTCACCCCCGGGTGCGTCACGGGATTTTTGGGGCCCAACGGCGCGGGAAAGTCCACGACCATGCGGATGATCATGGGCCTCGACAGCCCCGATGGCGGCTCTGTCACCGTGAATGGACACCGTTACCACGACCTGAGGTGGCCATTGCGACAGGTCGGTGCACTGCTGGAGGCGAGAGCCATCCACCCGGGTCGCAGTGCCTATGCCCACCTGTGGATGCTGGCGCGTACCAATCAGATTCCGCGCCAGAGGGTCGATGAGGTGCTCGAGCTCGTCGGCCTGACGTCCGTCGCCCAGCAGCGGGTGGGTCAGTTCTCACTGGGGATGAGCCAGCGCCTCGGCATCGCCGTCGCTCTGCTCGGCGATCCGGGCGTTCTGATGTTCGACGAGCCGGTCAACGGGCTCGACACCGATGGGATTCGCTGGGTTCGCCAGCTTCTGCGCACGCTTGCCTCGGAGGGCCGGGCCGTCTTCGTCTCGAGCCATCTCATGAGCGAGATGGCCGTGACGGCGGACCACGTTGTCGTCATCGGGAAGGGCCGACTCATCGCCCAGATGCCCATCGGCGAGTTTACGGCCCAGAATTCGAATGCCTACGTTCGGGTTCGTTCGCCCGACCTAGCGCGGCTACGGCCAGTTCTGGAAGCGGCCGGAGCGTCGACCGATCCTGAGCCGGACGGGTCCCTTTCCGTTCGAGGCATCAGTCGCGAGAGGGTGGGGCAGGTGGCATGGGACCACTCGATCATGCTCCACGAACTTGCCACCCAATCAGCGACCCTCGAGGAGGCGTTTGTGGAGTCCACCGAAGGCAGTGTCCAGTTCAGCGGATCCGCTTCGTCGCCGGCCGCCGTGCCACGGCAGGGCCGATAATGACGACAACTACCGTGTCGGACGTGTCAGGGACCCCCGGCCAGAGCGGTCACAATCGAATGATCGATCTCCTCGGCTCGGAGTGGACCAAGTTGACCACCGTCCGATCGACCGTCTGGACGCTGTTGGCGACGGCCGCCGTTGGCATCGGTCTCGGCGCCATCGTTACCTCCGCCCAGGCTTCCCGCTGGTCGAGCCGGTCATTGGTCGCTCGGGCTGCCTTCGATCCGACCCGCTCAAGCCTCGCCGGTCTCCTGTTCGCCCAGCTGGCTGTCGGTGTGCTCGGCATACTCGTCATCAGTGCGGAGTACAGCACGGGCACCATCCGAGCCACGTTCTCTGCAGAACCACGGCGTCCGCTGGTCCTCGCGGCCAAGGTCGCCGTATTCGGGATCGTGACGCTGATCGTCGGGGAGATCGTCTCATTCGTGGCGTTTCTCCTGGGACAGCGGATCCTCAGCGGCAAGACTCCGACGGCCACGCTGTCCGATCCAGGAGTCCTCCGGGCTGTGGTGAGCGGTGGCCTCTATCTTCTCGCCCTCGGACTCCTGGCATTGGGGCTTGCCTCGATCATTCGGGTGACCGCCGCGGCGATCAGCACCTTTGTCGGGATCCTCTTCATACTGCCCATCATCGCCGACGTGCTTCCTTCGTCGTTCACCAGTGACATCGGGAGGTTCCTCCCAGCCAACATCGGTACCGTCATGATGTCAGCGCAGTATCACGGAACCGATCCCTTCGGACCGTGGACCAGCTTCGCCTTGCTGTGCGCCTACGCAGCTGTGTTCCTGATCGTCGGCGGCACACTGCTCGTGCGCCGAGATGCGTGAGTATTGCCTCAGACTTCTCAAAGGCCGGGGCATGCCGCGATCCGGTTTCCGCCTTCGGGAGCACTTCCGCTTCGGATGGCACCACGACGCAATCGGAAGGGGACAGGTCACCGAACCATTCCTCTTCCTCGGCCGCCACGCCCACGAACCCGGAGATTCCTAGACGATTGACGCCTCAGGAACCCCTTCCGGCGGCTCTCGTCCATGCCAGCCAGGTCTGGTAACCACCATCAAGATTTCGAGCCACAATTCCAAGCTCTTGCATCAGCGCCGTGGCGGTATGTCCTCGCTGCCCCACCTCGCAGTAAACCACTACCGGCCCTTGACCGAGCGACGTGAGATTGTCGCGGAGCGAATCGATCGGAAGATTGATCGAGCCTTCGATTGCACCAGCTGCGTGCTCCTCAGCTGTTCGCACGTCGATGACCGGCCATCCCTTTTCCACAAGTTGTGCCAACTCCTGAGGATTGACGATGTCGCAGTCCCCGCTCAACACGTTCTCCGCCATATAGCCGAGGAGGTTGA
>PLSY01000325.1 GCA_003164275.1 Acidimicrobiaceae bacterium | reverse complement strand
ACCCGAAGGACGAGGAGTTCTTCGCTCGGGCGCCGACCGAGCTGAGGCTGTCCCGAGCCACGCTGGTGGCCTTCGGGTCCACCCGTCGGGCCGGAGTGAAGGCCGAGGACGACGAGACGCTGCGTCATCTGGTCAGAGCCCAGACCGAGACCGTTTGCATCGTGGCCAAGTCGTCGGAGATGCATGTCGTGGACGCCCTGCGCACCACCTTGGACGAGGCCGTGGCCATGGTGGCCGACTCGGTGGAGTTCCTGCGGGCCAACGACCTACGGGTCTTTCTTGACGCTGAACATTTCTTCGACGGCTACAAGGCCAACGCCGAGTTCTCCAAGCGCATTCTGCGGGCCGCCGAGGAGGCTGGCGCCGAGACGCTGGTGCTTTGCGACACCAATGGCGGGACCCTCCCGTTCGAAGTCGAGCGCATCGTGGCCGATGTGCTCGGCGGGTACGAGACCCAGTTGGGCGTTCACTTCCACAACGACAGCGGCTGTGCCGTGGCCAACTCGCTGGCCGCCGTTGGGGTCGGGGCGACGCACGTCCAGGGGTGCGTGAACGGCTACGGCGAACGAGCGGGAAACACCGACCTCTCCGCCGCCATTCCTGACCTGTCGCTCAAACTCAAGGTGGCGACCATTCCAGCCGAGCGGCTCGAGCTCCTCACACCCGTCTCACACCACATCTCCGAGCTGGTCAATATCGCTCCCAATCCCCAACAGCCCTTCGTCGGCGCGTCGGTCTTCGCTCACAAGGCCGGACTGCACACCTCGGCCATCGCCCGCCGCTCGGATGCCTACGAGCACCTGTCGCCTGAGCTGGTCGGCAACGGGACCCGCTTCGTCGTCTCTGAGCTCGCCGGGCGGTCGACTCTGGCCATGAAGGCCGAAGAGCTGGGATTGGTGCTCGACTCGCAGGCCATGTCGTCGGTCCTCGATTCCCTGAAGAGGCTCGAGCACGAGGGCTATCACTTCGAGGTAGCCGACGGGTCCCTCGAGCTGCTGCTTAGGAACTCGACAGGATGGGAACAGGACTTCTTCGAGCTCGAGTCGTATCGGGTCATCGCCGACCACTCCGAGCGTGAGTCGACCGAGGCCACTGTCAAGGTCCGGGTGAAAGGCGAGCGCGTCGTGGCCACCGCCGAGGGGAACGGCCCGGTCAACGCCTTGGATGGTGCCATCCGGGCGGGCATAGGGGCCCACTTCCCGGCATTGTCCGGAGTCCACCTGGTGGACTACCGGGTTCGGGTCCTCGATTCGGCCAAGGGGACCGGCTCGGTCACCCGGGTGTTGATCGACTCAACGGACGGTGACCGGACTTGGACGACGATCGGCGTCTCTGAGAACATCATCGCAGCCTCCTGGCAGGCCCTTTGTGATTCCATCGTCTACGGTCTGCTGCACTCGGGAGCATCCACCGGTGTCTAAGGCCTCAAAACAGGCCGTCTATCGTCAAGCATCAGGAGCGTCACAGTGACCCAGCCCAGTTTCGTGCCGATCGTGGAAGCGGACCAGGTTCGTCGTGCCTACAAGCTGCAGGTGCCCAACATCTGGACCCAGTCCCGGCCCTCTGAGCTTCGAGGCGCCTCTCAGCCGGCTGGCCGGCAGCTGGGCCGGCCCGGGCCCGACCAGGGCTTCGCCCTAAAACTGGCCCATCGGTTCGCCGACCGGCTGGTGCTGGCCCCCGGGGATTCGGTCGAGGATGCCATCGCCGGGTGTACCGCCGTTGCCATGCGCAGATGTGCCCGATTTGGCCGTGCGCCGGTGATCCACGATCTGGCCTTCGCCTTTACCCTCTTCGGATTCCTGGGCGAGGCCCCAGCCGACCTGATCGAAGCCCGTGGGCCACTGTTCCGGTCGGTTTCGCATCACTACAAGGCGCAGCGGACCATCGCTGACAGCGTCACCGAGTCGGCACTCCGGCTGACCCCCGAAGCGGTCGCCGCTCAGATCGGGGACTGGCGATCGCTCGTGTCCCTGCCGCAGGACGCATGAGCCGCAAGCCTGGGTAGGCTGCCACGGCGACGGAACAAGGGGGAGCGGTGGAGATCTCGATCGACGACGTAGCGGCCAATGGGATGACGTTCCGAGTCCGATCGGCTGGCCCGGTCACCGGCCGAGCGGTCATCCTGCTCCACGGATTTCCCCAGACGTCCCAGAGCTTCGCCAACCAGCTCATCGCCCTCGGGGAGGCGGGATACCGGGCTATCGCACCGGACCAGCGGGGCTACTCGCCCGGCGCCCGGCCGGCGGAGGTCACCGCCTACCGGATATCTGAGCTGGTCTCCGACGTCGTGGCTCTGGCCGACGCAGTGGGCATCGAGTCGTTCGACCTGGTCGGCCACGACTGGGGGGGACTGGTGGCCTGGGCCACGGCCGGGGCCCACCCCGACCGGGTCCGCACCCACAACCCGGTGTCGACACCTCATCCGAACGCCTTGGCTGCCGCGTTGGAGGCCGGTGACCCTGATCAGACCAAGCGCTCGGCCTACCTGGATCTGCTCGCCCAAGTCGACGTTGCCGAGCGGTTCTTCCTGGGTGAGGATGGGTCAGGAAGCGGCCTGCGGGGGGTGTTCTCCCACTCGGGCATCGACAGCGCCACGACCGACGTCTACGTCGAGTGCCTGAGTGAGCCGGGTGCATTGACCGCTGCGCTCAACTGGTATCGGGCCAACGATCTGCATTCACCGATGGAAGTCGGCCCGATCACCATGCCGACCCTGTACGTCTGGTCGACCGATGACATGGCCCTCGGCCGAGTGGCGGCGGAGGCCACCGCTGCATTCGCTCTTGGCCCGTATCGCTTCGAGGTTCTCGAAGGAGTCACCCACTGGATCCCCGATGTGGAACCCGAGCGTCTTTCCGCCCTGCTCCTCGGTCATCTGGGCGACTACGGCTGACTGCCCGCACGTTGGTGCTGACTCTTGGTCAGTGGCCCCTCCGCCACCGGCGTTTGGTCGACGTCGGCGTGGAGGTCCACGTCGCGGCCGTTGTCGTTGTTGAGTTGGTTGTGACCGGCCTGCCCGTCACCGCCGATCCGAGGGACGGCGGACCGAGAGGGTACGGAGCCCCCTCCCCGAGATTGTGGACGACCACATTGTCGACCAGATGCGATCCCTCCATGGCCTTTTGGAACAGGTCAGGGAATTGCGGACCGACCAGGCGTGCCTCCTCGGCAGGAGCCTGGCCTTCGGTGGTCTCGGGCTCTGTCGTCATCGGCACCGGCCTCGGCGCGGTGTCAGCGTGAAACGAGGGGTGGGTTTCCGGCGCGTACCATTGGCCATCACTGGCCAGCCACCAGCCTGGTCCTTCGGATCTATCGCTCACGAAACTGCCTCCACTCGTCTTCGCTTCGGATCAAAGGCGAAACGCCGGGTCTTCCCGCGGATTTGCCGGTGTCACCGTTTCGGCAGATCTTGGGTAAACCTTTAGAAACCTCCTGCTCACCGGTTGTCGATACCCCGTTGAGAGTGCGTCAACATCGAACCTGGACAGAGACTCAACCCGCAGGTCAACCTCGTCCTACCAGTGAGTAACTTGGGGGAATGGACGCGCCTGCCTTCGCACTGACCGATACACACCGTGAGTTTCGGGACACCCTCCGCAAATTTGCCGAACAGAGGATCGCTCCCCACGCAGCGGAGGCGGATCGGGAGGCCGCGTATCCCCAGGCCTCATTCGACGCTTGCGTCGAACTCGAGCTGCCCGGACTCGGCGTTCCGCTCGAGTACGGGGGAGCCGGTGCCGACATGGTGACCCAGGCCATCATGGCAGAGGAGATCGCCCGGGTCTGCGCCTCGACGTCGGTCACCCTGCTCATCTCCAAACTCGGCATGCTGCCGATCATGAACTGGGCTTCTGGGGAGCTGAAGCAGAAGTATCTCCCACCTGTGGCCTCGGGGGCGGCCCAGGCGAGCTACTGCCTCTCCGAGGCGGACGCCGGAAGTGATGTCGCCTCCATGACAACCAAGGCAGTCCGGGACGGAGACCACTACCTTCTGTCGGGCACCAAGTACTGGATCACCAATGCCGGAGTGTCTGACACCTATACGGTGTTTGCCGTTACTGACCCGAAGGCCGGGCGCCGCGGAATCAGCTGCTTCCTTGTCGAGGCGGGCTGGGGTGTCGAGGTGGCACCACACGAGGACAAGATGGGTTTGCGGGGCAGCCCGACTGCGGCGGTGACGTTTGACGGGGTGCGTGTGCCCGCCGCCAACCTGATCGGTGCGGAGGGGATGGGATTCACGATCGCCATGCACACGCTCGACCGCAGCCGGCCGACCATCGGCGCCCAGGCCGTCGGCATCTCCCAGGGCGCCGTTGACTATGCCGCCGGGTACATGCAGGAGCGCAAGGCGTTCGGAAAACCCATCGCCGACCTGCAGGGCCTGCGGTTCATGCTGGCCGACATGGCTATGCGAACCGAAGCCGCCCGCACCCTCGTCTATCGGGCGTGCTCACTGGTGGATAACGGCGACCCCGAAGGCGAGCTCACCATGGTCGGGGCCATGGCCAAGTGCTTCGCTTCTGACACGGCGATGGCCACCACCACCGATGCCGTCCAACTCTTGGGCGGCTATGGGTTCACGAAGGACTTTCCGGTCGAGCGCTTCATGCGCGATGCAAAGATCACCCAGATCTACGAGGGAACGAATCAGATCCAGAGAGTGGTGATCGCAAAGTCCCTCCTGGGATAGGGTATAAGCCCAGTTCAGGTAACCTTTTTGGAGTGACCGCCTGGTAGCGAACCGACCTTCGAAACTTAGTTCTCTGTGCGCGAGGAATCATGAGATCATTCCTGGCGATCACTTTGGACAAACTGGAGGGGTGCTCAGAGCGATCCGCGGCCATCCGGGCACGCTGTCGGGCTTCTGCTCAGTTGAACCCAGGTCTCGACACACCGTGTCGTGCGTAAGGAAACAGCCCGTCGGGGTCGTGCTGGGCGCGGATCGAGTCAAGACGGTCATTTTGCTCTGCGGTCCATGAATGTACGACGGCGTCCGCTTCATTGGCCCGCCCGACGAAGTTGACAAGGTGCACCGGCGCACGCCACGGCTGCACTGCGCCCAGGACGCCTCGGACGGCAGCGATGCGATCGGCATCGGTCAGCGTGGGTACGGGTGCGCCGTAGACGTTGAATAGGTGGGCGGTGGACCGGCCTCCCACCGCATCTGCTTCCGGAAGACCTGGTCGAGTCGCCGGCCCCATGGTCCTGATCTCGACGCTCGCCAGGGGACGATCGGCCTCCAAATCAGTGGCTCCGAGCACAGCATCGACGGTGTCGCCGTCGAGCGTGGCCAGTGACGCAGTGCCATTGACAACGGGCATCGGGACTCGGGGGTCGCCGTGAATCGACCCCAGCAGCCCGTAGGGGAGGTCCCCGACGGTGTCGAGCAGACGCCTGGCCACGCTGCGGATGTCGTCGAGCCGTGCTCGCGTAGCGTCACCGGAATCCAGGCTGGCGAATCGGACGTGCACGACGTGCCGGCCCCGGATCGCCTCAGGAAGTGCGTCCACGGGAGGCAGACGGAGCAGCGCGATCGACGTGGTCGACGATCCGGGGAGGGAGGGTGCCCAGTCTGCGTAGGCACCCAGGACCGCGGCCGCGTCCTCGGCAGCGAAGTACACGCCGCCGCCGTATGCGTGGGTCACCTCGAGGAGGTCGATCGTCACCGACGTGACGACACCGAATCCTCCCTTTCCGCCACGTAGCGCCCAGAACAGATCTGAGTGGTCGTCTTCGGACACCGTGATAAGTCCGTCCGCTGGTGTCACGATGTCGAACGAACGCACATGGTCGCTGCTGAACCCCAAGGAACTCGCAAGAGGACCGATTCCACCTCCGAGGAGGTAGCCGACGACACCTACACCCGGCGCCGATCCGCACACCGCGGCGAGACCGTGAGGGGCGGTCGCCATCAGGACCGGATCCCAGGTCAATCCGGCACCGACGTGCGCGGAGCGTCCGGCTACGTCGACGTCGACGAAATCGAGGTGCCGCAGGGTGATGGCCACACCTCCTTGAGCGTCGCGGAGGCGCCCGTGCCCGGAACCCATGACGGTGAGAGTCTCCTCACGCTCGGCCACCACTGCGATCGCCGACGAAACGTCCGTGGGTGAGTGTGCGTCGATCACCACATCAGGTGCGAATGGGACCGAGAGGTCGAATCCTGCCACCGCGTTGGCGTAGCCGTGATCACCAGGTTCCAGCACAGACGACACCCCTGCCCGACGCAGTGCGATTGACGTTCTCATCTTCCATTCCTCCCTGTCCTAAGCGAACATTCGGGGATCCACGATTTGCGGTGGATAGGCTCCCCGAGCCCATCCACATCGGTCCAGATTGCGTGCGGGGTGACACCAAATGCCGGTCGGCTGCAAGTGAGCGTGCGTAATAGACCTCGGTGGCCCAGCTCCCTCAGGCGGTAATGAGGACAGTGCACAGCGCCAGGATCGCCAGCATCTGCAGCCCGGATCGGGCGGTAATCACGCTGTCCCATCGCTGCTGAAGCTGCCGAGCGTCGGTTGGTGTCTCTCCACGCTGAGCGGCGCCCGTGAGCTGGGTATTGATGGGGGCACTGATCCGAGCGTAAATGACAAGCCAGATTGCCAATGCGACCACCGCGACGACGCCAGCGATCGTGGCACCCACATGGCCAGCTCCAGCGACCATCGCGGTTCCTGCTATGGCGGTCACGATCCCCGCTATCCCTGGCACCCGCAACCTTCGGTCCCCAAAGTCGTGCACTCGGCCCATGGTCGACACAAGGGTCCGGTCGTCCACGAGTGCCAGTGCCGGGCGGAGGATGATCGCGCAGAACACGTCTGTTCCATAGACGATCCCTACGGCAAGCACGGATACCGTTGCGAGTACCTGGCCAAGGATGGTCACGGCGTGCTCTCGCCATCTCCGAAGTCGAACGCGGGAATCATGCCGATCTGTTGGAACAGTTCGAGCATGTTGAGCTCGTCCCAGTGCTCCACGAACTCCCCGTTCTCGGTCCGCCAGATGTCGATGGAACGCATCTCAATCGGCTTCCCTGTCGCAGGCATTCCATAGAGGGGACCGTTGTGAGTGCCCCGGTAGGTGAATCGTCCAACGACGCGGTCGCCGGCCACCACCAGATCGTCCATCGTCGTTTCGATGTCTGGAAACGCAATGAAGAAATCCCTCCAAAAAACTCGGTTGCCTTCACGCCCGTCCTCCACTGCTGGATTGTGGTTGATGTAGTCCACAGCCACAAAGCCATCGACGCCATCGGGATCGTGGTCGTTCAACATGGTCAGGTAACGCTCGGCAAGTTTGCGTCCATCATTTTGGCTAGCGGACATGGTGACTCTCCTCTTGGATGGTTGGAGATCAGCCCCGATGTTTTGCGAAGGCATCTCCCATGGCTGTTGGCACTGCGCCGCAACCTCCGCTCGCAAGGGACAACCCTGAGCGGCAGGTTGCATTACTAGCAATGCTAACTTAACTAGCGTTTATGTCAAGAGCGCTATTTCTGCTAGCGGTGATAAGATTGTAGGGATGACGAGCCAGGATCGAAAGGAACGTGAGCGAGCGCAGCGACGCCAAATCATCATCAACGCCGCTCGGGAGCTGGCCGAGGCCGAAGGCTGGGAGTCCGTGACAACACGCAGACTGGCCGATCGCATTGAATACAGTCAGCCGGTCCTCTACAGCCACTTCAGCGGGAAGGACGCCATCGTGAGCGCCGTGGCCCTGGAGGGGTTTGGCGAACTGGGCGTCCTATTGCACAACGCGCGCAAGAGGGCCGGTTCGGTCGACGCCGAGTCCCAAGCGGTCGCGTACGCCTATGTGGAGTTCGCTCGAGCGAACCCCGCCCTCTACGAGGCCATGTTCGCCCTGACCGTCGATCTGGCATTCGGGCAATCCGACACACCAGCTCCGCTGCTAGCGGCCTTTGTAGAGCTACGTGATGCGCTGGCGCCGTTGGCTGGCGACCGCGACGTGGAGACGCTGACCGAGGTTGTTTGGGGCACTCTTCATGGCCTGGCGACGCTCTCCCAGGCCGGCAGGCTGCGCCCAGAGTTCTTCGATCAGCGCTTGGCCATGGTCGTGGATCAGCTCGGTACAAGGCCAGGCTGAGCAAGGCAGCTCGGCGTACGACGAATGTCGGACATCGCAGTGTTGATGACCAGTCGACCGTGTCTCATCGGTAATGGACACGCGAAGACAGTAGCGACTGCTCCTGACCGCCTACTCACCGTTGCCAGGCATCTGCGCATCGGCGGGAACCAATGGTCGTTCCTGGCACATTCTCAACCATTCCTGGCGAACGCAACTCTCTGAACTGGGATGGGACAACGCTCTGGGCGATCACCCAGATCTACGAGGGACCAACCAGATCCAGCGGGTGGTGATCGCAAAGAAGTTACTCGGTTAGAGCTTCTGGCTTCCGCTGTCGGCAACGAACCTCTCGCTTTGGTGCCACTCTCCAGGGGCATGCCGTCCGGGCCGTGGACAATCGTCCCGGTCATGCCAATTCAGCCATCACACTCCGCGTCCATGCCCACGCCCTCGAGTTCGCTGACGGACCGGTGGCAACCGTGCTGGGCCAGATCCTGGACCGCAGGTAGCCGAAAAGACGCTCTCATTCTCGCCTTCATGGAGCCTGCCGGCACGAGCACATGGTGGTCCGTTGACCATCGACCATGAGCTTGGGGCGACCAATGGAATTTCTCCCCGGGCGTGTCGCTGGCCGTGTCGTGTCTCGGAATCCAGGCGAACTCGGCTCGAGTTTGGGACCAAAGGCCCTACTCCCAGGTAATCCTGATTAACATACTCGGGTTTATTGGAAAACTTAAGGGTCGGCTCGGCCGGCTGAGTTCAGAGAGGCTCACTATGACACGGATCGCCGAAGACATCACCGAGCTGGTCGGGAACACCCCTTTGGTCCGACTCCGCCGGTTGACCGAGCACCTCGACGCGAAAGTCGTGGCCAAGCTCGAGAGCTTCAACCCGGCACACAGCGTGAAGGACCGCATCGGTGTGGCCATGCTCAATGCCGCCGAAGAGGCCCAGCTGATTGGGCCCGATACCGTCATCTTGGAGCCCACCAGCGGGAATACGGGTATCGCGCTGGCCATGGTGTGCGCCGCACGCGGGTACAGGTGTGCTTTCACGATGCCTGAAACCATGAGCAAGGAGCGACGCGCGATCTTGCGGGCATACGGTGCCGAGCTCGTGCTCACCCCGGGCCCTGACGGCATGCCTGGCGCGATCGCCAAGGCCGAGGAGCTCGCCAAGGAAGATCTCCGCTACTTCATTCCGCAGCAATTCGACAACCCGGCCAACCCGGCCATCCATCGGGCCACAACCGCCGAGGAGATCTGGAACGACACTGACGGTGAGGTCGATGTCGTCGTGGCCGGGGTTGGCACCG
This sequence comes from Acidimicrobiaceae bacterium, assembly GCA_003164275.1. The sequence continues at coordinate 4,917 of PLSY01000325.1, read as the reverse complement.
GAGGAACAATCACCGGCGTTGGTGAGGCGTTGAAGGAGCGTAAGCCGTCGGTGCAGATGATCGCCGTTGAACCGGCTGCGTCACCCGTACTCTCCGGTGGGCAGAAGGGCCCCCACCCCATTCAGGGCATCGGCGCCGGCTTCGTCCCGGCCGTCCTTGACACGGGCATCGTGGACGAGATCATCGCCGTCGCCAATGAAGATGCCTTCGACCTGGCCCGACGGGCCGCCCGGGAAGAAGGATTGCTCGTCGGGATCTCGTCAGGAGCTGCGTTGTGGGCTGCACTTGACGTCGCCGCCCGCCCCGAGAGCAGCGGCAAATTGATCGTCGTGGTGCTTCCCGACTTCGGAGAGCGCTACCTGTCGACCGCCTTGTTCGAAGGCCTCACCGATTGACCATGCTGGCAACCCTGCGCCAAGACTTGCAAGCCGCACGTGACCGTGACCCGGCGGCCCGCTCTGCAGTCGAGATCATCCTTTGTTACCCGGGGCTGCATGCCGTCTGGAGTTACCGGATAAGCCACCGGCTATGGCAACACAATGCCAAGTTGGCGGCCCGCCTTCTGTCCACCGTGACCCGCTCGGTCACCGGTGTGGACATCCACCCTGCCGCTGTTCTTGGCGAAGGTCTATTCATCGACCACGCGACCGGCGTGGTCATCGGTGAGACGGCGGAAGTCGGTGCACAGGTCACCCTGTACCAAGGTGTGACTCTGGGCGGCACGAGCCTGAGCAAGGGGAAGCGTCACCCGACAGTGGGGGATCGGGTGACGATCGGCGCCGGCGCAAAGGTGCTCGGCCCCATCACCGTCGGCCATGACAGCCGGATCGGTGCGAATGCGGTGGTGGTGAGACCGGTGCCCGCCCACTCGGTGGTAGTCGGTGTGCCGGGCCAGGTCATCGCCCGCAGTCGCCCCCGTCCCCAAGCGGCGCTGCCCGAGCCGGATGAGACCCTCATGCCGGACCTGGTGGGCACGAGCCTCCAGTCCCTCCTTCGCCGCGTCGACCACCTCGAGACAGCGGTGAACGGGCACGCCAACGGCACCGACGCCCGGCCGTCCCCGGCGGGAGTGTGGTCCGGCGAGGACTTCTCCATCTGAGGGAGCGCATCAGCCCGCCGACGTCGTCGGCACCCACGACTACGACGATGGGACGTGGCATCAGCCCCTTGGCTACTCCTGATCCTCAGCGCCGCTATTCATACGTCCCTTGATCGCATTCACGACCGTCGGGTCGAGCAAGGTCGTCACGTCGCCTAAGTCTCGATGTTCGGCCACGTCGCGCAACAGTCGTCGCATGATCTTGCCACTGCGGGTCTTGGGAAGCTCGGGTGACAATATGATCTGCCTTGGTTTGGCGATCGGCCCAATCTCGTGCGCGACATGATCACGCAACTCGGCCACGAACAACTCGCCCTCAGCGGCGTCGTCGAATCCCGTCCCTTTCACGGTCACGAATGCAACGATGGCCTGCCCCGTCGTGGCATCGCTGGCACCCACGACGGCGGCCTCTGCCACGGCAGGGTGGCTTACGAGGGCATGCTCGATTTCGGTGGTTGAGATTCGGTGGCCCGAGATGTTCATCACGTCGTCGACCCGCCCGAGGAGCCAAATATCGCCGTCCTGGTCTCGCTTGGCGCCGTCGCCGGCGAAGTACTTCCCAGGAAACCGGGCCCAGTAAGTCTCCTTATAACGTTCGTCGTCTCCCCATATGCCGCGCAACATGCCCGGCCACGGTTGGGTGATGACGAGGTAGCCGCCTTCATCGTTGCCCACCGAGACGCCATCGTTGTCGATGATGTCAACCGATATGCCGGGAAAAGGCGTCATGGCGGCACCTGGCTTGGTGGCGGTGATGCCGGGAAGCGGCGTTATCAATATGCCGCCGGTCTCGGTTTGCCACCAGGTGTCCACGANNCCACCGATGTGCGTCCGGTACCAGATCCACGCCTCGGGATTGATGGGCTCTCCCACCGACCCCAGCAACCGCAGGCTCGACAGATCGTGACCTGCCGGCAGATCTTCTCCCCACTTCATGAACGTCCGAATAGTGGTCGGTGCGGTGTACAAGATGTTGACTTTGTACTTCTCGATGATCTGCCACCATCGGTCACGCGCCGGCGTGTCGGGTGTCCCTTCGTACATTACCGAGGTAGTACCGTTCGCCAAAGGTCCGTAGACGATGTAGCTGTGCCCCGTCACCCAGCCAATGTCAGCCGCAGTCCAAAACACATCCTCCTCGGGCTTTAGATCGAAGACCAGACGATGGGTTGCAGCAACATGGGTCAGATATCCGCCTGAGGTGTGGAGGATGCCCTTGGGCTTTGCCGTGGTGCCGCTCGTGTACATGATGTACAGCGGGTGTTCAGCATCGAAAGCCTCGGCGTCATGGGTGTCTGACTGTCGGTCGACGAGATCGTGCCACCACACGTCACGACCGACGACCCAGGCCACATCCTGGCCAGTTCGCCGGACGACGAGAACCTTCTCCACGTCCCGGCACTCGGCAACGGCCTCGTCGACGGCAGATTTCAAGGGACTGGCGTCACCACGCCGGTAGCCACCATCCGCCGTGATGACGAAATGGGCATCGCAATCCAAGATTCGCCCCCGTAGCGCGTCGGACGAGAACCCACCGAAGACAACCGTGTGGGGCGCGCCTAAACGGGCACACGCCAGCATGGCCACCACCGTCTCGGGAATCATCGGCATGTAGATGGCCACTTTGTCACCGGCCCGCACGCCCAACTCGGTAAGCCCGTTGGCTGCCTGACAGACCATCTTCAACAGGTCGTCGTAGGTGATGGTACGGGTGTCCCCGGGTTCGCCCTCCCAGTGGAATGCGACCCTCGCTCCCAGTCCCGCTTCGACGTGACGGTCGACGCAGTTGACCGCCACGTTCAGCGTCCCCCCGACGAACCACTTGGCGAACGGCTGCTGCCAATCGAGTGTCGTGACCCACGGTGTGGCCCAAGTGAGGTTCTCGGCCTGCGCCGCCCAGAATGCCACCGGATCAGCATTCGCCTCTTCGTAGATCCCGGGACCGGCATTGGCCCTACGGACCATTTCGTCAGGAGGAGAAAACGTCCGTGTCTCGTGGAGGAGGGCGGAAAGGCCCTCTTCTCGATCTTCACTCATGACGGGACCTCCCACTTGCGGGCCCTCGGCGGCTCGACATTGTGCCGATCACCTGGGCGCCAGCGGAAACACAGGAACGAGCGGCTTCTTGAAGGTCTCGTTGATGACCCCAGCAGCGGACGCGTAGAAGGCAATGGCGGCGGTCACGATGCCGACCCAACCACCGGCGTGGGTGATCGAGCTATTCGACTGGAACGCACCGATGGTGAGAAGCACAAAGGTGACCGTCAGTGCCACGAACACACCGAGCACAGCACCCGAAACCCGGAGGGAGGCGATCATCAGGTAAAAGGTCAAGATCGTCCAACCAAGCAGGAACACGCCCGCAGCAGTGGGGAGGAGCCCAGCCTTGAGTGCCGGGGCCAAGAAGTGGACGAAGACATAGTACGAGATCCAAAACGCTCCATACGATGTGAACGCCACCGCACCAAAAGTATTTTTCCGGACGAACTCCCACATGCCGGCCAGAAGCTGGGCGAATCCTCCATAGACGAGGGCGAGCGCAAGTGCGGGAAAGACGGCGGCTGGCCAGATGTTGGTGTTGTACAGACTCAACGCCAGCGTTGTCATGGCGAAAGCGGCGAGGCCCAACGGGGCAGGGTCGGCAACTGAATGGGTGACAGGCAATCGATCCTGTGTCCCAGCCCCCGACTCGGTTGATTCATCGTTAGCGACAGTCATGCGATCCTCCTCATTGGTCAAGCCTTACCTGATTCGCTATCCCTCCTCTTTCTCGTGCTTCCCGCCCGCAGGGTGACGGCTTGTTAACTTTCCCGAAACATAGATCTATTTTGGCGCCGGTGCTTGGTCGGCGCCCCAAGCGGATAAAGAGCCGGTCCGGACACACCTCTGTGCCGACATTGCGAAGGCATGAGCGAGCCAATTCCACGTGGTTCCAGAATCCAGTAGTCCGCTTCCTCGCTCTGGCCGGGCAGTGAACTTGTGGCTGCCGGGTCAGTTCTTCTCCCTTGACCGATTCCTCGTTCCGAACGCACGAGTTGCGACCGGGGACGGTGCCCTCTCCACCCCGGGGACGGCGGTGCTCACACGGCCGAACGCGGGCCTCCGCCTGCCGCATCTCAGCGACAATGTCCCCACAATCGGGCCCAACATGCCTCATCCGGGGCTCATGTGACGATGCATCACTGAGTGTTCACTGCATTCATCCGTCCGCCGTTGCCGGCGACGAACGTCTGGGTGGGAACAGGCCATGAGCACTGGCCTGGGACTACGCGGTCGACGTCATGGGTCGACCCTCCTTCCTGCGAATCCCCTCGTACCGTGCGACCTCATGTCGCACCTCCGCGAACGTTGCATGCGCCCGCAACGGCAACTCCAGGCGCGTGGATGACTTCCGGTGTTGACGGATAGGGTCCTCGGTGAGTGAGCCCCGACACACGGAGGAACGATTCTATGAAGTACCGCAACCTCGGTTCGACCGGGATCAACGTGAGCCCGCTGTGCCTCGGGGCCATGATGTTCGGGGCGTGGGGAAACACCGATCACGAGGACTCAATCCGGATCATCCACGCCGCCCTCGACGGAGGCATCAACTTCATCGACACGGCGTGGGACTACGGCCTCAGCGAAGAGTACATCGGCAAGTTCATTTCCAAGCGCCGGGGCGAGTACATCCTCGCGACCAAATGCGGCTGCACCTGGGAAGACAAAGGCGACCATGACGACACGCCCCACGTCTGGACCCGCGAGAACCTCGCCAAGAACATCGACATCAGCCTCAAGCGGATGAAGACCGATTACATCGACATCTGGCAGCTCCA
>PLSY01000243.1 GCA_003164275.1 Acidimicrobiaceae bacterium | reverse complement strand
CCATCAAGATCAAGGCCTCGAAGAGCCCGAAGGTCTCGGCTGGCGCATCGTTCAAGAAGGTCGTGAACGGCCAGGCTCCGGCTCCGAAGCTGACCAAGGCCAAGTAGTAGCCGTTGGTCGGTGGCCCGGCGATTGCCGGGTCACCGACCAACGAGTTTCACTCTGCGCCAGCGGCCAGCAGCCGTGTGGTCGCAGACCGCCGCCGCTGAGCCGATCTTCGTGCGCCCCGTTGGCGGTTGCCTCGCCGGCTGTCGGGCCAAGCACATCCGGCCATCCGAGGTCGACCCTTCAGAGCTGGCCGATGGCCTTGTGGGTCTGGGGCACCACCCGCACCCGTGGATAGCGGCGAAGGGCCCGCTCTTGGAGAGCGAGTACCCGGTCGGGTGATGGTGCCGTTGTCACCGCGCCGAACGGCGTCACCGGCTGGAGGTAGATCTCCGGGCGCCGGTCGACTTGCCCGGCCGGCTGCGGCTCACCACAGAGACCGTGTCGAAGGGACACGCCGGCCACCATGTCGATGGCCTCGTCGAACTCGGAGTCGTCGGTCGACGCCCCCATGACGATCTTCACCCAGGTGATGGCCCCGGCCCCGACGGCCGCATCGAGGAAATCGGCCTGGGTGTGCGGCTCCACCCGCGCGCCGTCCACACTGGCCAACTTGATGTCCATGCTCACATGACTGAGCCACGGCAAGGCCCGAGACAAGGCAGCGACCAGGGTGCCGTTGGTCTCGAGCATGACCCGTCGACCTCCTCGGGCCAGTCCGGCCGCCAGTTCGCAGACCCGGGCCTGCTGCATGAGCGGCTCACCGCCGGTCAGGCTGATCGAGTGGTGGGGGAGCGCCTCCCACAGGGCATCCACGGCCCTGATCACCGAGTCGATGGCGAGCGGGCTAGCCACGGTGAGCCAGTCCCGCCGGCCCGGGGTCTGTTCGATTCGACATGGCCCGGGTGCCCGCTCGAGGGCCTCCGGCTGATCGCAGTAGGCGCAGCGAATGTTGCAGCCGGTGAGCCTCACGAAGATCTGCCGCTCACCGACGAGGGCGGCCTCTCCCTGGATGGCCGAGAAGATCTCGGAGACGAGGATCTGGGAGTCGGGAGTCTCGCTCATTGGAGGGCGGGATCGACAATCCCGGCCTCGCTGAAACCGTTGGCCCGAAGCACGCAGGCGTCGCACACTCCACATGGCCTCGCCTCGCCTCGATAGCACGACCAGGTGAGCTGGAGCGGGGCATGGGACTCTATGCCCAGGCGGACGATCTGCGCCTTGGATGAGTCGATCAACGGGGTGCGGATGGCGATCGGGTTGCCTTCGACCCCGCGCTTTTGACCGGTGGCCGCGACTCCCCGGAAGGCCTCGATGAACTCGGGGCGGCAGTCCGGATAGCCCGAGTAGTCGATGGCATTCACGCCGATCCACACCGCGTCGAGCTGGCGGGCCTCTGCCACCCCGAGCGCCACGGCCAAAAAGATGCTGTTGCGAGCCGGGACATAGGTAACCGGTATGCCGTCACTCTCCCCGCCGGTTGGCACATCGATCGAGGAGTCGGTGAGGGCGGAGCCGCCCCACGCTCGCGTGTCGAGCTCAACCACCAGGTGCTCGGAGCGGTAGTGCCCGGCGACCCCTGCGGCACAGTCGAGTTCGGTGCGGTGACGCTGCCCGTAGTCGAATGTGAGTGCCAAGGGCGCGGCCCCTGACTCCTGGTCGGCTATGGCCATGCAGACCGTCGAGTCGAGGCCACCGGAAAGTACGACGAGGTTGCCGGCCATGGCTAGATCTCGGTCCCGGGGGTGAGCTCGGCGTAGGAATGCTGGGTCTCCCACAGGCGGAGGCCTCCGAGCGACAACCCCGCCTCGGTGAGTAGCGTCCACGCCCGATGGGCCAACAGCTCGGCCGTTGGATTGTCGAGCACGGTGTTCAGATCCGTATGGTCCCACCGCTCGATGACCTCTCGTTCGACGATGGCGGTCAACAGGTCGAAGTCCATGACCACGCCGTTGCCGTCGAGGGGGCCGGACACCGTCACGTCCAGGCGGTAGGAGTGGCCGTGGAGGTTTCGGCACTTCCCAGGGTGCCAGGCCAGGCGATGGGCGGCCTCAAAGGTGAAGGTACAGGTAACGCTGGTCAGGGGGACGGCCACGGCGGAACGCTAATGCAGGGGCGAACTTGTTTGTCTACGGCACTCGTAAATGGCATCGCCCCGGTAGGCTTGGAGCAATGGATGCCAGGCAAGACGCAGACGGATCAACTTCACAAAACGCCCAGCGCGGTGCGGCCGGAGCTGGCGCCTTCGGTCCGAATGCGTGGCTGGTCGAGGACATGTACGACCGATTCCGCTCCGATCCGACCTCGGTCTCCGACTCGTGGCGGGAGTTCTTCGCCGACTATCGGCCAGCCGGTGCGCCGCCGGTCCAGACGGCGGCGACTGTTCCGGCGCCGGCCCTGCCCTCCGAGCGAGCGGCTGCCGCTTCTTCGCCCACGCCAACGCCGCGATCTGTTCCGGCCACCGCCATCGCCGCAAGTGCCAGCCCGGCGGTCTCCCCGCAACCCACCGTGCCGACGGCTGGTGGTGGGAGCGCCGACGACGACAAAGCCACGCCGTTGCGGGGGGCGGCCGCCCGCATCGTCGCCAACATGGAGGCGTCCCTGAGCGTCCCGACGGCCACAAGTGTGCGAGTGGTGCCGGCCAAGCTGCTCGAGGTCAACCGCACCGTGATCAACAACCAGCTCTTCAGAACCAACGGGGGCAAGGTCAGCTTCACCCACCTGATCGGCTACGCCGTGGTGAAGGGGCTCATAGCCACCCCGGCCATGAACGCCGCTTTCGTGCCCGACTCCGACGGCAAGGGGACCCCGGGGGTCATTCGCCACCATCACGTCGGCCTCGGACTGGCTGTCGATGTCGAGAAGTCGGGGGGCACCCGGACCCTTATGGTGCCGTGCATTGGCGGAGCCGACGAGCTCGACTTCCGGGGGTTCATCAGCGCCTACGAGGAGCTGGTGCGAAAGATTCACACCAACAAGATCGCCCCGGACGACTTCGCCGGGACCACGGTGACCCTGACCAACCCGGGCACCCTCGGGACCGTGCAGTCGGTGCCCCGCCTCATGCCCGGCCAGGGCCTCATCGTCGGCGTCGGCGCGCTGGGCTTCCCTCCGGGATTCGAGGCGGCCGACCCGCGCACGTTGGCCAATCTGGGCATCGGCAAGACAGTCACTCTCACGTCCACCTATGACCACCGCATCATCCAAGGGGCCGAGTCCGGCCTCTTCTTGGCTTATGTTTCCGAATGCCTGATGGGCAAGCACGGCTTCTACGACGAGGTCTTCGAGGCGCTCGAGATCCCCTACGAGCCGGTTCGTTGGGAGAAGGACTTGGGGGCGGACAACTCGCCCGACGGTGAGCACGACCGTCTGCTGAAGCAGGTCCATGTCCAGACGCTCATCAACATGTACCGGGTGCGTGGCCACCTGATCGCCCACCTCGACCCGTTGGACGCCGAGTCGCCCGAGCTCCATCCCGAGCTCGACCCTCTCCACTACGGGCTGACCATCTGGGACCTGCCCCGGCACTTCGTGGCCGACGGCCTGGCCGGCAAGGACATGGCGACCCTCGACGAAATCCTCCACACGCTGCGAAACGCCTACTGCCGGACGCTCGGGGTCGAGTACATGCACATCCAGGANNCGCTACGTGGGCCAGAAGCGGTTCGGGCTCGAGGGGGCGGAGTCGGCCATCGTGTTGTTGGACACCATCTTGGACGAGGCCGTCCTGGAAGGTCTCCACGAGGCGGTCATGGGCATGTCCCACCGCGGCCGGCTGAACGTGCTCGCCAACATCGTCGGGAAGTCCTATGGCGAGATCTTCGAGGAGTTCGAGGGCAACCTCGACCCCGACTCGGTCCAGGGCTCTGGGGACGTCAAGTACCACAAGGGAGCATCAGGGACATTCGTCGCCCGCAGCGGCGGATCGATCCCCGTGTCCATGGCTTCGAACCCGTCCCACCTGGAGGCCGTCGACCCCGTGGTGGTCGGGATGGCCCGGGCCAAGCAGGACGCCCTTGGCGGCGAGCGGGGAAGCGGGCCGTTGCTGGTCGACGGTCCGGGTGTCCCGTTCCCTGTGCTTCCCATCCTCCTCCACGGCGACGCCGCCTTCGCCGGGCAAGGCGTGGTGGCCGAGACCCTCAATCTGTCGGGACTGGCCGGCTACCGCACTGGTGGCACGGTGCACATCGTCATCAACAACCAGCTGGGATTCACCACCGCTCCCGAGGCGGCCCGCAGCTCGGTCTATCCGACCGACGTCGCCAAGATGGTCCAGGCTCCGATCTTCCATGTGAACGGAGACGACCCCGAGGCCTGCGCCCGGGCCGCCCGGCTGGCCTTCGGCTTCCGCCAGGCCTTCCACAAGGACGTGGTCATCGACATGGTCTGCTACCGGCGCCACGGTCACAACGAAGGGGACGATCCGAGCTACACCCAGCCGCTGATGTACGCCCTCATCGAGGCCAAGCGCTCGGTGCGCAAGCTCTACACCGAGTCCCTCGTCCGTCGGGGGGACATTTCGCTCGAAGAGGCCGAACAGGCCCTCGACGACTTCTCCGCTCGGCTTCAGGCCGCCCTCGACGAGACGAGGGCCGAGGCCGTGGCCGACTCGACGGGCAAGGCCCCCGTGTTGCCGGCCTATGTCGTACCAGACCTGTGGATCCCACCTGTCCCGACCGGAGTCGACGCCTCGGTGCTGTCCCGCCTGGCCGAAGAGGTGCGCAGCGTGCCCGAGGGCTTCGTCATCCACCCGAAGCTGGCCCGCCAGTTCGAACAGCGGGACAAGGTGGTGGCCGACGGTGAGATCGACTGGGCCCTCGGCGAGGCCCTGGCCATCGGCTCGTTGCTCTTGGAGGGCACGAACGTCCGCCTGACCGGCCAGGACACCCGCCGGGGCACCTTCTCTCAGCGCCATGCCGTACTCGTCGACCACACGACGGGCCAAGAGCACGTGCCCCTAGAGGGCCTGGAGGGCGGGCGATTCACCATCCGGGACTCCCTGCTCTCCGAGTACGCCTGTGTCGGCTTCGAGTACGGCTACTCGG
>PLSY01000398.1:10266-39006 GCA_003164275.1 Acidimicrobiaceae bacterium | reverse complement strand
GCCTGTCGCCACCCCGACGGCGTCGTCCACCTCGTGCGCAGCGCGCTACGCGTGTTCGGTGCCGACGCCATCGAACACGCGTCTGGTCGACCGTGTTCTGGGCACAGAAGGCAAAGCCTGCTCGCCTTTCCGCAGGGCCGTCGTGCGGGGCATGGGTCATGACGACCGAGCGCCCAGTGGCCGTCAGGCTGCGAGTGGACCCGGTGGCGTGTGATGCCTATGGGTACTGTGCCGAGCTCCTACCTGAGCGGGTGACCCTTGACCAATGGGGCTACCCCATCGTCGACGGCAGGCCGGTGGATGGGGCCCTGGTGGCCCTGGCCACCCGGGCCGCCACCGAGTGCCCCCGGCGGGCCGTGCACCTCGAAACGGTGGCTACAAGAGATAGGGGCTAGAGCCCCGGGACCCACCGACGAGGCTCGTAGGCTGGGGCCGTGAGTTGGCGACGCCAGAGACCTCTCGCTGTGGGTGTCGAGCCTGCCTTGAGCCTGTGGGCTCCCGAGCGACGCGCTCTCACCGCCGGCCTCGTGTTGACCATCACCTTCATGGCCTCAGAGGCCTTGGCCGTTGTGACCATCATGCCCCAGGTGGCCCGGGACCTCGGAGGCATTCACCTCTATGGATGGGCATTCTCCGCCTTCCTGCTCGGCAGCATGGTCGGCATCGTCGCCGCCGGACGCGAGGCCGACCGGTCGGGCCCGGCCCGTCCATACGTAGTCGGACTCGTGCTCTTCGCCTGCGGCCTGGTGGTCGCCGGTGCGGCCCCATCGATGTTCGTGCTGGTCGCAGGACGCGTGCTGCAGGGTCTCGGGGCCGGCGCCGTTCCGGCTGTGGCGTACGTGACCATCGGGCGGAGCTTCCCCGATCAGCTCCGGGCCCGCATGATGGCGGTGCTGTCTACCGCCTGGGTCGTCCCCGGCGTCGTCGGCCCACTCGTCAGCGCCGCTGTTGCCCATCTGTTCGGGTGGCGGTGGGTCTTTTTGGGCCTGCTGCCCTTCGTGCTCGTCACCGGAGCTCTCGCCCTCCCCGGGCTCGTCCAGCTGGGCCGGCCGGAGTCAGCCCCGACGACGGAACACGGCCTGGTCGATGCCGTCCGTGTCGCCGTCGGCACCGGGTTGATCATCGGATCGCTCACCTCTGGCGTCTCCTTCGTGGCCGGAGGCCTGGTGGTCGCCGGGTTGGTGCTCTTGGTCCCGGCCCTTCGGCGGCTGCTTCCCCTCGGCACCCTGCGGGCCCGCCGGGGGCTTCCGACGACCATCCTCAGTCGAGGGATGTTGACCTATGCCTACTTCGGTGGGGACGCCTTCGTCACCCTGGCCATCGTCACCGCACGACACCACAGCCTCGGGGCGGCCAGCATCGCCGTCACCGGATCGACCCTGGCCTGGACCACCGGTTCGTGGGTCCAGGTCCGCCTGAACGAGCGCTGCCAGGGCAGGAGCCTCGTGAGGGCCGGCCTCGTCCTCATCCTGGTGGGCCTGGGCGGGATGCTCGTCTTCTTGCGACCAGGCGTCCCAGTCTGGTTGGCCGTCGTGGCCTGGACCGTCGCCGGGCTCGGTATGGGCCTCGCCTACGCCCCCATCACGCTCATGATGCTGCGCGAGGCTCCGACCGGTCGGGAAGGCTGGGCGTCGGCCTCCCTCAATCTGTCCGACGTCTTGGGGTCGGCGCTCGGGGCGGGCCTCGGTGGGGCAGCCATCGCCGTTGGGTCGACCAGGTCCTGGCCGCTCTCGACCGGGGTGACGGTCGCCTTCGCGCTTGCCGCGGTGATCGACATGGCCGCCATCGCCGTCAGTGGCCGGCTGCCCACCCGCGACCCGCTCCCGGCCCCGGGGCCATCGCTGCACTGACGTGCGCGGCAGTGGCCGGTCACTCTCGGAGCTACTGGCAGACGTCTCCCCTCGAGGGCAGGACACCCCCCGACAGGTACCCGGTGACCGCCGTCTGCATGCAGTGGTCGCCCGACCCACTGAGCAGCCAGGTGTGTCCCCATCCGTGCCAGGTGAGCAACCGGGCCCCGGGGAGGGCCCGGGCCAGGTGTTCCGCGCCGATGAGCGGGGTGTTCGGATCCCCGGTGGTGCCGATGACCAAGATGGGGGGCGCGCCGTCCGCCCGGAGGGGAGCTACGGGCTGGCGGGCAGCCGGCCAGGCAACGCAGCCGCCCAGGTTGTAGGTCACGGCGTAGGCCCCGATGAGCGGATAGCGGTGGGCAAGGGATCGGGCCAGGGACCCAGCGGCCAGGGGACCAGGATGCCCTCGGGCGTCGTTGCAGGTGATGGCCCACTGGGCATCGACCAGCGGGGATCCGTCGAGGTCGGTATTCAGTTCGAGGGCCATGGCCCGCAGTGGGGCGCCGTCTCCAGTCCGCGCCGCCACCAGGGCCGAGTAGTACGACGGGGCGAAGCCCGGCACGCTCAGGGCGAACAATGTGGCCGTGTCGAGATCCCCGACGGTGACCGGGAAGGGGTCAGCGCCACCCGGGTCGCCCAGGGGGGAGCGGGCGAGCGACCTGGCGAGCGACCGGAAGAACGACACCGGCTCGGCGCCGAGCGGACAGGTGGACCCCGCACAGGTGGCCAGGAGATGGTCGAGGGACCGTTCGATGGCTGGTGCCTGCTCGATGGCCTGCGTGCTCAAGGAGGCGTCCACGTCGACGGCGCCGTCGAGGACCATGTACTTGATCCGGTGAGGAAACAAGGCGGCGTACTCCGATCCGAGGACGGTGCCATACGAGAGGCCGTAGTAACTGATGGTTGCGACGCCCAGGGCCTGGCGGACGCGATCCATGTCACGGGCCGTCGCCGTCGTGCTGACGAAAGGCTCGAGGGCGGCCGCACGCCGCTGGCAGGCCCGGGCCATGGCGGTGAAGACCCCGGTACCCGGCAGCGGCTGGCCCGCCTTGGCCGGCACCGGGAGCACGCTCGACACCGCGGACGGCGACGTGCCGCACCGCAGTGGGGCGCTGGCGCCGGTTCCTCGCGGATCGAAGCTGACGATGTCGAAGTGCCGGCGAATGGCCGCCGGCAGGAGGCCGGCGATGACCGGGAGGATCTGGTTCCCGCTCTCCCCGGGGCCACCGGGATTGACGAACAAGGTGGCTGTAGGGGCGGTCGTCCCCACGGGTTGGGCCCGCATGACGGCGATGGTCAACGATGACCGGGATGGGTGGCGGTAGTCGAGCGGGACCGAGACCGAACCGCACTGGTAGCCGCCTCCGCCCGGACAGGGGACCCAGGCGATGGGGGAGGGTGCCGGAGCGCTGGGCAGGCCGCCAGGCGCGGCCGACGTGGTCGGGTCACGGCTCCCGGCCACAGCCGAACTCGGCGCCACGACGGCCACGGCTATGGCCACCGAAAGACAGATGAGGCTCGCCGAACGCCATCTTCGCCTGTGCATCGCCATGGCCGGGGAACGTAGCAGCGCCCGGGCATCTTCCCTGATTGAATAGACATTCTGGGTGGGTATGGCATCCCCCATGAGGCGGATGCTCAACAGGCAGAGAGGTGTCGGCGGCTACTTCGGGAAGACGCTCTTGGCCAGCAAGGGGGTGGTGGGAATGATTGCGACCACAACAAGGTTGGATCTGCCGTGCAGTTAGCGGCCATTCCGTCAGGGCTTCGCCCCTCCTCGGTGAGCGAGGACGACACCGCACGCCTGGCCGCGGCAAAGGTCTTGGCCGTGGCCGGCGTGCTGGCCTACAACTGGTGGGTGGTGGTGCCCTTCGTGCCCGGGCTCATGCCTTCGGTCAACGGGTTCTTCTCCGATCTCGAGGCAACAGGACGGCCTCACGCCGCCCTGATGTCCGATGCCGACCTTCTGGCCGGCATCTTGTTGACCGCTGCCCTCCTCCTTCGGGGATCGGCCGTCCAGGGCGTGGCCCGTCGGGAGTGGAAGTGGATGGTCGTCTTCGCTGTCTCCGGGGCGATAGGGGGCCGCTATCCCTACGCCTGTGCTGAGGGCCTCAGCGCAGCCTGTCGGAACCTCGAGTGGCACCTGCAGCTTCCGATCCACCACTACATCCACGTGGTCTCGGGAATCGCCGAGTTCGCCACCTTGACCACTGCCGCCGTTCTGGCCATGCGTCGCACCCGCAACCAGTCGACGCCCCAGGCCACGTCCTATCGCCTCGTCGTGAAGGCACTGGTCATCGGCTACCCGCTACTGGGTCTCGCCTACCTGACCGATCGACTGGGCACCCTGGTCGAGCCCATCTTCTTCATCACCTTCACGGTCATGGTCCTCACCGAGATCTTCGAGGCGGCCGGGAGCGCTCCCACCGGTCTCACCTGGGCCGAGCGGGTGTCGATGCGGAGGACCGATGCCGACGACGAGAGGGCGCAGGCCCCGGCGTCCGACGGAGGAATGGCCGAGGCCAAGCCCTCATAGGGAGGCCGCTCGCCCTGGCTGGATGGCCTGTTCGCCCGCTGTTTTTGCGCCCGGTCACGAGCCCATTGAGAAATAACTGCGGTGGACGGCTCCACCGCCTAGGCTACTAGGGTCGTCGACCCAATCACGCGGGCCGAAGGCATGTAGGGCTTCACAATGGATCCCCGCGTTACAGTGCGTGAATTTCAAGGAGACACAGTTATGGGTGTAGGTGCAGTTAAGTGGTTCAACGCCGAAAAGGGCTTCGGATTTATCACGCCTGACGGCGGCGGGGATGATCTCTTCGTTCACCAGTCGGAGATCCAGATGGAGGGCTTCCGCGACCTCGCAGAAGGCCAGCGTGTGGAGTTCGAGACCAAGCAGGGCCAAAAGGGCCTGCAGGCAAGCCAGGTCCGCAAGATCTGATTTGACTCTGTCGGGAGTCGACCCGACGCCCACCCGGTTCGCCGGATCTGGTCGTCGGGTCGGCTGCCCGCAGGGGTTTGTAAGCTCGGGCGACTCAAGCCGTCGGAGCTGAAGCACCAGTGCCGGGAGCTCCGTTCGGAGTAGACCCGAAGGTGATGGTCGAAGCTCTCACGGTTCCGTCTGATGACGTCGAGCCAACCACCATGGCGAGATCGCCCTTCTTGAGGGCTGAGCTCGCCACTTTCGTCGTGCCCTCCTGCAACACCGTCGCCGATGTGACGATGACCACGAGGGTCGAGCGTTCGCGAGTCCGCAGCGTGATCGAGTCCCCCGAGAAGGCAGTGATGATCCCCGCCGTGGCGTTTTCTGAGCGGTCGGCCGACGTGCGGCTCTCTGACCTGGCCGATGATGCGGTCGACGCACTTGCGGCCAGTGAGCCGGCCGATGTCTGGGCTCCGGGCGTTCCTCTCGAGGCCGACGGAACCCCCGGCGGGCCACCTGTCCCACCCCCTCCGAACGCCGAGACCCCCGATCCGGTGGCACTCGTTGCTGCGGCCTGAGTGACGCCGTAACCGCCGAAGGCGAGCATGGCGGCCAGCCCGCCGGCGGCCACCGTCCAGCCAACGGGATGCCGGCGGAATGGGGTTGCGCCCTCGGCGCTGGCTTCGTTTGGGGTCGGGCCCATGGCCTGGCCGGCTACGTCATCGCGTTCCATCGTGGTACCTCATTCCCGTCGTGGTTGCGGCTTGCCCGGTGCTGGTCAGCATCGGAGGGCGGGATCCGGGCGAGCTGTGGGTTGTCTGGTCGTCACCTGTGAATGACGACGCTCTCGCCTGTCCGGCGAACAGGAACCGGTTGAGGAGCTGGTACTGCACGATCCATAGCGATCCATAGGCGGCCAGATTGGCGAATTCGACGGCGAGCGTGTGGTCCAACCGGCTCCAGCCCGAGGTGTAGCTCGACACCACTCCGACGGCCACGGTGGAGACGACCAGGCCGGCGAGTGACAGGGCGCAGAACGGGACCACTTGTCGGAGCATCGAGCGCTGATCGGTCCGCTTCCACACCCAGCGCCGGTTGAGTTCGAACGAGGGGATGGTGCCGATGGCCGTGGCGGCGACGTTCGACCACACGGCGGAAAAGCCCATGAGGCCGACCATGACTCCGAGCGAGAGCGTGCTCGTGGCCGTCGCCACCAATGACACGGCGGCGTAGCGGAGGACCCGGATGATGGTTTCGCGGTGGATGCGCCAGAGCGACGCGCCATCGCTCTCGGGCGCCGGTGTGCCCGGAGGGCAGTCGAGCGTCGGCTGAGACATGGTGAGCATGGCTCCATGGTGTGCCTTCCAGCTGTGCGCCCCCTGGGTCCGGCTGATGGATGCGCTGAAAGTAGCGGGCCCTCAATCTCATGGCCGCCGATCAGGAGGCTCACAGCCAACCCACAATCGACTCCCGCACCATCTGGTCCATGAATGCTCTCCTCTCCCCACAGAGTGCGGCCGGACTCAGCCGTCTGTCCACGGTGATCGAGATCGTCCTGCCCGTCTACAACGAGCAACGAGTGCTCGAAGCCAGCGTTCGACGGCTGCGGTCCTACCTCGATCGATCCATCCCGTTCGCCTCGGTCGTCACCATCGCCGACAATGCCAGCACCGATGGCACGTGGGCCATCGCCTCGCAGCTGGCCAGCTCCACGCCTGGGGTCCGGGCCGTGCGTCTGGAGCAGAAAGGACGTGGCCGGGCCCTCCGATCGGCGTGGATGGCGAGTGACGCTGAGGTCGTGGCCTATATGGACGTCGACCTGTCGACCGACCTCGGAGCCCTCTTGCCGTTGGTGGCCCCTTTGATCTCAGGCCACAGCGATGTGGCCATCGGCACCCGGCTGGCGGCCGGAGCCCGAGTGGTTCGGGGACCGAAGCGCGAGTTGATCTCACGCACCTACAACCTCATGGTGAAGGCCACGCTGCGCAGCCGGTTCTCCGACGCCCAGTGCGGATTCAAGGCCCTTCGCCGCGATGCCGCCACCTCACTCCTTCCGCTGATCGAGGACAACGAGTGGTTCTTCGATACCGAGCTGTTGTTGCTGGCCGAGCGCAACGGGCTGCGCATCCACGAGGTGCCGGTCGACTGGGTCGATGACGCTGACTCCCGAGTCCACATCGCCAGCACGGCCAAGAACGACGTGTTGGGGCTGGCCAGGATGGCCAGGGGCTTCGCGGCTGGACGGGGCCGGGCGGCTGAGGCTGGTGCCTCGGCACTGAACGACGAGGTCGATGAGGTGACACGTTTCGCCGGAGTCGGTTTGGCCAGCACCGTGGCCTACCTCATACTGTTCGCCCTGTTCCGCCCGGCGCTTCCGTTGTATGTGGCCAATCTGGTCGCCCTTGCCGCCTGCACGGTGGCGAACACCGCCGCCCACGCCCGATTCACCTTCGGGGCCCGCGGTCCGTTCCGCTTCCGCGACCAGCTGGGCGGAGGTGCCGTGGCCTTTGCCACCTGCGCGGCGCTGACGTCGGTCGCCCTCTTCATCGTCGATCTCTGGCCCGGTGCATCACTCGGGGCCGACTTGGTTGCGGTGACCGCCGGTACGGCGGTTGCCGCCCTCGTCCGATTCATCGTCTTGAGGTCGTGGTCGTTCAGGTGCCACACCCGGAGCCATCAACCATCCACCCCCCAGTCCGTCCGAAGGAGCCCGCAGTCATGACCACCTTGACTCCCATGCCAACGCGCACCGACCTGGACCATGCCACCCCGGGCCAGCCCGCTGGCCTCACTCGATCGAGGCCGAGGCATTCGCACCACCGGTGGTGGCAGGAGGCAGGTCGGCCGGCCTGGTCGGTCCCGGCCCGGGTCGGCATTGCAATGTTGACCTTGTTCCTCTACACGTGGAACCTGGGTAGCGGCGGGATGGCCAACTCGTTCTACGCCGCCGCCGTGAAGAGCGGGACGATCAGCTGGAAGGCCCTGTTTTTCGGCTCCATCGACCCCGGCAACTTCATCACCGTCGACAAGCCACCGGCCTCGCTATGGGTGATGGAGCTGTCGGGGCGAATTTTCGGCTTCTCGACCTGGTCGATGCTCCTGCCCGAGGCTCTGGCCGGCATGGCAACCGTGATGATCGTCTACCGCCTGGTCCGACGCTGGGCCGGGGAGCCCGCCGCGGTGTTCTCTGCTGTGGCTCTGGCCCTCACCCCCATCGCCGTCGCCATGTTCCGGTACAACAACCCCGACGCCCTCTTGACACTGCTGTTGGTCGCCGCCGCCTGGGCGGTGTGGTCAGCCATAGAGACGGGCAAGACCAATCGGCTGGTCATCGCCGGCGCTCTCGTCGGGGTGGCCTTCACGACAAAGACGCTCGAGGCTTTCATCGTGCTGCCCGCCTTGGCCCTCGCCTATCTCTGGTGCGGCTCGCCGCGCCTGCGCCGCCGGGTGCTGCAGCTGGTGTGGGCCACGGTTGCCCTGGTGGTTGCAAGCGGATGGTGGGTGGCCATCGTCGAGCTTTGGCCGGCGTCTTCTCGTCCCTACCTCGGCGGCAGTACCGACAACTCCGAACTCAACTTGATCTTTGGCTACAACGGGCTGTCGCGCATCACCGGCTCGAGCAGTGGTGGGGGTGGGGGCGGCGCCACGTTCGGCGGAGCGAGGGGAATCCTGCGGATGTTCAACCAGGAGATCGGGGGCCAGATCTCCTGGCTCCTGCCCGCCGCCCTGTTGGGCGTCGTCGCCACCTGGTGGCTGTCGAGGGGCAGTGGTCGAACGGGCCGGCTCCGTTCCGGCCTGGTGTTGTGGGCCGGATGGATGGCCATGTACCTGGTGGTGTTCAGTGACGCCAAGGGTACGTTCCATCCCTACTACACCGTCGTGTTGGCTCCAGCTATCGCAGCCTTGGTCGGCGCTGGAGTCGTCTCCATGTGGAAGCTGGCGAAGAGGTCCCGGGTCTGGTCGTGGATGCTCCCTTTGACCGTTGTCGCCACCTCGACCTGGGCTGCTGTGTTGCTCGAGCGCACGAAGGGGTACGACACGTGGCTCCCGGCCACCTTGTTGGTGGTCGGTGCCCTCGCCGCTTCGACCCTCTTGCTCTTCACCCTCGGCGCTGTCCGGCAACGGATCGTGCTCGCCGCGGTGGCCGTTGTCGCCGCGGTCAGCATGCTCGCCGGCCCGGCGGCGTATGCGGCCACCACCATTGCCAACCCACCCACCGGCTCGATCGTCAGCGCCGGGCCGTCCAGCGGGGCGGACGGAGGGGGCGGAGGGATACCCAGCGGAGCAGGCTTTGGCGGCGGGGCGCCCGGTGCGGTTGGATCAGGTGGGTCCTCCACGGGAACTCCGGGCTTCGGTGCTCGGGGCACCACTCGTAACTCGGCTTCCAGTGGGGAGACCGAGACCGGGGCGACCAAGTCCGCCGCGGCCAACACCAAGGCGGAAAGAGCCTCCGGCTCCCGGACCGGGACGGCTCCGAGCGGCGTCACCCGCACCGCCGCGGCCGCAGGGGCCTCCGGCACGGACACTGCCCTCGACAAGTACCTGGTCGCCCACAAGGGGTCGGCCCGGTACATCGTCGCCGTCTCCGGCTCGCAGACGGCCGCCACCATCATTCTCGCCACCGGCCAGGGAGTGATGGCCATGGGCGGGTTCACGGGCAGCGACCCTGCCCCGACGCTGGCCCAGTTCAAGGCCATGGTGGCAAGCGGGGAAGTCCACTACGTCCTGGTGGGCGGCGGAGGCGGAGGCGGAGGCGGAGGCGGAGGGTCGACGGTCAGTGCCGTCGATAGTTGGGTCGAGGCCCACGGGACCGAGGTCTCGTCGTCGGCCATTGGGGGTACGAGCTCGGGCACGCTGTACGACGTGTCCAGCTCGGCCGCCCGCTAGAGGCGGGCGTCGGCACGATGGCGCACACCCACCAAGGCAGAGGCGACAAGGACGATGAAGGCGGCGATCTCGATGATCAGCGAGTCGGTTGCCCACGGGGCGCTGAAGCTGTCCTTGAAGCCGAACAGCCCGACCTCGACCGACAGGACCAGTCCGCCGATGGTGCCCGCCGCGAACAGGGCACCGGCCAGGGCGACCCGGTAGTGCCGGGAGACGGCCACGGCCAGCCCGATGAGGATGCCGACGATCCCCTGCAGCAAGAACAGGGGGCCGATGGTCGCAATGTGCTGGTATCCCGTCGACCACAAGTGGAGATGGATGGCGCCGGACACGACCAACAAGGCGCCACCGGCCCAACAGAGGAGACTTGCCACCGGCCCCGGCGAGGCAAGCAGCGCCCGGGCCCTCAGATGGTGCCCGACCCCCGTTGGGTGCACGTGGAGGGCGGCCGTGCCGTTGCGTGTGCTCATACAAGCTATACGGGACCGAGGGCCTAACGGATTGGATCGGCCGTGCGTTCGGAGCCGCTCACGTGCATGAGGCCCGATCGACGGAGCGTCGTTCGGGCCTCATGCACGAGGTTGTCGGACCAGTGGCGCAGTGCCACGGCCCGACGGTTGGTTGCCGAGCGTTGCTCGTTACCAGCCGTGGCACCCGTACTGGTCAGGTGGGGAGGACTGGATGCGCTCGGCCACCATGATCTGTTGATCCGGTGTGGCGAGTGCGCCCTCGGAGGCGAACTCATCGCCTCCGTAGGCTGCCCAGTTGGTCCTCGTGATGCCGAGGCCGCCGCTGAAGCGGCCGCCGTCATAGGCCCAGTTGCCACCCTCTTCGCACATGGCCACGTGGCTCCACGCCGCTCGCTCGTCCGGTGTCACCGTGTCGACTGGGCCGACAGGGGCCGCCGGGGGCGGTGGTGGTGCGACGACGACGGGTGCCGGCACGGCCAGCAGCTTCGTGTTCAAGTCGAGCACGATGCCCGTCGAGCTCGTCGCCGGCTCGACGGAGGTGAGGCTTTGATGGGCCACCGACTGGGTGGCGGGAACGACAAGTGAGGCAGTCTTCGTCCCGGAGGACGTTGGTGCATCGGCCCGGGCGGGCTGCTCGGTGGCAGCCAACGTCAGGATACCGACGGTAATGAGAGCGATCGGAATGATCGCCACGAGTGCAATGCGGGTCCGCATGGCACCTCCCTTCGTAGGGCGCGCGAAGGCGCCGTCCTCTGCTCGGTGTTGGCGGGCTCCGGCCAGTGCATTCGTTCCCCGGACGGCGAGCGGGCAGGCATCGTCCGTCCTGGCATTTAGCCCTAGGGTGTGCGGCCGGTTTTGTTAGGCCCGGGATTGCGTCGTTGCGTCACCACTCGTTTCGTGCTTGGTCATGGTCGATGGGTTGGTGGCCTCATCGCCACGATGCCGCAGGGTCCCGTCTCCGGAGATGGCCCACGCTGGACGGCGCCGGAATCATTGCTACGACTCTCGGTTGGCCCCCCGTTTTAGTGCACGACGGAGTCGGCGTGGGTTGCGGTTGTGTCAGTATAACGAGTGATCTACTTACCCATCGGTCACTTCGGCTTGAGAAACGCTGTGAGCAGGGAAAAAGGTATTGAAAGAATTGTCTAAAACACGGCGAAACCATGCCCAGCAGGGGCTTTGGCCGTTCTGCTCATTTCCTCCTTATCGGCCAGGTCGGCTTGATGGAAAGGATGAGTACGCTATTAAAAGATGGGGTCTATCGTCCGAAGCGATGCAGGCAGGCTGGACCTGGTCACGGGGCCAGGGCTGGAACACCGCCTGGAAGGGCCAGCCGCTTGATGAACAGGACCCGACTGTTCGGGAATTCGACTTTGCCGGGCAGCCAGGCGGCGAAGGCCAGACTCAAGTTCCCTGACGTGTCGGTGAACAGGCTGGGACCGCCCGGCCCGGAGAAATACTGGGTCGAGGCCACAAGCGGTTGGGTCCCCTCGGGCGTGCAGGGCCCTACCGGTCCGGCGCAGGAGGCGTCGCCGATGGCGTAGTTGGCCGTCGTCCAGTCGTTGGCCGAATAGAAGAGCAGGTGCTCTCCATCGATCACCACCATGTCGGGCCCCTCGATGATGCCGCCCTGCCAGCTCTGGGTCGGTGCGAGCAGCTCGGCGGGGACGGTGACTGGCGCTATGGCCGTGCCCGTCGGCATCAACTGCTGGGACCACAGCATCGGCGGCTGGCCCTTCACGCCCTGGGACTTCCACGTCAGATAAGGCGTCCCGTCGCTGTCCACGAAGGGTCCGGGGTCGATGGACCCGCCCCGGTCGAGCTGGCACTCGAGCGGCCAGGTGGATGAATCGATGAAGGGCCCCTCGGGGCTGGCCGACACGGCGGCAGAGATGCACTGGTCTCCCGTCGAGCCGAAGATGGCCGAGTAGTACATCACATAGTTGGCCCCAAGCTGGATGACCGAGGGCGCCCAGGTGGCTCCCGGCTGGGCCCAGATGGCCAGGTGTGGAAGCGCGTCGCCGAGGGTCGTCCAGTTGGTGAGGTCGGTGGAGCGGATGATCTGGATGTTGCCGGCGACGGAGTTGGTGGCGTAGGCGTAGTACTCGGAGCCGACGGTGAGGACATAAGGGTCTGGGAAGTCGAAGGGGTACGAGAGCCCGCCATTCGAGCCGTCGAGGGTGGCACAGGCCGACGAGGAGGCGGTGATCGAGTTCACCGCCCCCTGGAGGTCGGAGCTCTTGACGGCATCGAGGGCACGTGTGACCCCGGCCAGGCAGGAGTGGATG
The DNA here is from genome assembly GCA_003164275.1 of Acidimicrobiaceae bacterium. The sequence goes on along the minus strand of PLSY01000398.1, from coordinate 26,588 downwards.
GTGGCGATGTCCAGGTTCTGCGTCGAGGCGGTCTGCATGGCTGTCGACAGACTGCCCTTGACGGTGTTGTCCTGGGCCACCGTTCGGACCTGGGCCGCCACCCGGGCGTCCCGAGTCATGGCGGTGGACGTGTCCTTGCTCTCGGTTGCCGCCAAGGTCCTTCGGGTTCGCTCGAGGTGCCCGGTTGTCTGGTGGAGGACGCCCGCCGTGCTGTGCTGCTTGGTCAGGGTCACGGCGTCGTAGGCGACAGCGGTGAAGATGACGACGGCCATGATGGCGAGGGCCGTCCGGTGGAGGAGGCGTCGACGAGGCGGGTGTCGCCCCGGTGAGGCCCGGCCTGGCCGGCTGTCGACGGTCGGCGGGCCGGTCACTGACGGAGTCCCCCTCGCCTCCAGGGCCGGAACCGATTTGGGTGTGGGCTCGGTCACGTCCCCGACGGGTCCGCGCTCTGACAGCTGGTTGCGACGTCGCTCAGGGCGACAGCACCGCCGGCCTGGTTTCCGAGCGAGATGAGGTTGAGCGCTTTTTGCACCCCGGAGAGACAAGTGTCGAGGTTCCCGATGCTGACCCCGTTCGAATAGACGTTGGCCTGGGCCGTCGCCAGCTGCTTCTGATCGGCGGCGAGGGCGGCCGACTCGGCGTCGAGGGTCGCCTTGGCCGCGTTCGACCCACTGGCCGTCGCGGCCAGATGTCGGCGGGCCACGACCAGGCGGCCGAGGGTCTGGTGGAGGTCGGTCCTCGTGGTGGCCAGATCGGACTGGGTCCTCGCCAGCTGGTTGTGTGAGGCCACGGCAACCACCGTGCCCACCGCCAGCAGCAGGACAGCACAGAGGTAGACCGAGCGGAGGCGCCACCGGTCCGGGTCCTTTGTCGCTGGGCCGACGCTCGCCACCCCCTGCGGCTCATCGGAAGCCATCAGTAGGGCGTTTCCGACCTCGCCGATGTCCGTCTGGCTGTCCATGTGGCTTCCCGCATCGCTCGCCTGGAGGGGCCGGCAACTGGGCACCGCAGAGGGCACCGCTACGTGGCCGCAAGAACCTTCATTGTCACACCGTTTCGTGACCCCTTTGGTTCATGGTCGGATGCCGAGGCAGCCGAGGGAGTCGACGGCTGAGATCACATCGAGGGCTTCAAGCGCAGGGAGGGGAGGAGGGGGCCGAGTGAGCGGGCGCGGACGCACCCGATCCACACGCCGACGCCATAGGCCACATCGTCAGCCACCGAGGCCAGCGTGAAACGGACCGGGTCGAGAGCGGGACGTCGCCGCTTCCATTCGACCATGGGAGGGGTGGCCACCAGTCCGACCCCGACCAGCGCCGCCCACCGGCCTCGGAGCCCTGCGGCCACCAGGACCGGAGCAGCCAGTGTGGTCGCCGCCCGCCCCACGCCGACCACCGTCCAACCGACGCTCGTTGCGCTCCATCGGGCGATCAGCGAAAGGGGGATGCCGTGACCACCGAGACTCTTCTCCATCGCCGCGGTAGATCCGAGCCACAAGGTGACAGCGCACCCCGGCCGGCGGGCGGCCACGGCGGCTACGACGGCGAGAGGCCACGGCCTGATCTCCAAGGGGGCCAGCCGGCCGGGGTGACGGAGGGCCAGAGGCCCAGCCGACGTGCCATAGCGGAGGCGCCGGGAAAGGACCTCGAGCCAGGATGACGGCTCGGTGTGCCAGACCGTTGCCCCCGGTTGGTAGCGGACCCGCCAGCCGGCCAGGACCAGGCGCCACACGAGATCCACGTCCTCACCCACCCGCAGGCCCGGGTCGAAGCCCTCGGCCAAGGCTTCCCGACGGATGACCAGAGCGGCGCTCGGGAGATAGCGCACGGCCCGGTCGGGCCCGACCTCCCCGGGGGTCGCTCCCATGTCCAAGGGGGAGCGGACAGCAAGAAAGCGGGCGAGTGCGGACCTCTGCCCGGCAACGGTGCTGTCTTCGGGCCGGACCCGGGGGGCGACGGCACCGATGGTCGGGTCGTCGAACAGCCACACGGTCTCGTCGAGCCACGACGGATCGACGGTGCAGTCGCTGTCCACCAAGGCCACCAGCTCGGTGGCAACGATGGCTAGAGCGTCGTTGCGGGCAGCCCCCGGGCCACCGTTGACCGGGCGGACGATCAGCCGGGCGCCGTGGGTGGCACACACGGCGGCGATGGCCGTCGGGTCGAGCGAGCCGTCGTCGACAACCACCACCGGGTGTGTCGCACCGATGGAGGAGAGGCACCGGTCGAGCGACTGGCTTCTGTCCTTCACGGGTATGACCACGGTGACGCGCCCGACCGTTGTGGACGCCGGCACCGAGGCCATTCGCTCCGGGTGGGCGAGGCCGGCCTCGACCAGGCGTTGGCCGAGCTGACGCTCGGCCGCGGTGGTTGGCTCCTGGCCGGTGAGGCGGGCGAGGGCCGAGACGCCGGGGCGGGTGAGGGTGAGGAGGCGCCCGGGTTGGCCGCCGACCAGGACGGTGCCGTCCCGAAAGGACCGGACCGACGGGTCGAGGACCAGCCTGCTCCCTTCCGGGAGCGAACTCACAGCGACAGGCCGCCGTCCACCGGGATCACCGCTCCGGTGAGGGCCGAGCTGTCCGGCCCGGCCAACCAGACGAGGGCAGCGGCCACCTCGTCGGGGGAGAGCAGCCTCTTGATCGGTTGCTGGCCGGCGAACGCCTGGGCGTCGGCGAGGTCGTACAGACGGGCGCTCTCGTCGAGGATCGGTGTTGCCGTCGAGCCCGGGCTGATGGCATTGGCTGTGACGCCGGTGTCGGCGAGCTCGACGGCCAGCCCCCGTACGAGCCCGGCCACGCCCGCCTTCGCCGCTCCGTACGCGGTGAGGTGCAGCAGGCCGCGGGTGGCGGCCGCCGAGGCGACGGCGAGGAACCGGCCGTGGCGGGGAGCATCTCGGCGCAGGAGGGCAGGAATGCCGACTCGGGCCGCGGTGATCGGCCCGCCGAGATCGACGCCGAGGACCGCCCCCAGCTGATCAGCGGGCATCTCCCAGAGCGGGACACCGCCGGCGATCACGCCGGCAACGGCCACCATGGCGTCGAGGCCACCGAAGCGCTCCTCGGCCAGGGCGACGGCCGCCCCGAGGCCCACCGGGTCGGTAGTGTCAGCCTTGTGGGCCACCACCTCGGCGTGAGAGGCACCACCTTCGGGCCGGGCGCTCATGGCTTGGGCCACGACTGAGTCCAGTTCGGCCTCGGTGCCCATGGCATAGGGGAGTCGGGGGTCGTCCGAGGCCCGGTCGACGGCCACCACCGACCAGCCGGCTGCGGCCAGGCCCCGGACGGTGGCGGCACCGATCCCGCGCGCCGCTCCTGTCACCACGGCTACCCGGTTCATGCTTTTGCCCCCTTGGTCTCGGCCCGCAGTTCGCTGATGGTCCGGCACAGGTCGTCGACCGCTCCGGCCAGTAGTGCGTCTCCCTCGTCGGCGCTCGCCCCATCCGGGTCTCCGAGCACGCCGTTGGCGCTGATGAGCTGCACGCCGTGGAGGCGCATGAGAGGCAAGAGCACGTCGATGGTGCGCAGGTCGCCGGGCTCGGCCAGGTCGACCCGGACACGGTCGGGGGCGATGCACAGCATCAACGAAGTCTCGGTCCGGCCGGCGTGGAGGTCCCCGGGCCACGACGGCGACCAGGACACCACCGCTCGGCCCTCGGTCGACAGGCGCGCCATGGCCCGGGCCAGGGCCGTGGCGTTGCCTCCGTGGGCCGAGACCACGACGATGTGGGCGAAGTGCTCGGCGGCTGAACGGCCGAGCTCGACGAGCAGCAGCTCGGTGGCCTCTTGCCCGATGGAGAGGGTGCCGGCAAACCCCTGGTGCTCGCCGCTCGACCCGTACGACAGGGCGGGGGCAACCATCACGTCGGCCAGTCGGGCGTCCACGCCCTCGGCCACTGCCCGGGCGATGTCGGTATCGGTGGACAGGGGCAGATGGGGACCGTGCTGCTCGGTCGAGCCGAACGGGATGAGCAGGAGGGCCCCTGTCCCCGCCCGGCCCGTCACCTCGGGCCAGGTCATCTCGTCAAGCCGGCTCATACCGCCTCCTCGGCACCGGCTGGGGCGGCACCGCCGGCTTCGGCGGAGTCGGCCAGGTAGCCGTGTCGAGCCAGGAATGCCATGAATGCGTCGACCGCCTCCACCGCTCCCACCGGCCCGACGATGGTCGGTGGATCGTGGGCCACCAGGGCCCCGGTCAGGGCGAGGAGCCGCATGCGGGGATCGGCGCTGTCGGGGGCGGGAAGGACGCGGGGCCTCGGCTCGAAGACCCGAATGGGCCCGACCCGGAAGGGCCGATCCGACCCGTCGGTGGCGTGCTCGACAGGGACGGCGGTCGCCTCGGCGCGGAGCGCCCCCTCGAGTGAGGCCCGTCGCAGCCGTGTGCCGGCTCCCTCCACCGAGCACACGGCCGGTGCGGTCACTCGGAGCTGTTCCCGCCACCCTCCGTCAAGCCGGCGTTGGGCTGAAAGGGCCAGCTCCTCGCTGACGCTCTCGGCATCGAGGCTGACGAGCCCGAGGGCCTGGGCTGCGTCGAGCTCATGGGCGAGGAAGGCCGGCAGGGCCCCGGTGCCCCGATCGACCGAGCGGTCGCCGCACAGCACCAGGGCCGGTCGGCCGAACGGGGCGATGGCCGCCGCAATGGTCCGGGCCAGCGCGTGCTCGTCCACCGTCAAGGCTCCGGTGCCGTCGGCGTCGGACTCGCCGTTGGCCACCCGCACGACGGATGCGCCGAGGGCTATGGCGTCCTTCAAGACGGCCTCGATGGTCGACGGTCCGACGGCCACGGCCAGGACCTTCCCTCCCCAGGCCTCTGCCACCTGGAAGGCCGACTCCAAGGCGGCGGCGTCGGCAGCCGACAGGCCGAGCCCGAAGCGGGTGCTCGTCACGGCCCCGGTGAGGGGATCGACCTCGGGCCTCAAATCGGCAATCCTGAGGCAGGCCACGACCAGTGGGCGCCGGTCGTCCGGCTCGTCCGCCGTCATCCGTTGTGGAAGACGACGCCCTGGCCGCCGTCGGGATAGGTCCAGGTGATGGCGCCCTCGCTGTTGCAGACCATGTAGCAGGTCCCGCACTCGAAGCACTCCTCGTAGTTGAAGAGGATGCCACCGTCTGACGTCGGGGCGAACAGGTTGGCCGGACAGGCGGTCACACAGGCCGTGGTCGTGCATGACCGGCAGATCTCGGAGTCGACGGTGATGTGGGCGCGGGCCCCGATGCGGAAGTCGACCGTTGCCATCCGCTCCTCGAAGGAGATGCCTCTCCATGACGTCGGCTGTGCGTAGGGGACAGCCGTGGCCTCTGCGGAAGCCGGGAGGGGCGGAACAGGAGCCGTGTCGGCGCCGGATGGTTCGGTCATCCGAAGATCCTCAGTCCTCGGAGGGTGTCGGCGGCGAGCTCTCGGAGCTTGACCCCGTGTTTGGCGGCGGCGGCCCGCGTCACCTTCAGGCCACCGAGCTTGGGTGTCGGGTTGGTCACGGTGAACATCCCTTCGGCCAGGTCGCAGAGGAGCCCTGGGTATCGTTGTTGGACCCTTTCGGACAGAACCAGTGCCGGGGCCTTTCGAAGCCGCTTGTGGTCGGCCAGGACGAACTGGCCCTCCAGGTCGGCCCGGTACGACGACAGTCCGTGCGCCGACGTGTCCCCGGTGGCTATGGCCCGGTCGACGGCCCGGCCCGCCGCGTCCCCCGAGCCGATGGCGAAGTTGACGCCCTCGAGCCACATGCCGGCGGCGAGGGTCATGGCCGCCGCGTCCCCGGCCACCACCATGCCGTCGGTGGCGAGGACGGGCATGGTGTCGTAGCCGCCCTCGGGTATGAGGTGGGCGGCGTACTCGCGCAAGGTGGCGCCGCGCAGGAAGGGGGCGATCGACGGGTGTTCCTTCAAGTCGGCGATGAGCTCTTCGGGGCGGACCTTCGACTCGGCCAGTTGGGGGAGGGAGACAACTACGCCGACGCTGACCGAGTCGGCGTTGGTGTAGAGGAAACCACCACCGGGAATGCCCCGGGTGCATCCGAGTATCTCGATGTCCACCCCTTCGTGGGAGCGCACGCCGAAGCGGTCATTGATGGCATCGGCCGGCAGCTCGAGGACCTCTTTCAGTCCGAGGGTGTAATGGGAGGACTCGGCCGCAGGGAGGAGTCCGGCCTCTTTGGACAGGAACGAGTTCACCCCGTCACAGGCAACGACCACCTTGGCATGGAGCACCGCTCCGTCGCGGTCGGTGCTTACCCCGACCACGCGGCCGGCGCCGTCCCGCACGAGGCCAGTGGCGACGGTGGAGGTGAGGAGGCGTGCCCCCGACTCGGTGGCCTTGGCGGCCAACCACGAGTCGAACTGCGAACGCAGGACGGTCATGCCGTTGAAGGGCGGGCGTCCCCAGGCTTCGGTGCGGTAGTCGATCGACAGCGACTGGGTGCCGGTCATCATCATGGTGGACCGTCGGACCACCCATCGCTCCACGGGCGCCTGCTCCCACCAGTTGGGGATGATGTCGTCGAGCACCCGGCCATAGACCACGCCGCCATAGACGTTTTTCGACCCCGGGAAGAGGCCCCGCTCGACCATGACCACCGAGCGTCCGGCCCGGGCCAGGGCCAGGGCGGCAGCCGAACCAGCCGGGCCGGCCCCGACCACGACGGCGTCAAAGGAAGTGGTGACAGAGCTCACAGTGGTTTCATCTTCTCTTCCGTACGGGGCGCCTCGGTGGCACCTGTCGCCAGTCGTCCGGCCAACTCGGCCAGAAAGGCCCGGGCGTCGGTCACGAGGCCCAGGTCGGCCATGGCCGTCATCGGTGACGAGCTGTCGGTGTTGACGCTCACGATGTGGCGGGGGGCGCCGAGTCCACCGACGTGCTGGGTGGCGCCCGAGATGCCGAGGGCCACGTAGAGCTCGGGATCGATGGTCACCCCGGTGGTGCCGATCTGACGTTCGTAGCCGGTCCATCCGGCGTCGGTGGCCACCCGGGTGGCGCCGGCCGAGGCACCGAGCACGCCCGCCACCCGGATCAGCCGGTCGAACACCTCGGTGGCCTGGTGGTCGTCGAGACCGGCAACGAGCCCGGCTCCTCCCCCCACCACCCGGGTGGCGTCGGCGAGGTCCATGGTGAGGACGTCGGGCTCCAAGACGGCCATGACCTCGGGGTCGCCGTCCCCGTTCCTGTCCGGGTGACGCTCGGCGAGGGCGACGCGCTCGACGGTGGTCACCGCCCCGTGCCGGGTCGCCCGGCCGGTCGGAGCCAGGGTGACGACCGTCGGGCCATCGGTCTCGATGGGGACGAGGACCCGGTCGTCCAACCGGGCGACCACGGCACGAACCCCGCCGCTCGAGGCCCCGTCCGACCCGTCCGCTCGGAGCTCAGCCGAGACGGCCCGGGCGATGAGTGGCCGGTCGAGCAGTGCCGCCACCCTGGGGGCCAGGTCGCGCCCGTCGGGGGAGGCGGGCATCACGACGAGGGAGCACCGGGCGAGGAGAGGGGCGAGAGCCTCGGCAAGGCGGGCGGGACGGAGCCCCGGGCCGGCCTCGGCGAACCAGATGTGGTGCGCGGCGCTCAGTTCGTTCGCGCCCTGCTCCGTGCCCGAGCCGACGAGGATGGCCGACCCTCCGGCCTCGGCCACCGTGTCGTCCGCGCCGACGGGGAGACGGCCGTCGCGGACCACGATCACCGCCAGGGCCCCGTGGGGCAGTTGGATCGACGAGGCGCCTGTGCTGGTCATGTCATCCTCGCCCGGGGTCCTGCCCGCCGCGTCGGGGCTCAACGGGTCCGCACCCATGGGTTTCGGGCTCATGGGTTTCGGGCTCATGGGTTTCGGGCTCACAGGGCCAGCGCCGCCCGTTGGCCCTCGATCACTGCGGCGTGGGCCCGTCGTGGGGCCAGGCAGTCACCGATGCGCTCGACGGGGAAGGCCTCTGTCTTGAGCTCACGCCACAGGTCGTCGTCGGGCGCCTGGTGCACAGAGCACACCACCCAGTCGCACAGGCGTTGGTGGTCGGTGCCGGTCGGATGATGCTGCATGGTCAGCAGCAAGGCCTCCGTCTCGGTGCCGGCCCGGTCAGCCTGGTGGGACTCGACGCCCATGGGTACGAGGTCGACGCTCTGTCGGATGCCCTTGGCATGGGCCTTGATATTCCACGTCTCCATGTCCAGTGTGATGCCTAGATCCTGGCCGACCACCATCCCGTTGGTGATGACCTCCACCTCGCACCCCCGGTCGGCCAGCAGTTCCGCCGTCGAGGTGGCCTGATGGAAGCCGAGCTCGTCGACCACCACCACCCGACCCTCGGGATGGGCCCGACCTTCCAAGACGTCACGGACGTCGACCACGCGGGCATGGTCGCCGGCCCACCACGGTCGGGCCGGTCGGGCGCCGGTGGCCACGATGACCGCATCGGGGTGCTCGGCCCTGATGGCGTCGGTCGTGGCGGTGACCCCGGTCCGTAGGTCGACACCTTCGCGCTTGGCGGCGACGATGAGGTTCCGGGCGATGTCCAAGAACTCGGCCCGACTCGGCACCGAGGCCGCCACCTGCACCTGGCCGCCCAGGCGTTCGTGGCGTTCGAACAACACGACTTGATGACCGAGCTCGGCGGCCGACACCGCCGCCTGCAGGCCGCCGGGGCCACCACCGACCACTACCACCTTGCGCCGGCGGACCGGCCGGGACAGGGCGATCGCCTCCCGGCCGGTACGGGGGTTCTCGATGCAGCCGAGCCAGCGGTTGAGGCCCATGCGGCCCACGCACTCTTGGTTGCACGACAGGCACGTCCTGATGTCGGTGGCGTGTCCCGACCGGGCCTTCACGGCGAAGTCGGGGTCGGCGATCTGGCCCCGGACCACACCGACCAGATCACAGAGCCCCTCGCCCAGGGCCCGGTCGGCCTGGAGCGGGTCCTTGAATCGCCCGACGCCGACGACGGGCACGCCCACCACCTCACGAATAGCGCTCGGGATGAACATGGCGTAGCCCGGCGGGACCTGCATGCTGGCCTCGATCATGTAGAGCGTGGCTGTGGCAACGCCGATGGAGGTGTTGATGTAGTCCACCTGCCCGCTGGCGTCCACCAGCTTGGCGACGCCTATGGCGTCGTCGATATCGGTGCCACCCTCGATGAGCTCGTCGCCGCACAGTCGCACCCCGAGCGCCCGGTCGGCTCCGATGACCCGGCGCACGGCGTCCACGATCTCCAAGAGGAGGCGGGCCCGGTTCTCGAGGGTTCCCCCGTAGTGGTCCTCCCTGGTGTTGGTGGCCGGGGAGAGGAAGCCGCGGACGATTGACGAGTGGGAGCATTGGAGCTCGATCCCGTCGAATCCTCCCTCCATGCAGTGCGTTGCCACCAGTGCGTACCCGTCGACGATCTCGGCGATCTCATGGGGCTCGACGGCCTTTGGCACCTCGCGGAACAGCGGGTCGGGAATGGGGCTCGGTGCCCATACCGGCCGTCTCGAGTACATGCTCGATGCCTGGCCGCCGTTGTGGTTGATCTGGGCGAAGATCGGCACGTCGTGGGCATGGACGGCATCGGTGATCTGGCGGTAGCCCCCGATGACGCCCGGGTTGAAGCCGTGGATGAGCTTCTCGTAGGGCCAGTCGGTCGGATGGGTGGAGTGCTCCTCGGTGATGATGAGGCCGGCCCCACCCGCCGCCCTCGCCCCGTAGTAGGCGGCGTGTTGGGCCGTCGGGAGCCCGTTGGTGGCGTAGTTCGTCAGGTGGGCGGAAAAGACGATCCGGTTGGACACCGTGACCGGGCCGAGCCGCAGCGGGGTGAACAGGTGCCGGTACCCGGCTCCCGCGCTCACAGCCACCCGACCGTTGCCCGGCGGCGCCCGGTGGCCGAACGTGTCGCCTGGAGGAAGGCCCATTGGTGGCCGGCGGACATCACGAGGCCATCTCCGCCACCTTGAACCCCATGCCGTCGATGGCCCCTGCGGCCACCTCCATGGCCCGGCGCCGACCTTCGAGGATGGCGGCCAGAATGCCCCTCGGGGCCACGCAGTCGCCGGCCCGCAGAGTGCCGGGGCGGCTCAGGTAGAGGTCCTCGTCCGGGACCCTGAAGCTGCAGTCGACGAGCACGCCACACTCGAGGCTGCGCTGGACGCCCGTCCACACGTCTTCCAGCACCACCTGGCCGTTGTCCACGGCGCGCACCATTGTCCGGAGCTCCCGTCGCACGCCGAGGCGTTGGAGTCGGGTGTTGGCATCGGCCAGGTCGCCGGACAGGGAGAGCAGCGTGCCGGCGATCTGGTCCTGGGTGACGATCGAAGAGGGCACTCCCGCCTCGGCCAGCCACTCGGCCACGCCGATGCCGACCGGCCCACCGATCGGGTCGTGGATGACCACCGGGCCCTTCGGGAGGCTGGCCAGACCGCCGAGGAGCAAGGACAGGGCGTCGATGACGACGGCCGATCCGTCCACGGGATAGGCCAGTGGGGCTGGCCGGGACCCGGTGGCGAGCACCACGTGACGGCCATTGGCCCGGGCCTCGTCCAGGTCGCTCGGGGTGATGGTGCGGCTCACCTCGATGAGGACTCCGAGCCGCTGGCACTCGTCGACGAGCCAGCTCACGAGTTCGGACAGGCGCTCGCGTCCGGGGCCGACAGCGGCGGCCCGGAGGGTGCCACCGACAACCCCCGAGCGCTCGGCCACCTGGACCCGGTGTCCCCGCTCGGCCAGCACTCTGGCACACTCGAGGCCGGCTATCCCGGAGCCGACGACCAGGACCTCCCGAATGGAGCGGTCGGTGCCCACGGTCGACGGCTCGACCGTCTCATGACCGCTGCGTGGCTCGCCGACGCAGCTGACGACGGGATTGCGATTGTCCCGCACATGGCACGCCTGGTTGCAGAGGATGCACGGTCGGGCCTGCTCCAGGTGATCGGCCCTGGCCAGCGCCACCAGCCGGGGCTCGGCGATCTGGGCCCTGGTCATCTCGACCAGCTCGCACGCCCCCTCGTCGATGGCGGACTGGGCGACGAGCGGGTCGACCACACTTCCTTGCAGGACGACGAGCGCCCGCCCGTCCACGGCGGCGTGGATCTGGCGGCACAGATCGAGGTTGAACGCGGCCGGGGTGTGGGCGTCGGGCCGGTAGGCCGATGCCGAAAAGGGCCCCCCTCGCACCACCACCAGGATGTCGAGGTGGTCGGCCAGCGCCACGACCTGACTGATGGCCTGTTCGGGGGTGACGCCGGCCCAGGGGGCCAGCTCGTCGCAGCACAGTCGCAGGCTGATGATCCGGTCCGGACCGACGGCCCGGCGCGTCGCCTCGAGCACCCGGGTGGTGAGGCGCAGTCGGTCGAGGCCGTACTCGTCGCCGCGCAGGTTGGTGAGCCCGGAGTGGAACTGGCGGAGCAGCGACTGGTAGCCGGCATCTATCTCGACGCCGTCGAGGCCGGAGTCGACAGCCAGGCGGGCAGCCGCTTCGAAGCCGCCGACGAGGGCGTCGATGTCCTCGAGCTCCATCTCCACTGGCATCTCGCGGTTGATGGCATCGGCCACCCGGGAAGGGGCCCACATCACCGACTGTGAGTAGGCACTCGATCCCTGGCCGCCGCTGTGGCCGAGGCCAGCGAGGACCAAGGTGCCGTGGGGCTGACAGACAGCTGCGATGTCGGACCAGCCCGGACCGCACTCGGCAGCCAACGGTGCCCGCTCATAGGGCCAGTCCGAGGCGTGCACCGACGCCGTCTCGGTCACCACCAACCCGCACCCACCCTCGGCCCGGGCCCGGTAGTAGGCCACATGGCGATCGCTCATGTCCCGCCCCCGGGCAAGGTTCGTCTCGTGGGGCCCGAAGACCACCCGGGACGGCGCGTGCCTAGAAGCCACCGCCACCGAGTCGACCAGTCGTGGCACGGTTCAGGTGGCGAGGACGGCCGGGTCGAACGACGCGAGGGGGTTCTCGTCGCACGTGCGGTCCGGCCGACGATCCCGCATGACCACGGGTACCCGTCGCGGCTTTATCGAGTGGTCGAGGGAGGGCTTGGGGGGCTCGGCCTCGCCCCGGGCGGCGAGGGAGTGCTCGCCGTGGCCGAGGACACACTCGGGGTCGGGGCCGTCGAGGGGCAGGCCGGTGAAGAACTTGGCGGCCATGCAGCCGCCGCGGCAGGCGTCGTAGTGCCCGCACGATCCGCACGCCCCCGCGCTCTGGGGCTGACGCAGCTCGGTGAACAGGTCTGAGTGCCGCCACACCTCGGTGAAGCCACCCGGGGCGCGCACGTTTCCGGCCAGGAACTCCTCATGGATGGCGAACGGGCAGGCATAGACGTCGCCCACCGGGTCGACCAGGCAGACGACGCGTCCCGCACCGCACAGGTTGAGCCCGGGGAGGGACTCGCCGTAGCCCGCCAGGTGGAAGAACGAGTCGCCGGTGAGCACATCCTCTCCGTGGGCCACCAGCCAGTCATAGAGGGTCCGCTGCTGGTCGCCCGTCGGGTGCAGTTCATCCCAGACGTCGGCGCCTCGCCCCGATGGGCGTAGGCGGGTGAGGCGCAGTTGGGCGCCGTAGGTGTCGGCCAGGGCCTTGAACTCGTCGAGCTGGCTGACGTTGTGTCGGGTGACGACGACCGAGAGCTTGAAGCCCACGAACCCGGCGTCAGCCATCCGCTGCATGGCGGTGATGGCGGTGGCGAACGACCCGTCGCCCCGGACTGCGTCATTGATCTCGGCGGTGGCGCCGTCGAGCGATATCTGCACGTCGACGTAGTCACTCGACGCCAGACGTTCGGCCACTTCCGTCGAGATCCTCGAGCCATTGGTCGAGAACTTGACGCCGACGTGATGGTCGGTCGCGTAGTCGACCAGCTCCCAGAAGTCCGAGCGCACGGTCGGCTCACCGCCGCCGATGTTCACATAGAAGATCTGCATACGCTCGAACTCGTCGATCACCGCTTTGCACTCCTCGGTGCTCAGCTCGTTCGGATCACGGCGTCCTGAGCTCGACAGGCAGTGCACGCACGCCAGGTTGCNNTGCAGGCGTAGGTGAGCTCCCAGGTCAAACAGATGGGCGCGTCGAGTCCCTGCTCGAAGCGGTCGACCAGGCGTCCGACCGAGGTGGGGGCCGTGGTCGGGTGATCGCTGATCAGGGTCATGAGGCCTCGCGTTCGCAGATCATTCCGGACTCGGCCAGGGTGGCCAGCGCCCGTTCATAGGATTCGAACTCCGCATCGGTGACCCCGGCGGCCACACAGGCGTCGTGGCCTGTCGGCTGGTCGGCCAGTGACTCGACCACGGCAAGCAGCCTTCGGCTCTTCAGGAAGGAGAGCCGCCGGGTGCCGAAGTGATAGGCCAGGGCCCCGAACGACTCCGGCCGCAGGGAGACCTGGGGATGGAGCGTCCACGGCCGAGACCCGTCGAAGGCGGTGCCGTCCGAGGGCGGTGGGAGTGGGGGCATGGTGTGTGGGCGTGGCCCGGAGGCGGCCTAGTAGACGCCGCACATCCCGTCGATGGAGACGTCCTCGACCAGCAGGTCCTCCTCGACGAGGACGACGACGTCGCCGGCTTGGCCGGAAGCCTCGACTTCCTCGGTGACCGTGTCGGGAGACGTAGTGGTGACAGCCATTGGATACCTCCGATGATCGGCCGGCCTATGCCGGGCTGATGCCAGTGGTTCCAATTTATAGCACTGGATGTCAAAATGGAAGTCTGATGAGCCGAGAGGACACCACCGGGGCGGGAGCAGCCTCCGAGGCCACCAGGGGCCGGCGCCCGAGCACGTCTCGCCAGGACGTGGCTCGGGCCGCCCTCGACCTCTTCAGCCGCCAGGGGTTCGACGAGACGACGGTGGATGAGATCGCCACCGCTGTCGGGGTGTCCAGGCGTACCTTCTTCCGTTACTTCGAGTCGAAGGCCGATGTGGTGTGGGGTGAGTTCGACTCCGAACTGCTCCGGCTGGAGTCGGCCTTGTTGGCCGCCCGTGACGACGAGCCGATGATGGATGTCTTGCGACGAGCCGTGGTGACCACCAACCTGTTCGACCCCCGTGATCTGGCCGAGCTGCGCATTCGCATCGGCCTCATCAGCACGGTCCCGACGCTGGTCGCCCATTCGGCCGTCCGTTACGCCGACTGGTGCGAGGTCGTGGCCTCGTTCGTGGCCGCACGTGTCGGGGCCACGCCGATCGACCTCGTTCCCCAGACAGTGGCCCGCGCCGCCCTCGGTGCGGCCATGGCCGCTTTCACCTGCTGGGCCCGCTTCGACTCTGACGACCTGGGCGGAGAGGTCGACCGCGCCTTTCGTCTCTTGTCCAGCGGCTTCGAGGACGAGGCCCTGCGCTTTTGAACCGGCTCGGGCGCCCCCGGTGGCTCGACGCGGCCTCACCGAGGCGCGATGCTGTGTCGGAGAGCTACCCGGCGCCACACCCGGTGCCGCAAGGGGGAGGACCACCAGATGAAGATTCGCGCTGCTGTCTGTTCAGGGTTGAACGAGCCGTGGAAGGCAGAAGAGGTCGACGTGGAGCCCCCGGGGCCCCACGAGGTCGTCGTCCAGATGGCGTATGCCGGCATGTGCCACTCGGACGAGCNNGACGAGCACCTGCGCACCGGCGACATGAGTGCCGCCCCCGAGGTACTGGAGATCTTCGGCGTGAAGTCGATGTTCCCGATGATCGGCGGACACGAGGGGGCGGGAATCGTCTCCGAGATCGGACCCGACGTCGAGTCGCTGGCCGTCGGGGACCACGTGGCCATGTCGTTCATCCCGGCGTGCGGTAAGTGCTTTTGGTGTGCCTCGGGGCGCCAGCACCTGTGCGACCTGGGCATGACCATCCTCGCCGGCCCGATGATGAGCGACGGCCAGTGGCGTCACAGCCTCGGTGGCGAGCACGTCAACCGGATGACCCAGCTCGGGACCTTCTCCGACCAGGTCCTGGCCAATGAGGCCTCGCTGGTCAAGATCGACCCCACTGTCTCGCTCAAGGCGGCCGCCCTGATCAGCTGCGGCATCTCGACGGGCTTCGGCTCGGCCGTCGACCGCGGCAAGGTGAAGCCGGGCGAGACCGTGGTGGTCATCGGCGCCGGGGGAGTGGGCTCAGGGGCCATCCAAGGAGCGAGGATCGCCGGTGCCCGCTATGTCATCGCCGTCGACCCGGTTCCCTTCAAGGTGGAAAAGGCGAAGGGCATCGGCGCCACCCATGGGGCCGCCTCCATCCTCGAGGCCAACCTGATCCTGCCCGAGCTCACCGAGGGCCGGATGGCCGATGTGGTCATCCTCACTCCCGGAGTGCTGACCGGCGACCTGATCGCCCCGGCCATGCGGCTGGCCTCGAAGGACGGACGGGTGGTGGCCACCGCCGTCGCCCCGTTCAACCAGGACCAAGTGAGTCTCGACCTGTTCACCCTGTCCATGTCGAACCAGGCCCTGTTGGGCACGGTGTTCGGATCGGCCAGCCCGCGGGTGCAGATCCCCAACCTCTTGCGCCTGTACGAGGCCGGCCTCTTGGAGATCGACAAGCTGATCACCCAGGAGTACACGCTCGACGAGGTGCAGAACGGGTACGACGACCTGGCCGCCGGGGTCAATGTGCGGGGGATCGTGAACTTCGGGATCTGATCGAGCCAAGGTCCCGCCGGCGGCAACTACGCTGGCGGGACCCCGCCGACCCGACCGGAGAGTGACCGTGCCGTTCGATCTCGCCACCCTGTTGGCCGAGCACCAGGGTGAGAGCTTCGAGCTCCACTCCAAGTACATGAACCCCCAGCTGGTCAAGGTCCTCCAGACCTTGGGCTTCGACCGGAACTACGTCCACGGCGAAGGCTCGTATCTGATCGACGACCGTGGCGACCGCTATCTCGACTTCCTCTCGGGATTCGGGGTGTTCGCTCTTGGGCGCAGCCACCCGGTGATCAAAGACGCCCTCCACCAGGCTCTTGACGCCGATCTGCCCAACCTGGTCCAGCTCGACTGCGCCCTGCTCCCCGGCCTGTTGGCCAAGGCCCTGGTGGCTCGGGCCCCGGCCGGCATCGAGCGGGTGTTCTTCGCCAACTCGGGGGCCGAGACGGTGGAGACGGCCATCAAGTTCGCCAGGGCAGCCACCAAGCGCAGTCGCATCGTGTTCTGCGATCACGCCTTCCACGGTCTGACCAACGGGGCGCTGTCCCTGAACGGCGGCAAGGAGTTCAAGAAGGGATTTGGCCCCCTGTTGCCCGACTGCGTCCAGGTTCCCTTCGGGGACATCGACGCTCTTGAGCGCCAGCTCCGCAAGGGTGACGTGGCCGCCTTCGTGGCCGAGCCCATCCAGGGCAAGGGTGTCTACATGGCTACAGAGGCCTACTGGACCGAGGTGCAGTCGGTGTGCCGCCGTCACGGCACGCTGCTGGTCATCGACGAGGTGCAGA
>PLSY01000398.1:0-10217 GCA_003164275.1 Acidimicrobiaceae bacterium | reverse complement strand
CCACTCCTCGACCTTCGGCCGCAACCAGCTGGCCATGGTGGCCGCCCTCGCCACCCTCCAGGTGTTCGACGACGAGGACATCGTGGGCGGTGCGCAGCGCCGCGGCCACCAGATGATGGAGGCCCTCCAGCCCCTGGTGGACAAGCACGAGCTCCTCCACGAAGTGCGGGGCAAGGGCCTGATGATCGGCCTCGTCTTCGGTGCCCCGGCCTCAGGGGGCTCACGCACCCGGTTCCGCATGATGGAGCTGGCCAGGAGGGGCCTCTTCTCCCAGCTGATCGTCGTTCCCCTCTTCCACCGGCACCACATCCTCACCCAGGTGGCCGCCGACAACGTGAACATCATCAAGCTGCTGCCCCCCCTCAACATCGGGGACGAGGAGATCGACGCCTTCGTGGCTGCCCTCGACGATGTCCTAGGGGACGCCCAGCGCAGCTCCGGGCTGTTGGTGGAAGTGGGTACCACGATGGCTCGCAATAGCCTTCGTCGGGGTCGTCAGCGCTCCGCCCAGCCGAGCGCTGCCGTCTCCTCCCGCCCATGACCGAGGTCACCGACCCCGTCCTCGCCATCGGGGCCGGCGACCGGGTGCTCGTGACCGGTGGCGCCGGGTTCATCGGGTCTTCGCTGGTGCGTGAGCTCCTGCATCGTGACGCTCGGGTGGTCGCCATGGTCGAGCCGGGCGGTGGGACCGAGAACCTGAACGGTCTCGACGTCGAGGTGGTGACCGGGGACCTCCGGGACCTAGACGCCGTGGTGAAGGCCGTCGATGGCGCACGGGTGGTCTTCCACGCCGCTGCCCTCTACCGATTCTGGGCCCGCCACCCTGCCTCCTTCTACGACATCAATGTCGGGGGCACGAAACACGTGATCGAGGCGGCCCGCCGGTCGGCCTGTGAGCGGTTGGTCTACACGTCGACCGTCGGCACCTTGGGTGTGGCCGGAGCGTCGCCCGGGGCACCGGTCGACGAGGGCTCGTTCGCCCGCATCGACCACCTCTTCGGCGGGTACAAGCAGTCGAAGTACGTCGCCGAGCACGAGGTCCTCCGGGCCGGGGCCGAGGGGCTTCCCGTCGTCCTCGTCCAGCCCACGACGCCGGTCGGCCCGCGAGACCGGGGGCCGACCCCGACGGGCAAGACCGTGCTCGAGTTCCTGAACGGTCGATTCCCCGGCTACGTCGACACGACACTCAACATCGTCGACGTGGAGGACGTGGCCAAGGGCCACGTGCTGGCCGCGGAGCGAGGCGGAAACGGCCGGAGCTACATCCTCGGCGGGGAGAACCTCTTGCTTCGGGAGGTGCTCGCCACCCTGGCCGAGGTGACCGGGCTTGTCGCCCCGACACGGCAGTTCCCGAACGGCTTGGCCGTGGCCGCCGCCCGCCTCTCCAGCCTGGTCGAGGGCACGCTGTTGCACCGGGAGCCGTCGGTTCCCCTGGAGGCGGCCAAGATGTCGACGACGCACATGTCCTTTGACGACCGCCGGGCCCGCGCCGAGCTCGGCTACAGCTCCCGTCCTCCGGCTGAGGCCCTCGAGCGGGCCGCCCGGTGGTTCGTCGAGGCGGGCTACGTGCGACCCGAGCGGGCGGCCAGGGTCCATTTCGCATGACGTCAACGAGGGAGGCCCGATGCAGCTGGTAGTCGGATCGGATCATGCAGGCTTCGTGTTGAAGGTAGCGGTGGTCGCCCACTTGCTCGAAGCGGGCCACGAGGTCGAGGACATCGGCACCTACACGACCCTGCCCGTCGACTATCCGCCCATCTGCGCTGACGTGGCCCGGCGAGTGGTCAAAGGTGCAGCCGAGCTCGGCATCGTCATCGGTGGAAGCGGCCAGGGTGAGCAGATCGCCGCCAACAAGGTCCATGGCGCCCGGGCCGCGCTCTGCCACGACGAGTACACGTCGCGCTTCGCCCGGCGCCACAACGACGCCAACGTCTTGTCCCTCGGCGCCCGGTTGGTGGCCGCAGAGCTCGCCTTCGACATCGTCGACGTCTTCTTGGCCACACCGTTCGACGGGGGCCGCCATGTCGCCCGCATCCAGGAGTTGGCGGCCATCGAAGCCGAGGAGTGCCACGGAGCGACGCCAGCGTGATCCGGCGCGCTCCCCACTGCGGGCCTGAGTGAAGAGGCCGTGACCGAGGCCGTGACCGAGGCCGACTCTACGGCACCAGAGGTGCCGCTCTCGGCGACCGTCCGCTACCGAGCAGACGTCGTCGTGCCCTGTTCTGGCACCACCCCGGTGCTGCGCCCCGGAGTGGTCGAGGTGTCGGGCTCGGTCATCACCCATGTGGGCACGACGGCGTCGACGGATGAGGTCCGGGGCATCCATGAGGTCGTGGTCAACGGTGCCCTCATGCCCGGCTTGATCAATGTCCACTCCCACTCGCCCATGACCCTGTTCCGCGGTTCGGGCGAGAACCTGGCGGTGATGGAGTGGTTGACCGATGTCCTCTGGCCCCAGGAGGCCCACCTGGCGGCCGAGGACGTCTACTGGGGCATGTCTCTGGCCGCCGCCGAGCTGCTGTGCTTCGGGGTCACCACCACGTGTGAGAACTACTTCTTCGAGGACGCACTGGCCGATGCGGTCATCGACGCAGGCTCGCGGGCCATCGTGACCCCCGGCGTCCTCCGCCTGCCCGGCAACCAGGCGGGGGAGTCGTGGTGGAAGGTCCGCACCGACGAGATCATCGACTTCCACGCCCGGCGCCATGGCGACCATGACCGGGTGGAGGCCGGGTTCGCTCCCCATGCTCCCTACAGCGTCCCCCTCCCGGTGCTGGCTGACGTGGCCGAGGCCGCCCGAGCGGTCAATGCCCTCTTCCATATCCATATCGCCGAGACCGAGGACGAGTGCGCCCGGTTCGTGGCCGAGCACGGTGGAACCGAGCCGGCCATCCTGGCCTCAGCCGGCGTCTTCGATGGCAGGGTCCTGGCCGCCCACAGCATCTGGCTGACCCCGGAGGACCTGTCCATCTTCGAGGACTACGACGTGGCTGTGGCCCACTGCCCGCAGAGCAACGCCAAACTGGCCTCGGGGATCGCCCCCCTCACCGAGTTCCTGGCCCGGGGCATACGGGTCGGCATCGGTACCGATGGCCCGGCATCGAACAACGACCTCGACCTGTGGGAGGAGATCCGCCTGGCCGCCATGCTGGCCCGCCTGCGAGACCGCGACGCGGCAGCCCTGCCTGCGGCTTCGGCCCTGGACCTCGCCACCCGGGGGGCGGGACTGGTCATCGACCGTCCCGACCTGGGCGTCTTGGCCGTAGGGGCCAAGGCCGACATGCTGGCCATCGACCTCGACAGCCCGGCATTCACCCCGCTCCTCCATGACGCCCAGCTCATCGAACACCTGGTGTGGTCAGCCTCGAGCCGACTGGTCACCGATGTGTGGGTGGGCGGTGACCAGGTGGTCAGCGCCGGGCAGTGCACGACTGTCGACGTCGAACGGGCCCGATCCGAGGTCGACCGACGGGCACGCCGGCTGCTCGATGCCGCCTCTTGAGCGGGGCGTCGCCGAGGACGCCCGTCGTCAGTGGGTGCTTTTCGTCCCGGTGCCGGTGCGGTGCTGGTCGGCGTAGCGGATAAGGCCAGCCATGAACCGCTTGATCACCGAGTGGAGGACCAGCTCCATCACCTTTCCTGTGCCGGGGATCAGCTCGTCGAACGTGGCCGACCAGGTGATGGCGGTGCCCGACCCGTCGGCGTCGAGGTGCACGTCGCCTCGGTAGTGACGCACCGGGAAGCCCTTCAAGATGGCATAGCCGAGGTGGTGGGGGGGATCCCACACCACCACCTCTTCCTGTGAGCCGACGCCATGGCTGGAGAACCGCCGCACGGCGCCGACCCCGTCGGCCACCGGCTGTCCCTCGGCGATGAGATCGCTCCGATCGAGGAAGGACCACTCCTTCCAACGCGCCGCCTCGCCGACCAGGGGCCAGAGCTCCTCTGGCGTGGCCACTGCCGTCGCCCGCACCTCGAACGACCGTCGTCCGGTGAGGCCCTTCGACCTCCGGTCGACCGGCTCGCTCATCCCTCGATCTTGGCCTTCAGGGCCACGAGGGCCTGCTGGTAGACGCCCGCCATGAGCTCGGTCATCTCATCCGGCTTGGTATCGACGGCCCACGTCACATGGCTCGTGTCGCCGGTGCCCGTGACCGAGATGGTCGCTTCATGGCTCTCGGTCGGGGCGCCGTCGATGACCGAATAGGTGATGGTCTTGGCGTCGTCGTCCTTGCTGACCAGGCGCTCGGTGATGGTCATGCCCATGGTGGACAGGATGCGGTCCTCACCCTCCACCCGGCACGACTCGATGCCGGGCATCCAGTCACCGATGCCCCCGAAGTCTCCGGCCAGCTTCCAGACGTCCTCGGCCGATCCCGCGATGTCGATCTCTGCCAGTCCTGAACCCATGGTCCTCCCCTTTTTGTCCTTGAGCGATGGCCACCTTCTCGGAGGTTGCTCGCTCGATGTGGCCCTGATGGTAGGCGGTGGCGAACCCATTCTCCAGAATCCCGACCGCGCCAGTGCCCGCCCCTTGGGACCGGTGGGCACGGGGCCGCCCGCCGCTCACTAGCGTCGGGCCGATGAGCGCTGCTCTCGAAGCCGATGCCCCTGCCCTGTTCGTGCCCGTCGGGGAGACGATGGTCCCGACCGAGCGGGCCCGCGGTCCCTGGTCGCCGAAGGCCCTGCACGGAGGCCCGGTGGCCGCCCTGGCCGCCCGGGCGGCCGAGGCCCATGCCGGGGACGACGGGCTGCAGATGGCCCGGATCACCTTGGAGCTCCTCCGCCCCGTGCCGCTCGTCCCACTGCGGACGAGGAGCGTCCTCGCCCGCCCGGGCCGCAAGGTGCAGCTGATCGACACGGTGATCGAGGCCGACGGCGTGGAGGTGGCCTGGTCGCGGGCCCTCCGTATCCGGATCGCAGCCGGCCAGAGGATCCCAACTCCGACGGTGGCCGAAGACGATGCCCCCCAACCTCCCGAGAGCGGGAGCATCTCTGCGCCGATGAGCGATTCGTTTGTCGCCTTTCATAACTCCGGTGCGGAGATGCGCTTCATCGCCGGGCGCTTCGACGAGCCGGGCCCGGCTGTGGTCTGGATTCGCCTCCGCTGCCCAGTGGTGCTCGGGGAGGCGCCGTCGCCCTGGGAGCGGGCCGTCGCCGCCGCCGACTTCGGCAACGGTGTCGGCGCCGAACTGCCCTTTGCCGGCAGTCTGTTCATCAATCCCGACCTGACCGTCCAACTGCACAGGCCGCCGGTTGGGGAGTGGGTCTGTCTCGACGCCCGCACCCGGTTCGGCTCCCCGGGCTTCGGGTCGGCCGAGTCCGAGCTCTGGGATAGCGAAGGCCGGATCGGTCGGGCCATCCAGTCCCTCTTGGTCGAGACCTCCACGTGATCCGACCCGTCCCTTCGCCCATGCCACCGCCCGACAGCACCTGGTACCCAGCCAGCCGCCACGACAGCGGCCGGCATGGCTGAGCCAGCTACCGGCCCTGCCGCTCGGGCCGGCGGTGTCTGGAGGCGGGTGGTCGATCGGGTGACGGTGACCGTCGACCGGCTGGATGCCTTCCAGCAACGGCACCGGGTCACGGCGTTGCCCGCGGCCGTCTACCGCAAGTACGCCGATGACCAGGGCGGCCGCCTGACGGGTCAGATCTCCCATGCCGCCTTCCTCGCCGTGTTTCCGATGGTGCTGGTCTTGTTGACCTTGGTCGGGGTGTTCTTGTCCGGGCACAAGTCATTGCAGGACGACATCATCAACTCGGCCCTCAACCAGTTCCCGGTCCTCGGAGCAGACCTGAAGAACAACGTCCACCAGCTGTCCACGTCCAACTCGCTCGCCCTCACCGTCGGGCTTCTCTGGCTGCTCTACGGGAGCATGCGTCTCAGCCGCAACTCCCAGGTGATGATGGCGGTCGTCTGGGACATCGATCGCGACGAGCTCCCGAACTTTTGGGCATGGCTCCCCCGGGCCACCGGGTTCCTCGTCATCCTCGGTGTCGGCTTCCTGGCCGGCGGGGCGGCGGCCGGATTCGGGGCCTTCGGCCAGCTCGGGGCGGCCTCGGCTTGGGTGGGCTTTGTCGTCTCGCTCGTCATCAACATCGCCATGTACTGGGGCGCGTTCGCCATCTTGGTGCGGATCCCGAGGAAGGAGCGCGACGTGTGGCCCGGGGCGGTCTTCGGGGGGGCGGGCTGGACGCTGCTCCAGTTCGTCGGCGCCCAGCTGGTCAGCCACCAACTGCGCCATCTCTCGAACCTCTACGGCACGTTCGCCACCATCCTCGGGCTGATCTGGTGGATCGCCCTCGGCGCCCTGATCACCGTCTACGCCGCCGAGTTCAATGTGGTGCTGACCCGCCACCTCTGGCCCCGGTCCTTCCGACGCGTCCCGGCCCCGCTCGACAGGGCCGGAGAGCACCATCCGGCCAGTTCGACCGTCGAGGAGGCCGCAGCCGGGAGCGGGTCGGCTTAGCGGGAGAGCCAGGCGTCGGGGTCGGTGGTCATCTTGTGCACCGACTTCGGAAGCTCGCCGGACACGATGTCAGCGATGGTGACCTTCTCGAGCACCGAGCGCAGGCTGGCCCGGACGGCCACCCACACCTCTTGGAGGTGTTGAGCCGACCCGTCGTACTCGGTGGCCTCGGGTCGGAGGCCGCGTACCTCGGCCAGAGGGCCGTCCAACGGCCGGATGACCTCGGCCACGGTGATCGAGGCTGCCGGCCGGGCCAGTCGGTAGCCGCCGTCCGCCCCGCGTTGGCTGAGCAGCAGGCCGGCGCGGCGCATGTCGTTCAGGATGCTCTCGAGGAATTTTGCCGGCAGCCGCTGGGACTTGGCGAGCATCTCGGCGGTGACCGGTTTCCCGTCGGCGTCGGCCAGCGTGCACAGGGCTCGTACGGCGTAATCCACCTTGGCTGAGATGTACACGGCCCTGATTCTGTCAGAGGTGAGAGGGCGCCGTTTCCATGTGCGGACAGAGGTTCACTTTTCTGGCGCCGATCGACGTCGGTCGGGCCTCGTCTAGGGCGTGATCCCGGACAGTGATCGCGACCCGGTCGAGGCCCCGGCCCGGGAGATGAAGACCCGGTCTTCGGGCGTGAGGTCGAGGTCGGCGGCGGCCCCCCGGGAGAGCTGCACCCAGGCTGTCTCACCCTGTTCGAGCCTCAGGTCGACCCGGACCTCGAAGCCGAGGAAGGTGACGCGGTCGACCGTGGCGGGCACGCCAAGGCCATCGACCCCTTGGTGCTCGTGGATGACCAGATCGTGGGGGCGCACCCAGTTGCCGCCCAGCTCAGTAGCTGGTCCGAGGAACTTCATGACGAACTCGTTGGTCGGGTGGTCGTAGATCTCAGACGGGTTGCCCACCTGTTCCAGGCGTCCTTCGTTGATGATGGCCAGGGTGTCGGCCACCTCGAGGGCCTCTTCCTGGTCGTGGGTGACAAGGACGGTGGTCACGGAGATCTTCTCGTGCAGCTCGCGTAGCCAGACCCGCAGTTGCTGGCGGACCTGGGCGTCGAGTGCGCCGAAGGGCTCGTCCAAGAGCAGCAGCTTGGGCTCGATGGCGAGGGCGCGGGCAAGGGCCATGCGCTGTCGTTGCCCGCCCGACAGCTGGGACGGGTACCTGTCGGCCAGGTGGTCGATCCTGACCAGCTCCAACAGCTCGTCGACCTTGGCTTTGATCTCGGCCTTCGGCCGCTTGCGTACCTCGAGACCGAAGGACACGTTGCGTCTGACGGTCAGGTGGCGGAAGGGGGCGTAGTGCTGGAAGCAAAAGCCGATGCCCCGCTCACGGACCGGCACCCCGGTGACGTCCCGACCGTCGATCTCGACCGTGCCTGAGTCGGCCGTCTCGAGGCCGGCTACCACCCGCAGCAACGTGGACTTGCCGCCCCCGCTCGGGCCGAGCAGGGCGGTCAGAGAGCCGTCGGGGACATGGAGGCTGACGTCGTCGAGGGCAACGGAGCCTCCGAATCGCTTGGAGACCGATCTGATGTTGATCGCCATGTCTGCTTCCTCCCTTCTTTGTCGGAGTTGCGGCCCACGATGGCCAGGACGAGGAGGGCAATAAGGGCAAGTATCACCGCGCCGGCGTAGGCGCCGACCTCGTTCAGGTTCTGGATGCTGTCGTCGATGAACAAGGTAAGGGTCTCGGTCTTGCCGGCAATGGACCCCGAGACAACCACCACGGCCCCGAACTCGCCGAGCACCCGGGCCGTGGTCAAGGTGACCCCGTAGGCCAGGCTACGTCGGATGGACGGCAAGGTGATCCGCCGGAAGACGGTGAAAGGGGTGGCGCCGAGGGTCGTTGCCGCCTGCTCCTGGTCGGTGCCGATCTCCTGGAGGACGGGCAGGACCTCTCGGACGACGTACGGCAGGGCAACCGTGGCCGAGGCCATGATGATGCCCGGGACCGAGAAGATCACCTCGATGCCGCGGGCGGCCAGCCAGTTCCCGAACCAGCCGGTCTTCCCATAGACGAGGATCAGCGAGATGCCGATGACCACCGGCGAGATGGCGAGGGGCAGGTCGACGAAGGCATCGAGCAGCCAGGCCCCGGGGAAGCGGTGGCGGGCCAGGATGATGGCCACGGTCACCCCGAAGGCCGTGTCCAGGGGAACGGCGATGAGCACCACGATGAACGTCAGCCACAGGGCGTGGAGGGCGTCGGGGGTGGTCACGGCGCCCCAGGCGGCCCCGAAGCCGTGCTGGAAGGCCCGATAGAAGATCGACCCGAAGGGGAGGACCACCAAGAGCGCCAGGTAGCCGAGGGCGAGGATCCGAAGGGGCCAACGCCAGCTCACGCCGCCTCCGAGATGTCGAAGCGGCGGCGCAGGAAGCCGATGCCCACCAGCACGACCAGAGCGATGATGACGAGCACCACCGACACGGCGGCGGCCGCCGACAGCGCGTCGCTCTGGGACAGGCTGTAGATCCAAGACGAGGCCACCTCGGTCTTGAAGGGCACATTGCCCGAGATGAGGACCACCGAGCCGAACTCACCGATGGCCCGGGCGAAGCTCAACCCGGCCCCGGCCAGCATGGCCGGGGCGATGGCAGGCAGGATGACCCGGCGAAGCACTACCCACGAGGACGCCCCGAGGGAGGCGGCGGCCTCCTCTGTCTCCCGGTCCAGCTCGGCCAGCACCGGCTGCACGGATCTGACCGAGAAGGGCAGCGTGACGAAGGCCAGGGCGAACAGAATGCCGATCCTGGTGTCCGAGACGTTCACGTGGAAAGGGCTGTCCGCCCCGTAGAGGGCGAGGAGGGTGAGGCCGGCCACCACCGTCGGCAGGGCGAAGGGCAGGTCGATGATGGCGTTCACCACCTGTTTGCCGGGGAACTCGTCGCGGACGAGGACCCAGGCAATGACCACCCCGGCCAGAGCGTTGAAGGCGGCCACGATGAGCGAGGCGATCAGGGTCAACTTCAAAGCGGCCACCGCCTCGGGGTTGGAGATGGCGCTCCAAAACGTGCCCCAGCCTCCCGAGAACGCCTTGGCGATCAGGGCGGCGACGGGAAGGACGACGAGCAGGCTCAGGTAGGTGACAGCGAGGGATGCCGGGACGAACCGAGTGATCGAACGTCTCGCCCCTACGGCGCGTTCCCTCCTCGTAGGTCTGGCCGAGAGGTCAACTGGAGGCGGTAGAGACACCCAGTCCCGTCTCGATCTTGGCCACGACCCCGGTGGTTGGCGTGAAGAAGACGGTGTTCACTTTGGTCCAGCCACCGAGGCTGTCGATGGTGAAGAGGTTGGCCGGCTTCGGGAACTTGAACTGGGCCGCCACCTTCGGGAGCACGGGACGGTAGCCCTGCTGGCCCCACACCTTCTGGCCGGCGGGCGACAGGAGATAGGCCACGAAGGCCTTGGCGGCGGTGGGGTTGGCCGCGTTGGTCGGCACGGCGATGGGGTTCTGGATGAGGATGGTCTGGGGGGGCGTGATGATGGTGATCGGCTCCCCTTGGCGCTGGGCGTAGAGGGCGTCGTCCTCATAGTCGAGGAGCACGTCGCCCTCACCGGACAAGAAGGTCTGGAGGGCGGCGGAGGCGCTGCTCGGCTGGGCTGCGGTGTTCTTCAGCAGCTTGGTGAGATAGGCCGTGGCCTGGGCCTTCGACTTGCCGAGGGCCAGTTGGGCACCGTAGGCGGCCATCAAGTTCCACTTGGCGCTACCGGAGCTGAACGGATTCGGGGTGATGACCGAGACGCCGCTCTTGACCAGGCTGG
>PLSY01000076.1 GCA_003164275.1 Acidimicrobiaceae bacterium | reverse complement strand
GGGTGCACCGAACGCCGGTTCGGCGTGCGTCGTGAGCCGGGTAGACGGTCGCGTGGGGTGTCACTATGCGTGGCTGCGCGTTGGGGGCCAGCTCCGGACTCTTGTGCTCGTTCGGTCCGGCCGGGGACCGTTGATCTGGCATGCTCGGGCGCCGATCCAAGTTTGCGGTTCGACCGATCGGAGGGAGCGATCTGAACTGCTTGCTGGAGCTAGCAGGCGCTCCGGCACCGTGCCAGATATCGATCCCCAAGCCTGTGAATGTAGGGGGCACCCCACAACAATGGGTATCCGACCGAAGAGCCGCTACTCCCTTCTCGGAGCAAAGCCACAGCCGAGAGGGTGACCTCGCCGCGAGACCCCGATTCAGTAGGCGGGCGCGATAGCGACGATTGGAGCGGCGAGATGAAGGCCGCCGGCCGAGCCGTCGAAGCTGGCATTGCCGTAAGAGAAGACACCTCCGTCTGCCGCACCCAGCCAGTAACCGCCGCTGGTGGAGGTCATGCCCACCACCGGTGCGTCGAGGCGCTGGCTGGCCGCGGACCCGTAGTACGAGTTGGTGGCAAACGCGAACACGCCTCCGTCTGCCGCAACCAGGTCGTACTCGTTGCCGTTGGCGCCTGCCGGAGCGATGCCGACGACCGGTGCAGCCAAGTGCTGACCTCCCTCGGAACCGAAGTAGGTGGCGATCCCGCCGAAGGCGAACACGCCGCCGTCCGCCCCGACGAGGTCGTAGCCCCCGGCGTTCGCAGTGATGGCCATCATGCCGACGACCGGCGCAGCCAGTCTCCTGCCGCCCATCGATCCCTCATAGGGGGCACCCGGTCCGAACGCGAACACGCCTCCGTCTGCCCCGACGAGGTAGTAGCTCGCGCTGTTCGCCGGGACCGCCATCCCGACGATGGGAGCAGCCAGCTGGTGGCCGGACATGTCACCGTATGCCACCGCGTCCCCGAAGGGATACACGTGCCCGTCGGCACCGACGAGGTAGTAACCATCGCCATCGCCGGTGGTAGCCATGCCCACGATTGGCGCCGAGAGGTGCTGACCAGCCAGGGAACCCCAGAACTTCGCTGAGCCGTAACAGAACACACCACCGTCTGCCCCAACCAGGCGGTAGCCGGTCGCCACCGTGCTCGCGCCGGCTGCCGGCACGTCCAGCACAGCCGCACAACCTAGTAGCGACGCTGCGATCAGGACCACTGCTCCGACAAAACACCTTCCTGCTTTCACCATGTGTGGTTCTCTCTCTCGTCGATGTGGGTCTCCGTAGAGCCGTTCAAGCTGCGGTCGTGTCGCCTATGACGGTCAATCACGAGTCGAACGGCGCTCCGATCGGGTAGATCCTGAAGTTGGCGTCATCACCGGGACACTGCCCGACCCCTGTGGTCGCGACGAACAGCGCGGCGGTCTGATTGGGGGGATACACCCGCAGTCCCAAAGCCAGGGTCGGGCTCGTGCAGGCGATGTATGGGCTGACGTAAGTGAAGGTGGCTTGGGTTGTCTGCCCCGGCTCGAGCGAGACGAGCGGAGTTGACGTGACAGTCTCGCGGGTCGCTGGCTGTCCGAGCTGCACGCCGTTGGCGATGACCGCCGACACTCCCGGGAAGCCCTGCAGCGTGCACAACGCAGAGCCGGTGTTCGTGAAGGTCAGCGGCAAGATCTCCGTGCCAGCCGCTCCTTGACTTCCACCAGTCGTCACGGTCAGGTGACCCGACGTACAGGCGCCGACAGCCGCCACTGCGGTGGTTGATGGGGTGGACGTTGTTGGCGTCGGAGAACTCGTCGTGGTCGTCGGTGTCGCCGCAGTCGGCGCAGAAGTGGTCTTCGGCTTCGTCGTGGCAACCGATGAGCCACATCCGAGAGCCACCATCCCAGCCATGGGAATCAGGGCAACGAAGGCGATTCGCCGCATTCTGAGCATGACGCCCTCCAGATTCTGCAAACGCAGTTCCTGCGTAGCCGGGGTCTGGGGCGACGCCCCGAGAAGGTGCCAAGGTCGCTCGCACCGTCCGACACGGTTCGGGGCTGTGATCCGTGTCTACTAGCGACGGTACACCCCATTGAGTCGTGCGACTCACACCCGGCGTACGGGGCAGCGGGCACTCCGGACTGGCGACTGCGGGCTATCTCGGAGCTTTTGGAACTCGTCGGAAGGATCATCCCGAATCGCCCAGCACCTCGCCTGACGACGCCAGCCTTGTCCACACTGGGTTCCAGGCAGGTCCTTATGGCGCCGGCGGTGTGATTGCGACGACTGGCTCATTGAGGTGAATCCCCCCAGCGGACCCCTCAAAGGGTGCAGCGCCAAAGCTGAAGACGCCTCCGTCGGAGGCGCCCAGCCAATACCCGTCCCCCGTCTTAGTGGCGGCGATGCCAACAACCGGCGCCTGAAGGTGCAGACTGGCGGCCGACCCGAAGAAGGACGCACCACCGAAGCTGAACACGCCTCCATCGGCGGCCACCAGCCAATACCCAGATCCGTCGGGATCGGCAGTAATGCCGACGACTGGCGCATTGAGTTTGACCCCACCAAGTGATCCGTCAAACCGACTCGTTCCGAAACTAAACACACCTCCATCGGCGGCCACCAGCCAATACCCAGATGCGTCGGGATCGGCAGCAATGCCGACGATTGGCGCATTGAGTTTGACTCCACTCAGTGATCCGAGTGGCGGTGCGTCACCGAACGCGAACACTCGACCCGAAGCGTCAGCCATCCAGTAGCCACTAGCGACGGCTGCGACACCCGTGATCGAGTCATCAGTACCAGGCGCCAGCGAAAACCCAGCTTGTGGTGCGTCAGTGCATGTTCCGGAACCGCACGCATACGCCTGGCCCGTCCTGGTAACCAAGTTGAATCGCCCCGGGTTCCATGACTGCCCCGGCTATTGGGTAACCGCCTCGAGGGCGGGTGCTGTTTGACGGTAGTAGGCGGCTTCGAACTCTGCAGGTGTGACGTAGCTGTTGTCGTCGGTGATCTCGCCGTGGAGACGGCGGTGGTTGAACCAGTCGATGTAGCCCATGGTGGCGAACTCGACGTCGTCGAGCCCCGTCCAGGGACCCTTCGGGTAGATCAGCTCCCACTTGTAGAGGCTGTTGAACGCCTCGGCCATCGCGTTGTCGTAGCTGTCGCCTGTCGAGCCGACCGAGGCGACGATGTCGTTCTCGGCCAGACGCTCGGAGTAGCGAATCGACAAGTACTGGACTCCCTTGTCGCTGTGATGCACCAGGCCGTCGAGGACCTGACCCTGTCGGGTGCGGTTCCAGATGGCCATCTCCAGAGCGTCGATGGCCAGGTCCGAGCGCAGTGAGTTCGACAGCTGCCAGCCCACGATCATCCGGCTGAAGACATCGATGATGAAGGCGGCATAGACCCAGCCGACGTGCGTCTTCACGTAGGTCAGGTCGGCCACCCAGAGCCGGTTGGGGGCTGCGGCCGTGAAGTCCCGGTCCACGAGGTCGTTCGGTCGGTGCTGGCGTTCGTCGGACCGGGTGGTGACCT
>PLSY01000036.1 GCA_003164275.1 Acidimicrobiaceae bacterium | reverse complement strand
CCAACGGGGCCGGCAAGACCACGCTTGTGGACTGTATTTCGGGAACTCAATCCGCTAACTCGGGTGACCTGCGACTGCGTGGCGTGAAGCTCTCGGGTCCGGCATCGAAGCGGGCGAAACTCGGCCTCGCCCGCACCTTCCAATATCCGCAACTGGCCCAAGACCTCACCGTTGGGGAGAACCTCCTACTGGGCAGGGTGGCCATGCGTCACAGTTCATGGTGGCGCATGATCTGGCAGGCCGTCATCGGGGCATTCTGGGTCGGTTCGACTTCGGACGCCACAGTCGTGCAAGGGATTGCCGACGAGCTCCAGATCACCCGACTCGACCGGCTCGCCGGCGATCTGACTCTAGGTGAGCAGCGCCTGCTGGAAGTGGGCCGTGCGCTCGGCCAGGATCCGGTGGTGCTGCTCCTTGACGAACCGTTTGCCGGATCGGATGCCAATGGTGTGGCTGGGATCATCGAAGTCATTCGAACGATCCAAAAGCGGGGCCACGGGATCATCCTGGTGGACCACAACGTGGACCTCGTGTCTTCCATGGCCGATCGCATCATGCTGCTGGATCAGGGAAAAGTTGTCTTCGACGGCGATCCGAAGGAGTGCATCGCCAGTCCTCAGATGCAGCGGGTGTACTTCGGTGCCGCCGATCTCGACGACGATCTTGAAGAAGGAGCCGCCGAAGACCCGCTCGCAGCGGATGGCAGTGAAGTCAGTCAGGACTTTCGCCATGTCCCCTGACCCGAACAGAGGGCTTGTTGTCGAGGGTCTGACGGTGCACTACGGCAGGGCCACGGCCCTGACGGATGTGAGCGTCACTGCGCCGAGGGGTTCGGTGACGGCCGTTGTCGGCCCGAACGGAGCCGGTAAGTCGAGTCTTCTCCTGGCCATCTATGGATCGGTCGGCTCGTCGGGACGAGTTTCAGTCGACGGTGAGGACATGACCCGGCTGAAGTCGATCGTGCGGGCCCGTTCTGGGGTGGCGATCGTGCCTCAGGGTCGCCAGATCTTTCCGAGGCTGAATGTCCACGACAACCTCCAGGTCATGGCCGAGACTCTGCGACTTCCGAACCCTGCAGTGGATGAGGCGATGGACCGGTTCCCGATCCTTCGCGAGCGCTCCCGCAATCTGGCGGGTGTGCTGAGTGGCGGCGAGCAGCAGATGCTCGTCGTGGCGCGAGCGCTCATGAGCGGACCCCGTGTGCTCCTGCTGGACGAGATGATGACCGGACTCGCTCCGAGGATCGTGCAGAGTCTGGCGGGCACGGTCAAAGAACTCGCCAACGACGGTGTCGCGGTGTTGCTGGCCGAGCCCTCGATCGGAGCCCTCCGGGGGATCATCGGTCGGGGTTACGTCGTGATCAGAGGCAACGTGATCGCGACCGAGGAAGGTGGCGGCCGCCTCCTTGACAACGCTTATCAGTCGGCGATGGGCGTCGAGTTGGCCAAGACCGTGGAAGCAGAGGCAGCCCTCGAGGCCGCTGCACAGAATGGCGGACCGTCAGAAGCGAACCAGGCAGTTCGTCGGTAGGCAGGCTCGACGCCGTTGATCGAAGCTCACGAACCTCAAGGAAGTGGCATGACAACCAGCGAAGATTTCCAATATGACCCAATGTCTCCTCAGACGTTGGCGGATCCGTTCACTGCCCACACGGCACTGAGAGCCAAATGCCCGGTGCACCACTACGACGGCTTTGGCGAGAACGGGTTCTTCACCCTGTCCAGATATGACGATGTCGTCGAGCTGTTCAAGAATCTCGACCGCTGGTCGGGCACCTATGGGCAGGGCCCGATCTACTACGAAGAAGGGGGTCTCAGGTCGGATCCTCCTGAGCACACCACCTACAGAAGGCTCGTCTCCCGGGCTATGCCTGCTCGTCAGGTGCCGGCAATGGAGGGGGAGATCCGGAACATTGCCAATGGCCTCATCGACGCGTTCGTGGAAAAAGGGGAGGCGGACCTCATTGCCGAGTTCGCTATGCCTCTTCCCGTTGTCATTATCTCCAAGCTCCTTGGCGTGCCAGAGGAGCGAGGAGCGGAGTTCAAGCAATGGTCCGATGAGTTCATGGCAGGACAGAACGCCGCAGACCCGGAAGTCCAAGGTGCGGCCCGGGCCAAGATAGATGGGTACTTCGCCGAGGAGCTCTCCCGTAGACGGCTCCTGGCGTCAGCGGCCCCCGAGGGCGTTGAGCTGGTCGGCAACGTACTGCCGGACGATATCCTCACTGCGGTCATGACGGCCGAGCACGACGGTGAGCCATTCACGGATGAGGAACTTCTGCCGCTCCTCTTGTTGCTGCTCGTAGGCGGCAATGAGACGACGACTTCGTTGATCGGCAGCATGGTGCGACGGTTGCTCGACCTCGGTCTCTGGGAGAAAGTCATTGGAGATGGGTCGTTGTGGGACGTGGCCATCGAGGAGACACTCAGGTTCGACCCGCCCGTCATGGGCCTATTCCGGACGGCGAGAGGGCCCCAGAACGTCCGCGGCGTCGAAATCCCAGCTGACGCCAAGGTGCAGGGTCTCTATGCCTCGGCCAACCGTGACCCGGATGTCTGGGAAGACCCGCAGACCTTCCGGCTCGATCGAGATCTCTTGGAGCTTCGAGCTAAGCAAACGTCGTTCGGTATCGGGATCAGCTTCTGCCCGGGAGCTGCCCTCGCTCGGAGAGAGGCGCGCATCGCATTGGAGCTGCTGGGCGAGCGACTCCCGAATCTCAGGCGCTCCGGTGAAGATGAGCGAGTGGCGAGCTTCATGATGTGGGGTCGCCAAACTCTCCCTGTGTCCTGGGGAGCGTGAGCGACTGTGCCGAGCGGAGGGCTTGTGCCCACTAGAGACGGGTGTTATAACATCTAGAAGTTAAGACAATAAGCGGATCGTCAGTTGGATCCGGCCTCAAATCAAGTTCGACCAACTCTCAAATGCTCGATGGGGATGGAGCCGGGGGATTGGCTTTCGTTGGCTTTCGCGTCGAAATAGCTCTTCAAAAGCGGGCCCGGAATCGGTGCCTCGCTCATCAACTTAGGGGGAAGGTCAGTGAAAACTGAGGCAGCAGTGCTCTGGGAGACCGGGGGAAAGTGGCAGATCGAGGAGCTGGATCTGGATAAGCCAGAATCTGATGAGGTCCTGGTTAAGCTAGCGGCCTCTGGGCTCTGTCATACAGATGACCACAGTGTCACGGGTGATGTCCCACTTTTCCTGCCGACGGTGGGTGGGCATGAGGGTGCTGGCGTGGTCGTCGAAGTGGGCAGTGCCGTCACTCGGGTCAAGCCCGGTGACCACGTGGTACTGACCGTCGTGCCGTCGTGTGGGAAGTGTGCCTTTTGTGTTGCTGGTCGCGGGAATCTCTGCGACCGAGGCGCATGGGCGTTGGCAGGGAGCGCTCCAGATGGAAGCTTTCGCCACCACCTCAATGGCCAGGACATCGGTAGCTTCTGCCAGCTCGGCGCGTTCTCCCAATATGTCGTTACCAATGAGATTCAAGCCGTGAAGATCGATGACGACATTCCGCTGCACCTGGCCGCACTAGTCGGCTGCGGCGTGACCACCGGCTTCGGTGCCGCCGTGAGGGTGGCAGATGTGGCGCCGGGCGACACCGTGGTCGTAGTGGGTACCGGAGGCGTGGGGATGAACGCCATCCAGGGAGCCCGCATCGCCGGGGCCTCGAAGATCGTCGCCGTCGACCCTGGAGAGTTCAAGCGTGAGCAGGCGCTCAAGTTTGGAGCTCACTACACGGCGGCATCTGTCGAGGAGGCCTATGACCTGGTACAGGACATCACCCGGGGAGTCGGGGCCGACAAGGCGATCATCTGTGTGGGTGTGGTCCGCGGTGAGATCATCGCTCCGACCATGGCCTTGGTGGCGAAGGCCGGTCGAGTCGTTGTCACCGGAGTGGCACCCATGGCAGATGACCAGGTGACTCTCTCGCTGTTCGATCTGGCAATGATGAACAAGCAGCTGGTGGGCCACATCTTCGGCGAGCAGCGGGCGATCTCCGATTTCCCCCGCATCTTCAGCCTGTATCAGGAGGGTTCACTTCGGCTCGAGGAGCTGGTCACTCAGACCTACCGACTCGACCAGATCAATGACGCCTGGACTGACATGTTTGAAGGTCGCAACATCCGCGGCCTCATTCGATTCGATGTCTGAGGGTCGCACCCTGAGCCCATCTTCGGTGGTCCAGAGCTTTCAAGAAGCAATTGGGCGTGGGGACTGGGATCAAGCCTCCTCCAGTCTTGACCGAGACGTTGTCTTCCACGAGGCCCCGAGCCTCCCCTTTGGTGGCGATCATCACGGCGTCGAGGGCTACAAGGCGTTGGCTGAGCGGTTTTCGGAGCTGGCCGAGTTCGAGTTCAGTCCGGAGATGAACCTGATGACCACCACGGATGGAGTGGTGATCGTGCGGGGGGAATTCAGCGTGACTGGACGCGCTACCGGTCGCACGGCGTCTACTCCATTCGCAGAGTTCTACAAGCTGAGCGGAGATCGCATTGTGGATGTTGAGGTCTTCTATTGGGACGAAGCAGCCGTGATCTCGGCGCTGGTTGACTGAATGATGAGGGAACGGTCTAGTGACTCAAGCCTTGAATCGAATTGACGAGTTCCCCGTCGGGCTCCTGATCGGTGGAAAGTGGGAGAGGTCATCAAGCGGCGGGATGATGACTCACACAAACCCGGCAACCGGGCAGGTCCAGGCCGAGTTCCCTATTGCTGGCGATAGCGAGGTGGACGCAGCGGTGACGGCCGCGAGGCGGGCGCTGCCCGGTTGGCGATCCGTGAGCCCCCAGCAACGCGCTGACCTTCTCCATCGCGTTGCCAGTGGCATGCGCGATCGCGCTCCGGAGCTTGGCTTACTGACGACTCTGGAAAACGGAACAGTGAATGCCTACGCCTCTTCCTTCGCCGAGTTCGGGGCATCGTGGTTCGACTACTACGCGGGATGGACGGACAAACTGCACGGAGCCCACCTCCCCTTTCCTGGGGCGCTGGACTACACGATCATCGAACCCGTTGGCGTGGTGGGCATTTTCCTGACGTGGAACGGACCCACGGGCTCGATAGGCATGAAGGCCGCCGCCGCACTCGCCGCGGGATGCACGATCGTCATCAAGACGCCTGACCTGGCTCCTTTCACAACCTCCATCTTCGGAGAGATCTGTTCATCCGTCGGGATTCCCGATGGAGTGGTGAATATCCTGAGCGGCGATGCGACGACCGGCTACTCGCTGGTCCGCCATCCAGGTGTCGACAAGATCAGCTTCACCGGCGGCCCTGAGACGGCGAGAACCATCCAGGCGGCCTGCGCAGAGTCACTAACCCCGCTGATTCTTGAGCTTGGCGGGAAGTCGGCCAACATCGTGTTTGCCGATGCCGATCTGGAACGTGCCGCTGCTGATGCCGCCGCTGGGATCTGTGGACTGCAGGGCCAAGTGTGCAATGCACCGACTCGCCTGCTGCTACATCGTTCGGTGCGCGACGAAGTCCTCCACCGAGTCGCCGAGCTGCTGGACCAGGCCAACGTCGGCGATCCCTTCGCTCCCGAAACGACTATGGGGCCCGTGATAAGCGAGCGAGCGGCGGACAGAATCCTTGATGTGATCGGAACGGCACGGGAGCAAAGCGGGACCGAACTCATCACCGGCGGCACGCGCCTGTCGAAGGAGGGCTATTTCATCTCCCCGACACTGTTCACTGCGGAGTCGAGCGAGGGGACCCTGGCCCAACGCGAGGTGTTCGGTCCGGTGCTTGTGGCTCTCGAGTTCGGGGATGAGGAAGAGGCCATCGCCATCGCCAACGACTCGGTCTATGGGCTGGCCGCCTACCTGCACACAAAGGACCTGTCGCGTGCCCATCGGGTGGCCGCGCAACTCGAAGCTGGAAGCATCGGCATCAACGGTGGTACCGGCCTGGCCGGTCCGGTGGCCCCGTTCGGAGGATTCAAACAGAGCGGCTATGGCAAAGAAGGCGGCATCGAGGGGATCCTCGACTACACGCGGACGAAGAACGTCAATATCCTGCTGTAACTCCGGTCAGGTGGGGCGAAAGGCCGAAGCACCCATACTGACTTCGAGCACTGAGCCGCTCACCGATCCGTCGTCGGTGGCAAAGTACAGGACGGCCTTCGACACGGTCTCGGGCTCGAGCCACGGCTTGTGCATTGGATTGAGACTGCCGAATCGAGGGAGCGCATCCTCGAGGGTCGGATTCTCGATGTCAGGACAGAAGAGGCGATAGTTCTGATCGTTCTCCACCATCGGGGTCCTGACCGTGGTCGGACAGATGACGTTGGCGGTGACCCCTTCTTCGGCGAGCTCAAGGGCCACAGTCTTGGTGAGGCCGATGACGCCCCACTTAGTCGAGGAGTAGTGGGCCAGATTGGGAGCCCCTCCCCGTCCGGCCCCTGATGAGATCACGATGATGCGCCCATAGGCCTGTTCGACCATGGTCGGTGCTACGGCTCGAATACATTTAAAGGTCCCCGAAAGGTTGGTGTCGATCATGTCGTTCCACACTTCGTCGGTCATGTCGACGAAGGCTCGGTAGCCGCAGACGCCGGCATTGGCCACCAGGATGTCGATCCGACCGAGCTCGTCGAGTACCTGCTTCGTGGCTGCTGCCACCTGGCCGGAGTCACGGATGTCAACCACGCACTGGTGGGCCGTGGCACCAGCGTCGCGAATGAGGGCGACGGTCTCGCTCAACTCGGCCAGGGTGGCCAATGGATAGGGGACCGAGTCGATTGGGGCCGCGATGTCCCAGACGGAAACGGCGGCACCCTCGGCAGCCAACGCCAGCGCATGGGATCGGCCCTGACCTCTGGCACCCCCGGTAACGATCGCCACCCTGCCATTCAACGCTTCCATGTATTGCCTCTTCTGTCGTCATCAGCCCAGCTCTCGCTGTCAGATGCGGTAGGTGTCCTCAGCGTTCTGCACGAAGAGCCGGTGCTGGTCGTGCGCATCGAGATCGGCGACCGATCGGCGGTAGCTCCCCAGAAGGTCCGAATAGGACCCGTACAAACCGTCGACGGGGAAGTTGGATCCGAAGAAGCATCGCTCCGAGCCGAAAAAGGCAATGCAGTCTTCGATCCATGGACGGATGTCGGAGAGTTCGATGCTGTGGGTGGCCATGGCGATGCCGGAGAGTTTGCAGAGGACTCGATCTCCGATCGACGCGAGTGCGTCCATGGCATCTCGCCATCGGGCGACGTCCTCTCTTCCAGTTCCCTCAGGCCAACCGCAATGCTCAACCACCACGTTCAGTGTCGGGACCTGCCTCAGAAGGGAGAGGTCGCCGTCCGAGCGACTCGGATTGGTGACCATGTCGAAAATGAGGTCTCGCTCGGCCAGCATCGTGAGCAGCTCGAGACTCCGAGACGAATTGAAGTCCAGCCCGTCGAGCATGCGGATTCCGCGGAACAAGGGGCCATTTGTCGACTGCTCCTCGAGCTCTTCGGCCCAGCTCTCAGGTGTGCCATCGGCGTCTACCGTTCCGATGATGGCGGCCGGCCACCCAGTGGCCCGACCCATGTCCTCGAGCCAGCGGCTCTCTTCCAGGTGGGTTCCGGGTGCAGATACCGCAGAGATGTGGACGATCTTGGTCACGTGGTAGCCGACAGATTCGGAGCGATACTCCTCGGCCAGAAAGTCGCGCCGGAGGCCGGCCATGTCGCCCAGGCCCTTGCTTGCCTCGTCATCAGGGTCGGCCTGAAGTGCCGGATACCACGGGTGGTTGGTCACATCCCACTGATGCACATGGGTGTCGACGAACTCGAACCCCTGGGCATCCGAGACGGCCTCGGTCATGGCTTGAAAGCCGAGAGGCCCAGGCCCACCTCCAGGACGGAGCCGGTGGTGAAGCCCGGATCTGACGCCAGATAGACGACCGCTCTCGAGACGACGTCGGGTGGGAGCCAGGGAACGCCCAGCGGATTTAGATCGGCGAATGTCGATTCCACGTCTTCCCTAGTGGGTTCAGCAAGATCAGGACGGAAGATTGCGTACCATTCGTCGTTCTGGATCATGGGAGTGTCAGTCGTAGACGGACACACCACGTTTGCCGTAACTCCTGACGAAGCCATCTCAAGGGCAATCGACTTGACCATCCCGATCACTCCGAACTTGGTGGCGCTGTAATGGGCGAGGTTCTGGTTTCCGGATCTTCCCGACATCGACGAGGTCACGATGATCCGACCGTATGCTCGCTCTTTCATGTGGCCTGCGACGGCCTGGACGGTGTGGAAGGTCCCGGTCAGATTGGTGGAGACCATGTCGCTCCACTGCTGCTCGGTGAGATCGACAAACGGGCTGAACCCACAGATGCCCGCGTTGGCAACGACGATATCGATCTGCCCAAAGGCATCGAGTCCCTCGGCGACCACCCCTCGCATCTCGTCCGCACTGCGGATATCAGCAGCAACGGCCAGGCACTTGCCCCCGACGTCAGCGACCTGCGCCTCCGTCTCGGCGAGATCTTGAGAAGTCGCCAGCGGATACTTCACCGTGGGAATCGTCTGAGCTCCGTCCGAGATAACCACCGCGGCCCCTTCCTTGACAAGGGCCAGGGCATGGGCACGCCCTTGGCCCCGCCCAGCTCCGGTGATCCACGCCACTCTTCCGTCGAGCAGTCCCATGAGGCCCCCTTGTTCATTTCGAGTCGTTCGCTCCAGGCTGCAACAGAGCTTCCTATCGAAACATTGATACTATAAGAAAATAGTCTCCTCGACGCTCGGGACTGGACACCGGACGAGGTCTGGAAGTCGGCCGTGCGCCGGAGGAAGGGGGAGGTCGGAATGAGCAAAAAGCGCAACGCAGGAACACTTTTCATCGATGGCCAGTGGGTGAAATCCTCTGGGAGCGACGTCGAACCGGTCGTCAACCCGGCTACCGAAGAGTCAATTGCAGATGTGGCGGTCGGCACAGACAGCGACTGCAGCGCTGCTATAGCTGCCGCCAGAACCGCCTTCGATGAGGGCCCTTGGCCCCGGATGTCCGGAGCGGAACGCTCCGATCATCTCCTCGAGCTCTGGAAGGTGCTCGATGCCCGCCATGCGGAGATCGTCGACCTCGTGATTGAGGAAACCGGGGCGCCCCGACCACTGGCCGAGGGGCTTCACTTCCAGACCTCGATGGATCACATGAAGTTCTTTGCCGCCGCGGCCCGGTGGGACTCCACGCAGAGTCTCCCTATCGATGTCACACAAAGGGCATCGGGAGGCAAGCTGCTGGGCGGCGGCGTGCAGGTGCACGAGCCGTTCGGCGTTGTGACGGGAATCACCCCATTCAACTTTCCCTTCTTCATCGATGTGGCGAAGGTGGGACCGGCCCTTGCCACCGGCAATACGGTGGTGCTGAAGCCTTCGCCCTACACTCCGCTTGAAGCCTTCGTTCTGGCCGAGGCAGCTTCAGTCGCAGGCCTGCCCGATGGGGTGCTGAATGTCGTTACCGGGGGAATGGATGTCGGCCGCCGACTGACGACGGACCCGCGGGTGGACATGGTGACCTTCACCGGGTCGGACGCGGTTGGTGCGGCCGTCTCTGCGCAGGCATCCTCGACCATCAAGAAAGTCCTTTTGGAGCTCGGCGGGAAATCGGCATTAATCGTCCGCAAGGATGCAGACCTCGAGTCGGCTGCACGGTTTGCTGTCGACCAGTACACGCTCCAGGCTGGCCAAGGGTGCAGTCTCTGTACCCGTAACCTGGTCGACGAGTCGGTGAAGGTCGAGTTCATCGACCTCATGGAGATGTTCACGAAGGAGCTGAATCTGGGGGATCCATCAGACCCGGCCGTGACGATGGGCCCCTTGATTCGAGAGTCCCAGCGGTCCCGGGTCTCCGGATATGTGGAGGCGGCCAAGCGTCAAGGCGCCCGGATCGTCACGGGCGGCCAACGCCCGAAGGGACTCGATCGAGGGTTCTTCTACGAACCCACTATCGTCACCGACGTCGATCACGGGTGGCCGGTGGCGCAGGAAGAGATCTTCGGTCCCGTTGCCGTGGTGCATGCATTTAAGACTGACGAGGAGGCGATCACTCTTGCCAACGACTCGGACTTCGGCCTGGCGGGCGCGATCTTCTCGGCTGATTCGGGAACTGCCTACGAAATGGCACTGCGAATTCGCACCGGTGGAATTGCCATCAATGGAGGCAGCGGCCGGATGAACTCCTGGGCACCCTTCGGGGGGGCAAAGCGCTCTGGGATCGGTCGGGAGTACGGCATCGAAGGTGTACGGGAGTACACGCAAACCAAGGTCATCACCTTCAACGCCGGATAGCTGACGAAAGCTCAGCGACCCGGGTGGCTCATCACTACTAACAAGGAGGACAGGGTGGGAAAGCTTGACGGAAAGGTGGCCTTCATCACAGGAGCGGCGCGAGGCCAAGGAAGGTCTCATGCCATCCGACTGGCCGA
Organism: Acidimicrobiaceae bacterium; assembly: GCA_003164275.1. The sequence continues at coordinate 2,584 of PLSY01000036.1, read as the reverse complement.
AGAGGGCGCCGACATCGTGGCCGTCGACATCTGCCAGCCGATCGAGACAGTCCCCTATGCGTCTGCCACTGAGGACGACTTGGCCGAGACCGTCCTACTGGTAGAGAAGGCAGGCCAACGGGCCCTCGCGGCCGAAGCAGACATCAGGAGCAGCGAGCAGCTCGATGAGGCTGTCGTTCGGGCCAAGGAGTCATTCGGCCACATCGACATCTTGGTCTCGAACGCAGGCATCTGGTCGCTCTCCCATGAGTCATGGAAGCTCGATGACGAGACGTGGCAGACCATGCTTGATATCAACCTGACGGGTCAGTGGAAGACCACAAAGGCGGTGATACCCACCATGATCGAACAGGGCACTGGAGGAGCCATCACGATCACCAGCTCGTCGATCGGCCTGAAGGCAACAACCGGGAACGTCCACTACACGTCGGCCAAGCACGGTGTGATCGGACTCGTTCGCACCCTGGCGCATGAACTGGCGCCCTACGCCATCCGCTGCAATGCCGTGTGCCCCACCAGCGTCGACACCACCATGATCACCAACGATGCGATCTACCAGCTCTTTCGGCCGGATCTCGAGCATCCGACCTTCGCAGACACCGAAGAGGCCCTGACCGGCCTCAACATCATGCCCATTGCCCTCCTCAGTCCCCTGGACGTGAGCAATGCCATCTGCTGGCTGGTTTCGGACGAGGCCCGCTACGTGACGGGCATCGCCCTGCCCGTTGATGCCGGCTCCACTGCGAAATAGCTCTCGATGGACCTGAACATAGAAAGCAGGCTGGCCTTCGTCACCGGTGCCACCAAGGGCATCGGCCGAGCAGTCGCTGAACGACTACTCGGAGAGGGTGCGAAGGTGATCGTCGGGGGTCGTTCACCGGAAACCGTGGAGCCCGTAGTCGAGAAGCTCAGCGCAATGGGGGAGGCATTCGGGGCTCCAGGGGATCTCTCGACGCCCGAGGGGACGGCAGAAGTCCTCGCCCAGGTAAGGGGATTTGGTTCGCCGGAGATCTTGGTCAGCAACGCCGCCGAGTTCTGGGCCGCCTCATTCTTCGATCTGACCGACGACGACTGGTATCGGAGCCTCGAAACCAATCTGATGGCAGGCGTCCGGCTGTCCCGGGAGTTCCTGCCCCGTATGGCTGACAGGAAGTGGGGAAGGGTCATCTTCATCTCCTCGGATTACGGAGTGCAGATCAACCCCGCCCTACTGCACTACTCCGTGGCCAAGGCCTCATTAATAGCTCTCGCCCGAGGCCTGGCGGTGGCAATGGCTGGAACCGGCGTCACCGTCAATTCGGTCATCTCCGGTCCGACGTGGACGGAGGGAGCAGAGCAGTTCATTCTTGACAACAGCCCGGAGGGGTCCGACGTTCAGGAGATTCGTCGATCGTTCTTTGAACCGGGTGCGCTTCTAAGCGATTCGCTCATCGGTCGTTATTCGGAGCCGAACGAGATCGCAGATTTGGTTGCCTTCCTCTGTTCTGGCAACGCCTCATCCATCACAGGAGCAGCTCAACGCGTGGATGGTGGAACGATCAAGTCGGCATTGTGAAGAGCGAGTGTCCGAGGGGGCCTTGGATTGAAGTTTGAGGATTCGAGCATCGAGCAGGTAACGGCTGAGCTGACTGCCAATGGATTCGTCATCATTGAGGGTGTTCTCGGTCCAAAGAATATTCGGCAAAAGCGCAAGGAACTCACAGAACTTCTGGCCGCCGTTCAGCCGGGGACGAACTCATTCCTGGGATTCGATACCCGCCGGGTTTTTGCCCTTCTTGCCAAGGTCAGATGCTTCGATGATGCCGTGCTCCACCCCACCATCCTCGGGGTGATGGACGAAGTTCTTGAGCACTATCAGCTCTGTGTGTCGACCGGCATTGAAATCGGTCCCGGCGAATCTGCCCAGACGCTTCATGCCGACGATGGGGTGTACCCACTTCCGACGTCCATGGGCCCGCTCACGGTGAACTCGATGTGGGCCATCGATGACTTCACCGAGACCAACGGTGCTACGAGAGTGATTGCTCAGAGTCATCGTCGATCCGAAAAGCGCGCAGAGTCCCACGCACAAGTAGTTGTGGCGACGATGCCCGCCGGATCGGTGCTCATCTATCTTGGGAGTCTTCTGCACGGCGGGGGGTCGAACACCACTGATAGGCCGAGACTGGGAGTTGTACTCGAGTACGCGGTCTCATGGCTCCGTCCGCAGGAGAATCTTGGTCTGACGTACCCCCCGGACTTGGTGCGCCCACTACCCAAGCGACTTCAGGAGCTTCTCGGGTACAACCTGTATCCGCCACTGCTCGGGTACGTCGACGGGCGCCATCCTGAAGAGCTCTTGCGCTAGGACGCGACCGACAAGAAGTACGTCGGTTTGCCTCGTGACTGTGCCCTCAAGGAACTACCCAGCTCCGTGTTCGGACGCCGGGCCTTCGTCACCTTCGAAGAGGAGACCCAAGGCGCGACCTTCGTCGAGCTGCTGGGCGCAAGGAGCTGCATGTGGGCCAGCGACTATCCGCACGCTGACAGCACCTTCCCTGAGCCTCGGTCGGCCATCGTGGAGTGAACCGGCCTGGGTTTCCTG
>PLSY01000049.1 GCA_003164275.1 Acidimicrobiaceae bacterium | reverse complement strand
GTGGATAGGTGACCCGTTCCCGGTGTTTAGGGATACCCATCTGAACTGGTACTACGAAGGTGAGCCACCTGCCACATAGGGATTTGAAGCCATTCCCGCCTGAGCCTGGCTGACGAAAGGGGCCGTGCAGATTGGTGCCACCGAGGTCGACGTCACGGAGCACATCGCTGCGATCAAGTAGTTCGCTGTGCCGTCGACGGCCAGGGCGACTGCACTCGAAGGGTCGTCGAGTTGAGAGGCAATCTGATCCAACGTGAGGTTCTGCAACACTCCGGGGTTCGCACTCGCTCCCAGGGCCACGTACTTGCCTCCGATGTCGATGAACGGGTAGCCACTGTCGCTGTATGGGCCGTAGGCCTGCGATTGGAGTGCCGTGAGGCTCTGCAGAGGTTCGTACCCGGTTCCCGTCGAGTTCGGGGTGGACGAGTACACCTCTGCCGGGGCGAACGCGAGTGACGAACTCGTGAACGTCGAATCCTTGAAGCTCCAACTCTGGAGGCCGGGATAGACGTCGGTGGACGATGAGGAGACCGTCTGGCCGAGATTGGAGAACGTTCCGAACCGGGAGAGCGCCACGACGAGGGCCCAACGCTCTAGGGCGCAGTACGGACAGAACTCAGCTCCGACGAAGACCACGACGGGCTTCCCGTCCTGAGTCAATGCTGTGCCATTGGGAATGGAGTTCGGTGCTGTCACGTCCGCCGGGAGCCCGACGGCCTTCAGCGTCGAATCGGAGACCGCTACCCCCTTCTGGATGTAAGCGGTCAGGCTCAACGTGGAGCCTTGGTTCCCGACGGGCTTTGGCGATGACGGGGCGAGGGTGGCAACAGCAACGACTGCTGCCACAAGCAGGACAGCGGTGGACCCACCGAGCAGGTGCCGCTGACGTCGTCGCTGCCCTCGCCGCCGCAGATCAGCGACAGGTGGCGTGGGGACGACCGGGTGATCAAAGAGCGGTTGGGCCATGCGACTCAGTTCAGACATCGTGCCTCTCTTCGTTAGGTTGCTCGTCGTCCAGGAGATGCCCCAGACGGTCATGAGCATCGGACAAGGTGCTCGATACGGTGCTCCGAGAGATCCCGAGTACCTCGGCAATCTCGGCTTCACGGAGATCGCCGATATGGCGAAGTACGACAACTTCCCGCTGTCGGGCAGGAAGGGCGGCTACGACCTGCCAGACCTCACCGGCGGGCGCAGGAACTAGGACTTCTCTCGACTTCCTGAGGAAGAGTCGTTGCTCGAATGAGCGTCGTCGAGCGGTTCGACGCGCGTGGTTGACTGCCACCCGGAACGCCCACCCCGTCGGCGATGCCATGACGCCGACCTGGTCCCACTTCTCCAGCGCACGGGTAAACGCCTCGTCAACTCCCTCGGATGCCAGCTCGACATCACCGGTGCTCAGCAGCAACGTGGCGACGAGTCGGGGATGCTCTCGGGCATACCAACTGTCGAAGGACTCGGGTTCATCGCTCCGATCCACCAGCCGCCCCGCTTCGTCAGTTCCCGTGGCCACCATGTCTACTCAAGTCACGGGAGCATCAGAATGCCGGGTCAGACTTCAAGTATTTTCTGGTGCCGCTTCTCTGGAAGAAATGGCATCCAGGGGGTATGGCGTAAGTGCCGAAGGGTGGCACCCACCCGGTGTTAAGGGGCAGGTAGCGGGTCAGCTAGTGACATGATCAGGTTTATGGATGCGAGCACACCCGACGTTGGGGCCGTCACGACGCCGCACCGCTACCTATTCGACTTTGCGAGACCAGTGCGCGACGAGGCCTATATCCAGCTTCTCGAACTGGCGGGCCGCTACTGCACCTCCGCACTCGTTGTGTGTCGTAGCGGATTGAACCAAGAAGGACTCGAGTGCCTCGACAGGTTGAGACCGTTCACTATCGAATCCACGGAGAGATCCGAGTGGCCAGGGACCAGGCTGTGGAAGCACACCGCAACCGTCCACTTTTTCGTCCTCAACGTTGAATCGATCAAGCTTCTGAAGTCGTCTGCCCATGCCATCGGCGACTGGTACTACCCAAATCTGCCCGAGGACCCATGCTTTCTGAGGGCTGACGACACACCGTGGTTCCAGTCGACAGTCCACGAAGACTGGGCAGCCCTGCGCCTGAGCCTGGAAGAGGCCGAAGACCTCCGAATTTCACACCAGGCCCTCTTTGAACTGCTCGCTCCGCCCCGGGACCCGGGCATCTAGGCGTCCCACCGTCCCGGCGGTCAGGGGCAGTCTCCAGTGGCAGGCTAGGAAGGTGACCGACGAAGACAATCCGAGCGAGCTGCTGACCCTGTCGTACCAAGCAGACGCCGACGGAACAGGAAAACTGAAGGTCATGGCTGCCAGCCACGGATTCGCTGGAGTGTCTTCGGCTTGGTTCGACACGGCAAGCCTCCAGGTCTTCGCCCGGTCGCTATCCACGTACCCGCTCGCCGACGACGATCATCCCTGCGTTCATGGAGGGTTCGGTGCGAATCCTCGGACAGACAGCCCAGCCCAAGAGCACGTGCGGATCGAAGTCGGCCCAGTTGGACTCAAGGGACAGATCGGAATCTGGGTTCACCTCTCAACGGAGGTGTGGCCCGAGGCCAGATCGGAGCAGTTCTACGAAGTGCGGCTGGAACTGCTGACGACATACGAGCGACTCCGCGTGTTCAGCATTCACTTGCTCCGGGTCCTCGATGGCGACCTTAGTGAGGCGATCATTGGCGGGGAGTTCATGATCTGAGTCGAGCGCAGGCGACCTCTACCCGGCGTTCGGGGGCAGGTGAGATTTCGAGTCGACATCGCAGAAGGCACGACGCCTGCGTCGAGAGCGAGGACTCCTGATTGCTTCCTGGCGCCCGTTCAGTTAGCTCCAGATTCGTATGCGGGCCAAGGACTGACGGTCTGACAGCCGAACTCCTCCGGCGCTACGTCCGACACAGCCTCCGCCAGCTGCCAATGATGGCCAGCCAAGTCCCGCACGGTGCAGTCGCGCTCACCGTAGTCTCGGTCGACCGGTGCCTCGACGACGACAGCGCCCGCCTCACGAGCCTTCACGAACGCGGCGTCGACATCAGCAACCCGAACGCGCACCGTGTGGGTGACCCCACCCGGCTGTGGTGGGGAGCGGTCGGCGCCTGCATCGGCAACGATCACGGCCCAGTCGCCGTCCACAGCCAGTTGGGCTCGATGTCCCTCGCCGATGCGAGTGCGCTCGACAAAGCCGAAGGCGTCTACCAAGAACGCCACTGCGGCCCGCACGTCTGGGTAGACCAAGATGGGCACGACCATCGCCGGCGGTACTGAGCGATTGATCTTCATTCCGTCTTCCTCCCTTGCTCGGCGTCCAGCTTTCCACCGAAAGCAACTGCAGTCTCAGTGGTTCATGACCAGACGGTTCTCTCTGATTGGTAGTCGCCTCACTGCCAGGACAGGGCATCGGGATAGTGACCACCACCCGGCGTTGTGGGGCAGGGCTGATCGTCTGGTCAGTGGAAAACTGTGGGCGTGGATGCATCCGGGAAGCCAACGTTCTCGTTCAGACCGGGCGATCTGCTCGACGCACAGGAAGTTGCCCGATTCCACACGGAATGCTGGCGGGAGGCTTACCGGGGAATAGTTCCGCAGGAGTACCTGGATCGGGTCACCGTGGCCGATCGTGAGGTCCGCTGGCGGGCGCGACTGACCCCGGGTGATCGTCGGACAGTCCTGGCCCTCAGTCGGGATCAGGTAGTTGGGGTGGTTAGTTGGGGCCACAGTGGAGTCCCGAGTCTCCCGTCCCTGCACCTCATGAGTCTTTGAATCGCCCCGGGTTCCATGACTGCCCCGGCTATTGGGTAACCGCCTCGAGGGCGGGTGCTGTTTGACGGTAGTAGGCGGCCTCGAACTCTGCCGGTGTGACGTAGCTGTTGTCGTCGGTGATCTCGCCGTGGAGACGGCGGTGGTTGAACCAGTCGATGTAGCCCATTGTGGCGAACTCGACGTCGTCGAGCCCCGTCCAGGGGCCCTTCGGGTAGATCAGCTCCCACTTGTAGAGGCTGTTGAACGCCTCGGCCATGGCGTTGTCGTAGCTGTCGCCTGTCGAGCCGACCGAGGCCACGATGTCGTTCTCGGCCAGGCGCTCGGAGTAGCGAATCGACAAGTACTGGACTCCCTTGTCGCTGTGATGCACCAGGCCGTCGAGGACCTGGCCCTGCCGGGTGCGGTTCCAGACGGCCATCTCCAGGGCGTCGATGGCCAGGTCGGAGCGCAGTGAGTTCGACAGCTGCCAGCCCACGATCATCCGACTGAAGACGTCGATGATGAAGGCGGCGTACACCCACCCGGCGTGCGTCTTCACGTAGGTCAGGTCGGCCACCCAGAGCCGGTTGGGGGCAGCGGCCGTGAAGTCCCGGTCCACGAGGTCGTTCGGTCGGTGCTGACGTTCGTCGGACCGGGTGGTGACCT
>PLSY01000189.1 GCA_003164275.1 Acidimicrobiaceae bacterium | reverse complement strand
CCCTCGTCGATGGCCTGGCGCATCGAGTAGAGGTGGAAGGGCAGGAAGCGGGGCCCCTCTGGGGTGTCGGTCCGCTTGCCGAAGAGCTCCAGGGTCTTGGCCTTCGGTGTCGCGGTGAAGGCGAAGAACGAGATGTTGTCCTGGTGGCCGCGACCAGCCAGGGTCGCGACCATCTGGTCCTCCCCGTCCCCGTGGGCTTCCTCTTCCGCCTGCTCCCGCCGCTCGGCTTCGATCAGCAGTTCATCAGCGTCCTGGCCGCGGGCCAGGACGGCGCGCAGCTCCTTCGCGGCGATGCCGGTCTGGGAGGAGTGGGCCTCGTCGACCACCACCGCGTACCGGCGGGCCTTCGCTTCGCCCATCTTGGACAGGATGAAGGGGAACTTCTGGAGCGTGGTGATGACGATCTTGGCTTGCTCGCCGGTGAGGGCCTCAGCGAGCTGGTCGGAGTTCTTGTCGATCTTGACGACCACGCCCTTCGCGTGTTCGAACTGGTAGATCGTGTCCTGGAGCTGGCGGTCGAGCACCAGCCGGTCGGTGATGACGATCACCTTGTCGAATACCTTGGTGTCGGCCGCGTCGTGGAGGTTGGCCAGCCGATGGCAGATCCAGGCGATGGTGTTGGACTTCCCCGACCCCGCCGAGTGCTGGACCAGGTAGTTCTGGCCGGCGCCCTCGGCCTTCGCATCGGCCTCGAGCTTGCGCACCGCATCCCACTGATGGAATCGGGGGAAGATCACCCGGGTGCCGGCGGCCTTCTCGGCCTTGGTGCCCTTGGCGGGGACTTCGACGTGGATGAAGCGCTGGAGGATGTCCAGCCACGAGTCGCGCTGCCAGACCTGCTCCCACAGGTAGCCGGTGCGGTGGCCGGTCGTGGTGCCCGGGTTGCCGGCGCGGCCGGGTTGGCCTGCGCCCCCGGTGCCCTGGTTGAAGGGGAGGAAGCGAGTGCGGGGGCCGTCCAGCCGGGTGGTCATCGCCACCAGGTCGGGGTCGACGGCGAAGTGGACCAGGGCGCGCCGGGCGAGGGTCACGTTGGTGGGGTCGCGGTCCTGGCGGTACTGGACCTTCGCGTGCTCGACGGTCTGGTGGGTGAGGGGGTTCTTCAGCTCGGCGGTGGCGGTGGGGATGCCGTTGACGAGTAGGGCCAGGTCGATCGAGTTCTCCGAGGTGGTCTCGTACTTGAACTGGCGGGTGACCGTCACCCGGTTGGCGGCGTAGAGGACCTGGAGCTCGGGAGTGAGGGTGTGGGCGGGGCGGAAGTAGGCCAGGTGGAAGGCCACGCCGTAGTCGTCGATGCCGTGTCGGAGGACGTCGACGGTGCCGCGGGCATCGAGCTCACCGGCCAGGCGCTTGGTGAACCCGGTGCGGGCGGCGGCCACGTCCCCGCCGTAGCCGCGGGCGACAAGCTGGTCCCACGCACGTGGCTGGGTGGCGGCGAGGAAGTCGAACAGCTCGGTGGTGTCGAGGCCGAGGACGCGGTCGAAGTGGTCCCCCAGCGACTTGGCATATCCGCCGGCGCTCAGGAGCGAGAGCTCGATGGCGTCTTCGAAGCCGCGCTCGTTCGTGCTCATGCCGCCACCCCCGGGACCTCTAGCTCTCCGGTCACCGCTGTGGTGATCAGCGCCTGGCGACGCTCGATGAGGAGGTCAATCTGGGCACTCAGCGCCTCGATGATGGCATCGGAGGTCTGAAGCCGACTCCAAACCTCGTGGACGATCCGGTCCTGAGTCTCAACTGGCGGCAACGGAATCCTGAGACCTTCGATGTCGGGCATGTAGATCGTCTTATGTGTCGACCCCATGGCCAGGCGACCGAGGAGGTCTTGCCTCATGGCTCGAAGGCAGAGCAGCAAGAAGCGGGGCTTGAGAAGAGGCCCGCAAGTCCACGTTGCGAAGTCCTGGCTTGTGGCCATGTCGGTGCCCATGATCGCCGAGTACCCGGCCGAGGCGGTGCGGCACAAAACGACAGTTCCGGCCGGATGAATCTCAGCCGATGAGTTCGCAGCGCCAAGTTCACTGATCATCTCTCGGGTCTCCGAGATGTACTCGACTCGATCAGACCGAACTTGCGCCACTTCACCGGTGGTAATCCAGGGAATGGTGCAGTCAACCCACCATTCCGGATGATCCCGACCAGGTGTATGACCTGTGCCTTGCCTGGCAACGAGGGAGAGCCTCACCTCCCGCCAGGCGACCCCAACCTGCGGTAGCCACGGAAGCGACGACGGGCGTGTCGATGTCTCGGTCAACAACCCAGCTACACCCTCAGTCATCATCGACATGCGCCGCTCTGCGAGCAACCCCACCATCCGCTGCTTCTTTTCGATGAGCACGTCGACGCGGGCAGTCTCGGCGTCGAGGAAGTCGGCGATGGCTCGCTGGTCAGCGGCGGAATGCCACGGGAGAAGCAGGCCAGCAAATTTCTCGGCATTGAAGTTGGCGATAGTCGACTGCGTTGCTTCAGTCCGGATCGTCTCGGAGAAGAACTTCCCCTGGGCGCAGTAGGCGATGTACCGGGGGTCGTACCCCTCCATCACCCGGAACCGCACAAGGTAGGCAGCGAAGGTGGCGGCGCGGGGCGGGCCGTCATACAAGAGACACCGACCAAGAGTCCCGGATCGCGAGAACAGCAAGTCTCCATCCTGAAGTTCCCGACCTTCGGCGTCTTCCCTTGAAACGAACACGGCCGACTCTTCCCCAGTGAGGTGTCCTGCGGAAGTGATGTCGGTTGTCCTAACCAAGCGAACACCGCCATCCACATAGTGCTCAGACCCTATGTTGAGTCCATATTCGGAGTGCAATGCGCAGAACCTCTTCAGAGGGCGCCAGGTAGTCACTCCGTCACCTCTTCCAACATGGCCTGCACCTCTGCCTCCAGTGCCCTGATCTCGGCGTCGATCTCGACCAGCCGTCGCGGCGCCACGTACTTGTAGAAATACCTGGTCAATGGGATCTCGTACCCGATCTTCGTCTTACCGAAATCGACCCAGGCATCCTGCACGTAGGGCAGCACCTCGGCCGCCATGTAGTGGTCGATCATCCCCCGGAATTCGATCGAGTCCAGCCGATCAGTGACATCCGCCTCCCACGCCACGGGGATCTCCGGCAGTCGCACGTTCTCGTTGTCGCGCAGGTAAGGGTCCGGCTCCGGCTCACCCTTCCGGTTGGTGATGACCGGCGCCCCGGGATCGGCCACCCCCAGGATGTCCCACAATTGCTTCTCCACAGACTTGGGAACGGTACCGACCTTGGCTGCCATGGTCTTCTTGTCGGCCGTCACGGCGCCTTCCAGGGCACGGAGGCGAAGGCAGAGGTCCTCCCGTTCGATCTCCGACGCCTTCGCCCACTGCTTCGTCTCAGCTAGGCGGTCAACTGCATCGGCTCCGATTTCCCATCGCAAGCGCAGCGGCCGCTCAACCGTGATTCTCTGGTAGCCAAACGCTTCATTCGGGAAGATCTTCACCTCTTCGCTCTCGGTGAATTCGGCGTACAGCCGAGTCACTTCAGCTATTTGAGCGTCGGTCAACTCCTTCCGCTTGTCGCCGAGAGACTTCCGCATCTTCGACCAGAACGCCCGGGCGTCGATGAGCTGCACCTTGCCTCGACGCTCTGGAGCCTTGCGGTTGGAGACGATCCAGAAGTACGTGGAGATGCCGGTGTTGTAGAAGAGCTGATCAGGCAGGGCCACGACCGCCTCGAGCCAGTCGTTCTCGATGATCCACCGCCGGATCTCCGACTCTCCCAGAGCCGGCCGCGCCGGTGAACAGCGGTGAGCCGTTGAAGACGATGGCGATTCGCGACCCACCCTCGGCCACGGTCTTCATCTTCGAGATCATGTGCTGGAGGAACAGGAAGCTACCGTCGTTGATGCGGGGGAGGCCGGCACCGAAGCGACCGCGGAAACCGAGCTTCTCGTGCTCCTCGCGGACCTTGTCCTCGATCTTCTTCCACTCCACGCCGAACGGCGGGTTGGCCAGGCAGTAGTCGAAGGTCTTCCCGGCGTGGCCGTCGTCGGAGAGGCTGTTCCCTACCGCGATGTTGGACGCCTCCTGGCCCTTCAGCATCATGTCGGAGCGGCAGATGGCGTAGGTCTCGTCGTTGAGCTCCTGGCCGTAGACCTCGAGACCGGCGCCGGGGTTGAGCTGGCGCAGGTAGTCCTCCGCCACCGACAGCATCCCGCCGGTGCCGCAGGCCGGGTCGAAGATCGTGCGAATGATCCCCGGCTTAGTCAGGACGTCCGCATCTTCGGCGAAGAGCAGGTTCACCATGAGGCGAATGACCTCGCGTGGAGTGAAGTGCTCTCCGGCGGTCTCGTTCGAGAGTTCCGAGAAGCGCCGGATCAGCTCCTCGTAGAGGTACCCCATCTCGAGGTTCGACACCTGGTCCGGGTGAAGGTCGATCTCGGCGAACTTGGACATCACCAGATACAGCAGGTTGGCCCGGTCCAGCCGGGTGATCTGGGTGTCGAAGTCGAACTTCTCGAGGACTTCCCGGGCTCCGGAGGAGAAGCCGGCGATGTAGGCGCGCAGGTTGGCGGCCAGCTGACTCGGGTCGTCCAGCAGCCTGGGGAGGTCCAGCGGGTGGATGTTGTAGAAGCCTTCGCCAGAGACTGATCGGAGGACCGGCTCGACGTTGTCGATGGTGCCCTGGATCTTGGCGTAGCGCTCGATGACCTTGGCCTTGGTCGGATCGAGGACGCAGTCGAGCCGGCGGAGCACGGTGAGCGGGAGGATGACCTTGCCGTACTCGGACTGCTTGTAGTCGCCACG
>PLSY01000252.1 GCA_003164275.1 Acidimicrobiaceae bacterium | reverse complement strand
CGTCAGCGGGCTGCTTCAATCCTCGCTGCCGGTTGCGGTCGGGTACCTAATGCGTCAATCGCCCGTGTACCAACACTTCTGCCATGCATTTGGCGCAAAGGGTCGAAGCGCGTTATGGGCTACTTAACGGGAGTGCAGAATGCCGATCAAGTGTTCCAGCTGAGGCAGATCGGTTTTTGAGGCACCCTGGGAAAGGGTACGGGCTATAGCCGACTGGGGTCGTGGGGCTTGTATGACGGGGTGAAATCAGGCAATATCGGCGGCCGCTCGTCGCGGTGGTGTGGCCAGGTGCTGGCGGCGGGCGACCATTGTGGCCGTTTGGCCTCGTCCAGCTCGGCGATTAGCGACGTGATCTTACGGTGCAGCCAGCTGTGGCCGGGGTCGGCTTCGGAGGAGTTGGTCCAGAGCATCAGCATGTGGATCGGCTGCAGGGGCACCGGTGGCTCAATCAGTCGGAGGGTCGTCTGGTCAGCTATGGCGAGGGCCAGGCGTTCGTGGACCAACCCGATCATTCGAGAACCGCTCAGCAGGGTCGGGACCAAACCGAAGCTCGTAGTGAATTCGACGTTTCGCGAGACTCCGAGCCGATCGAGCTGCGCCTCCGCGGTTGTGATCCCGCGTCCGCAGGTGGTGGCCAGGTAGGGCAGGGAGCTGAACTCCTCCAACGATAGCGTCGAGCCGACGGCCTCATTGTGGACGTCGACCGCACAGAGGTGGCGGTCAGAGAACAGAAATGTGCTCCGAAAGTTCAGGTAGTCCGGGAACGCGTCGCGAGGCGTAACGACGAGATCTACCTGATTGCGCATGAGGCGTTCGGCGTCATCAACGACCGGGGGAGAAACCTGGATGCGAACGCCGGGCGCCTCGACGGACAGTCGCGCTCGTAGCGGTTTGAGCAGAATCACTGAGAGCACGTCGCTGGCGACGATAGTGAACGTCCGTGTGTCGCTGGCCGGCCCGAAGTCGGTGGGATCGGTCAGGATGTACTCGATCTGGTCCAAGACTTCTCGCACCTGCTTGGCTAGTGACTCGGCCAACGGGGTGGCGACCAGTCCTCGACCCTCGCGCACTAGAAGCGGGTCGTCGAACAGCTTCCGGAGCCGGGCGAGCGTGGAGCTCATGGCCGACTGACCGACGCTCAGACGTGCAGCTGCGCGGGTGACGCTGCCCTCGGACATGAGGGCATCGAAGGCGACCAGCAAGTTGAGGTCGACCTGGTTGAGATCGACTCTTGAGCGGTCCATCGGCATACTCTAGCGACCCATTGATCCCGTCAATAGATGCGATCGCTAGAAACTGTTGTTCCTTGGTAGCCCAGCGGACTTACGCTCCTCGCGAGCACCGCAGACGAACGTTTGGGAGGACCAGATGACAATCATGATTACCAGCGACATGCCAGGAACCACCCAGGGCGACTACGAACAGCTAACGGCGGCGCTGTTGCCCCGACTTCAGGCGACAGACGGGTTCATCGCCCACGCCGCCGGCCCGACCGACGGTGGATTCCAGGTCGACGAACTTTGGGAGTCCGAGGCAGCCCACCGTGCCTGGTTTGCTGGCCACGTGGCGCCAGCCATGCCGCCAGGGGCAACACCGCCGACTATCACAACCCGGCGGATCACCAAGATCACCACCCGCGCCTGATGTCGGGCGGCGTAATCCACCCGCCCGGTGCGGGACGTCGAATAGTCGGCGGCAGCCTCGACGCAACGGTCAAGATGACCATGGACCACCCGGCGTTGACATCGACCTTCGAGATCGTCATTGGAGCAGGGTTTGATGTCGGCGCTCACGTGCATGGCACCGGCGAAGAGATCTTCTACGTCATTGAAGGCCAGCTCGACGTCCTGGCGTTCGAGCCGATCGATCGCGCTGTCGGCGATTGGCATTCGTGGGAATCGCCAACGGGACAGACGTTCGTCACCGGCGGACCAGGCGCGTTCATGTTCGTGCCCCCAGGCGTTCCGCATGCCTTCAGCAACTCGACCGACCAGCCGGTGAAGGTCTTTTTCCAATCCTCAGTTCCCGGTGGCCACGAGAACTACTTCGATGAGCTCATGGCGATCATGGAGGAAAGCAAGGGCCGACCGGACGCCGATGCTGTGGCCGATCTTCGCGCCCGGTACGACATCGAGCAGATCACTTCCCTCCACTAGCCCCGGCAAAAACGAAAGGGACATCAGACGTGGCTACCTCACTGCTGGTAGCGCTAGCAGCGGACCCGGGCGATTCATCGCCGAGCAAGGTGACGACGTGATCATCACCAACCGCAACCCTAAGCGGGCTCAAGAGGTTGCGGCCGAAATCGGCGGGACGACACGAGGACTCGCCGTCATGCTCGACAACCGACCACAATCGGCGCCGCCCTTGCCGGCATCGACCAGGTGTACAACCTGGTGACCACTGCCTTCCTCCCATTCCGATCGCTCTCCATGGCTTCGACATAACAGCCGCCATCGCAATAACGGTCAAGCTTGTCGGCGGCAGTCCGGAGCGGTCAGTGCGAACTATCTTGGGGGAGGTGCCGGTCGGAGGTGTCACCATGGCCAAGCTCATCTACGTGGCGAACACGTCACTCGACGGTTACACCGAGGATCGGGACGGAGGCATCGATTGGGGTGACCCTGATGAGGAGTATTTCAGTGTCATCAACGACCTTGAGCGCTCGGTCGGCATCTATCTCTACGGACGCCGCATGTATGAGGCGATGATCTTCTGGGAGACCGCACCCATCGCCGACCAGCCGCCCTGGGTCGTGGACTTCACCAACATCTGGCGGGCGGCCGAAAAGGTCGTGTTCTCGACGACCCTGGCGTCGGTGTCGAGCGGGAGGACCACCCTTGAGCGGGAGTTCGACGTCGAGGCGATTCGGCAGATGAAGGCTGGCGAAACGCAGGATCTCACGGTGGGCGGAGCTGATCTCGCTGCACAGGCGTTTGGGGCGGGCCTGGTGGACGAGTGTCATTTGTTCTTCTGGCCAATCGTGCTGGGAGGCGGCAAACACGCCCTCCCCACGCACGAGCGCCTCGACCTTCAGCTGCTCAATGAGCGGCGCTTCGGCAGCGGAGTGGCTCACCTTCACTACTGCATCACTCAGTGATGGCCTTCCGTCTGGGACGATCCGCAGTGTGCCGACCCCGACGTGGTCTCAACGGGATCAGGGGGGCGTGACCAAACGCCGGAGCGGTGATCCATCGGGTGGCACCTTGGCTTGACGGGGCAGGCTGCTTCCGGTCAACCGTGCGCCCAATCGGAACGTCAGCCGCTCTTCTCGTTCGGTTCCTGCTGGCTGGGTTGGACGAGCTCCTCTAGGCGATTACCGCCCCGGCCATCTCGACCAGGAGTCCGTGGCGACGATGCCGTCACGCGAGTTCTGAATGACGACTCCGTCACCGACGACTTGGGACCGGTCAATCTTCATGCCGGTACGGCGCACGCCACCCTCGCCGCGAGCTATGTCCTTCCACCTCCGGCGGAGGACGCTGCCACGGACCTCGATGGCGCAGTGGGGCTAGGAGAAGCGGCGCTGAGGTGAGGGACCTCCCACCCACTGGAACCTTGCTCCGTCTCAGTCAATTAGTGGGGTCGGGAGCGCCGTACCTTCCTGGTATTTGGCACTCGGATCTCGGCATATGGCCGCTGTTCGAGCAGTCTGCTCGAGACGTCCTGGGTGAGGCGCCAGGCTTGGTCACTTCCAAGCAGTGCCGACCGAGAGCACCCGTGCGTTGAGCGGTCGTCCGCCCATCGACCCCTCGAACGCGGCGTCTCCGAAACTGAAGATCCCGCCGTCAGAGGCCACGAGCCGATAGCCGCCACCGTCGGGCGACGCGGAGATGCCAACCACAGGAGCACTCAGGGTCCGCCCTCCCAGGGATCCGTAGAAGGCCGCGTTCCCGAAGGCGAAGATGCCGCCATCGGAGGCGACGAGCCAGTAGCCGCCGCCATCATCGGTAGAGCTGATGCCGACGATGGATCGTGCCAGGTGGATGCCCCCGGTCGACCCGTCGAAACCGGCATCAAAGGCAAAGATGCCACCATCGGCCCCCACCAGCCAGTAGCCACCAGTACTTGGGTCTCCGGCGATCCCTACAACAGGCGATTCAAGATGCGCTCCGGCCATGGATCCATAAAAGGCTGCATCGCCAAAGGCGAAAATGCCCCCATCGGCGGCCGCCAACCAGTATCCGCCATCATCAGGGGTCGCGGCGATGCCGACGATGGGCGAGTTCAGATGCGAAGCGCCCATTGATCCGTAAAACTTGGCGGCGCCAAAGGCGAAGACGCCTCCATCGGAGGCCACCTGCCAGTACCCGCCGCTTAGGTCCGTTGCAGTGCTCACTATCGGCTCGTTGAGCGACAGGCCTCCCATCGACCCCTCGTAAGGAGCACTTCCGAAGGCGAAGACGCCACCGTCCGACGCCATCTCCCAATATCCCTGCCCGTTCGGGGAAGCAACAACCGGGTCAAATAGAGGTACATCGTTTTCGAACGAAACCGAGGCCACATACATCGCCCGATACCCCCCATTCGGGTACCCGACCGGACCGGGCCAGGCGGCAAACGCCATCATGAGCTGACCATTGGAGCCGGTGAAAAACGAGACACCTCCTGGCCCCGACATGCCGGGCCTGCTGACCAGCACCGGGTTCTCCGGACTGTCGGTGCAGGGGCCAAGTGGCGAGCTACAGGTGGCGAACCCGATCGCGTAGTGGGTTGTTGCGTAGAGGTTTCCGCTATAGAAGAGGTAGAACGTGCCTTGGGCCTGCACCATGTTTGGCCCTTCAATAGAGTCACCCTGCCATCCTTGGTCGTCACCCAGAAGCGGCGTAGGGGTTCCCTGCAGCTGGAGATTGTGGTCAAGCGACTCGGACCATAAGTAGGTCGGCTGACCCACCGTGTTCCCGTCATTTTTCCAGATCAGGTAGCTCTGTCCGTCGTCACCAGTGAAAATATCGGGATCGATTGATCCGCCCAAGGAGGGCTGGCAGAGCACTGGAGCAGTGTTGTCGTCTACGAATGGGCCGTTGGGCGACGAAGATGTCGCCCGTCCCAGGCATTCGGCCCCAATGGACCCGTCGAGTGCCGAGTAGTACATAACGAACTGCCCACTGACATCCTGGGCCACAGAAGGCGCCCATGTGTGCCCTGAAGTCACCCAGGATGGCAGTGAGGGCAACGTGTCGGCTGATCGGCCAGTCCAGTCGGCCCCATCAGACGATGTTGTGCCCGGTACGTTCTCGACCTGGACCTGCGTGGAGTACGCGTAATAGTTCCCGTTGACCACCATGACAGAGGGATCAGGAAAGTCCTGATTGTAGGAAGGGGTCCAACCGGCGGCGACGGCCTGGGGTGAGTGCCAGGCCACGCCGACCAAGACAGCGGCGAGGACGACCACGAGAAGGCAGACCGATCCTCGGGATAGTGATCCCTTCATGAGGTACCGAGGGCGCCGGCAGATCTCGCCCTCGCGCCAGAGTCACCAGCAGCAACAGCCCCGCTGACCTCGGGTGGGGGACGGTCGCCCTCTTGCGGCTGCGACACTGAGTGCGTGACAACGTGGCTGCTATGGGACGACATGGATTTCCAGATTCGACGAACGTGGCCGCCACGCACGATCGGAGAGCACGGTCCCAGTTTTCCACGGTTAGTTGAGAGCGTTCACATAGGGATGTCGGGTGGTTGGTTTCTGACCCACCGAGACCGAGCGAGTCCCACGATCCCTCGGACATGGCAGGGGAGTGAGGAGCTCGCCATGGGTCTTGCTGCGGATCGGATCCACTATTCGAACGCCGAGCGAGCGGGTTCTGCCTCCGATCGGTAGGGTAAGACAGTTCGAACTCTGGCCGGAAGGAATTGGCGATGAAGTCCGAGGAGACCTGGAAGCACATTCATTCGGAACGCTCCGCCCTGGCTGACACGTGGTCGACCCTTACGTCTGACCAATGGGAAAGTCGGTCGTGGTGCGACGGTTGGAGTGTGCAGAACACCGCTGGCCACGTCCTGGCGGCCGCTGAACAGACGCCCTTGAACTTCTACAAGGAGATGATCTCGGCCGGCTTCCGCTTCAACGTCTTCGCCGACCGGGCTGCAAGGAGGCTTGCGGCGATTGGTCCCGACCAGCTGGTAAGTCGATTGCGCGCTCGGACAACGACGACCAACCATCCGCCTGCCCCGGTGATGGCCATGCTGGGCGAGATAGTTGTTCACGGTGAAGACATCCGTCGTCCGCTTGGACTCACACACACGTCGCCCGAGATCGCACTAATCGCGGTTGCCGACAGCTGGAAGAACTCGAATCTCCTCATCGGTGCAAAGCGGCGGATAGACGGCTTGTCCCTCCGCGCAACAGATTGCGACTGGTCCCACGGAACAGGACCAGAGGTGTCGGGACCGCTTGTCTCCCTAGTCCTGGCAATGACTGGTCGCCAGGCTTCACATGTCGATCTCGAAGGAGAAGGCGTGTCGATCCTTGGGGACCATCCATAGATAACGCCGAACGCCACCGACTATCGCCAGTTGTTGGAATTCTCCACGGTGAACCGGCCTGGGTTTCCTGGAG
>PLSY01000283.1 GCA_003164275.1 Acidimicrobiaceae bacterium | reverse complement strand
CGGTGGCGGAACCAGTACGGCGGGATGAAAGCCGACGACGCCAAGAGGCTGAAGGAGCTGGAGAAGGAGAACCAGCGCCTGAAGAGAATCGTGGCCGACCAGGCCCTCGACATCGACATGCTGAAGGAGCTGAACCGGGACGCTCCTATAGATCAAGTCGGCCTATGGAGTGCCTGGTAAGCGGTGCGCAGGGCCTGGAACATCTCTCGGGCGAGGTAGCGCTTTAGGCAGCGAATGATCTCGGGTTTGGAGAGGCCCTCCCCGGTTCTGCGCACCACGTAAGCGCGGGTGCGCTCGCAATAGCGCATTCGCACAATGACGGCGATATGGAGAGCTCGGTTCGCGGAGCGGTCTCCCCCTCGATGCAGACGATGTCGATTGGTCTTGCCCGAAGATGCTGGGATGGGAGCGACGCCGCAGAGGCGGGCAAAGGCAGCTTCAGATCGCAGTCGATCAGGATTATCGCCGATGGCAACAAGTAGTGCACTCGTGGTGTCTGGCCCCATAGCGAAGGTTCCATTGGCGGTGGGCGCTACCTCGGCAACAAGTTGGGACAGTTGACGCTCGAGGACTGCGACCTCCTCGCGAAGTGCTTTCGCTCGACCAGCCACGCTGCGCAACGCCGCCTTGGTGGCTTGCGTCGGATCGTGGAGCTGGGTGGTGTCGGGTCGGAGTTTGAGGCAGGCTCCGATGATCTTGTTGGGGAGCCCCGAAGCCGGGAGCTGGGCTCTGAGCGGTTCGGGTGCCGTGATGATCATCGACTTCAGGGTGTTGACCGCCGCCGTCTTGGCCTTTATGGCGCCCATCCTGGCAACTCGCAGCGTGCGAATAGATTCGATCGGGCCGTCGGCCAGCTTCGGCGCGATGGTTGTTGTGCCGGCCAAGACGGCCCGTGCCGCGGCCTCAGCATCGATGGTGTCTGACTTACCGCGGCTCCGCCGGAGGCGCCGGTCGGGACGAGGCACTTCGAACACCTCGATATCGAGGCTTGCCAGGTGCCGTGCGAGTCCAGCGCCATAAGCGCCGGTTCCCTCGACGCCAACTGAACCGACGCATCCAAACTTCCGGGCCCACGCTATGAGCTGGTCATAGCCAGATGCTGATGCTGCGAACTCGGCGCATCCGAGGAGGCGACCGTGTCTATCGATGATGGCGGCACAGTGGGTGGCGGAATGGGTATCCACTCCAACAATGATCCGGCGGGTGGGGGCCATGACGTAGTTCTCCTTCTGATCGGTCCCAGGGATCGGTCGGAGCGGACAGGCCAGTGATGAGAGGTCTTGAACTCAAGCTCCTATGAGGTCACGCTGGTGACCGAACCTCTGGGTTCACATGCATGGTTGGTGCCTGCCGGAAATGGCCGACAGGTCCTCAGGAAGGCACACCGGTCGGAGTGGCCAGGAAATTTATGGGTCACACCACTCCGGCAGGCACCGCCTGAAAGTTCATCACTGGAACACATGGACATCCATGCCGCCTATCGAGAGACAGGCTCCTATCGGGCCGCAGCCGAGATCTGCGGGACGACGCACAAGACAGTCAGACGATCGGTCGAACGCCAACGCCGGTCTGACGCCGGCGAAGCCGTCGTTCGGCACAACTACGACAGCGTGGTCGAAGTGGTGGTCGAGACGGTCGCCCGGACCAAGGGCCGCATCTCGGCCAAGCGACTACTGCCGGTGGCGATGGCCGCCGGTTATGTCGGCTCCGATCGGAACTTCCGCCGACTGGTGGCCGAGGCCAAGGCCGAGTGGCGGTCGGCCAACCACCGAGGACGCAGACCTGGGGTGTGGGCCCCGGGTGAGACGCTGGTGTTCGACTGGGGTGAGATCGGCCCTCTCTATGCGTTCTGCGCCGTTTCGGCTTGGAGCAGGTTTCGCTTCGTCACCTTCGCCGACAACCTGGGGGCCGAGGCGACCATGACGGCCCTGGCGGAGTGCTTCGAGCGCATGGGCGGCGTCCCGAAGACAGCCCTCACCGACCGCATGGGCTGTCTGAAGGGCGGCACGGTCGCTGGCCTGGTCATCCCGACACCGGCCTATGTCCGCTTCGCCACCCACTACGACTTCCGCCCCGACTTCTGCGAGGGAGCGGACCCCGAGAGCAAGGGCCTGGTCGAGAACCTGGTCGGCTACGTGAAGTCCGACCTCATGATCCCCGAGGAGCTGAGCGTCTCGGATCTGGCCACGGCCAATGCCAAAGGCAGGCACTGGTGCGACGAGGTGAATGCCGCCGTCCACTCGGAGATCTGTGCCATTCCCGCCGAAAGATTGACCACCGAGCGGGAGCTGTTGTCCCCGCTCCCGTCGCTG
Source organism: Acidimicrobiaceae bacterium (assembly GCA_003164275.1). Next base: position 5,442 of record PLSY01000283.1, on the reverse strand, counting down.
CGGGCCCAGATCGGCAAGACGGTGACGAGGAAGGTCGACCGCCTGAGCTGCGTCCGATTCGGCTCAGCCCGCTACTCAGTGCCGAACACGTATGTCGGCAGGACGCTCGAGCTCCGGGTGCGCGACGGGGTGATCACCATCGTCAGCGGCGCCGACGTCATCGCCGAGCACCTGGTCGTTTCTCCAGGTGAGTCGTCGGTCAACGATGACCACTATGGAGGGTCCACGACCCGCACCCCAACGGCTCGTCCGGCCAAAGAGCACCGACGAGCGGGCCTTCTGCGCACTCGGCCCGGTGGCCGAGGCCTTCATCAAGGGGGCGGCGGCCCAGGGGATGACCGGTCTGGCCCGGGACCTGTCCGACTTGGCCCAGCTCGAGGCCATCCACGGTCGGGAGTCGGTCATTGCTGCCCTGGAGCGAGCGGTTGCCTTCGGTCGTTTCCGGGCGGCCGACGTCGTCTCCATCCTCAACTCGCAACAAGGCCTGCCTCGCCCGACCCGGCGGGGCGACGCCCTGATCGTCGACCTCCCCAGCGTGCCCACCCGGTCCTTGTCTGACTACGCCATGGGCGGACAGTCATGAGTGCCACCCCGCCGCCGTTGGCGGCCGACATCGAGGCCGGGCTCAGACGACTGCGCCTGTCGGCCATCAGGAACCTGGCCCCCGAGGTGATGGTCACGGCCAAGACCCAGCGATGGAAGCCCGAGGAGTTGCTGCGTGTCCTGATCGATGCCGAGATCGCCTCCCGGGATCTCTCCAATGCACGGGCCAGGATGAAGGTGGCCGCCTTCCCGGTCACCAAGACCCTGGAGGAGTTCGACGTCTCCGCCTCCTCGGTCAAGAGGCAGACCTTCGACTACCTGTCGAGCCTCGAATGGATCCGGGCCAAGGAGAATCTGTGCCTGGTCGGCCCGGCGGGCACGGGGAAGAGCCATCTGCTCGTCGCCCTCGGACACCACGCCGTCGAGACCGGTCACCGGGTCCGCTACTTCACCGCCGCCGACCTCGTCGAGACTCTCTATCGGGCCTTGGCCGACAACTCGGTCGGCAAGGTGATCACCCAGATCCTGAAAGCCGACCTCATCATCATCGATGAGATCGGCTTCGCCCCGATGGACTCGACCGGTGCTGAGCTCTTCTTCCGATTGGTAGCTGCCGCCTATGAGCGACGGTCACTCGGCATCGGGTCTCACTGGCCCTTCGAGCAGTGGGGCAAGTTCCTCCCCGAGCACACGACGGCCGTCAGCCTGCTCGACCGATTACTCCACCACAGCGTGATCGTGGTCACCGACGGCGAGTCGTTCCGCATGAAGGAAGCGCGTCAGAAAGGAGACCGATCTACGCTGGAAACGAAGTGAACATCCCGCCTCATGGGGTGGGGACTTTTCTGGCCATCAGCGAGGACTTAAAACTGGCCACGGACACGCGCAGAAGAGCCAAACAGTTGAGCAGTTTGGAAATCCTTCAACGCTCTCGGGACGGTCAAGACGTCGGTCCGATAGTGCGAGTCGAACTGACGGGCGATTGAGGTGCAGAGCGAAAAATCCAAAAAAAACTCCACCGCCTAGGAAAAGCGCTGACTCCCCTAGGTTTAGCGAGATGAGCGCGGGGGCCTAGTGGCTGGCCGTCCTCGGCCGTGGTAGCTGCGACCTCAGCTGCGTCAGCTGAGGTCGACTCCCCCGCCTTGAGCGAGAACCCTCGGGCTTTTGGTGGGATTCTTAGCTAGCCCTGTTAGCAGCACGAACCCTTCGGCCTTTCCCGGTTCTTGCGACGACTGGTTGGTCACGCACCGGCCAATGACCTAGCGACAGTTCCTTTGTCACTACTTTCGCCCATCGAGCCCAAACGTCAACGAACTCTTCGCCGAAGATATGTGGGGCCGGAGCAATCCCCAGTGACTCCAAGTCGTCTTCGACGGCAGCGGCGACCTCATGCGTTTCTACCATCAGCACCTTCGACTTCATTCTTTCCGCTGAGTAAGTCCAGCGGAGAATCTGCGACATCACGCGAAGAAGGGCGGACCAATCTGGGGTCTCAGACGGTATCTCCCCGATAAAGTGCATGAAGTCAGACTCGTCTGTGAGCGAGAAGTATCGCCGGTTCCCAATTGTCCTTGAATGCAAAAACCCCGCCTGGGCAAGAAGGTCGCACGTGTCCGCAATATTTCGCTTGGCATAGTTGGTCTGTGAGGCGAGCACCGCCGCCGTAGACCGTTCCTTACTGAAAGCGAGGTATCGAAGGACCTCAGCACGTGCGCCTAGTCCAAATACAGCACGCATTCGGAGGTACACGGCGGATGGTTCGGTTAACGGCCGCAACGTTGATCGTCCAGTGGTCTGGTAATGACGAGGTTCTGTGGCACCAGGAAACTTTGATCCCGCTGACCGATTTACGGTGGCCGCAAACTCGCCCCATTCCTCCGACGACTCCAGGTCGTGATCTCGGAGAATGTGGCGCAGGCGGATTTGAGAAACGTGACGCCAATTGCGGATGCACCAGTCAGTCACTTCGTCTCGCAGGCGCGAGTCTTCCGTTGCGACAGCGGGCGTGAATGCGATTAGCGGCTCGGGATCGATGGCCCAGTCCCCATGTGTACGCCCCCACCCGGAGACACCCAGTTCGGACCACGCACCCCAGTAGAGATCAACGATGTTCTGACGAATGGTTGCAGCGGCTTCAATCGCATCGTTAAATATCGGCATCTGTGCACTCCACTCCCAGGAAAGACAAACACTTCAGCAATTCCCCCCGAAAGGCCTCCGAAGGATCGTGCGTAACGGTCCACCGAGCGGCGAACAGCAACTCGGCATCGGTCGGGGCCAACTTTTTCAAATCTTCAAAGTGCTTGTCGTTGGGCCCTCGATCAACCGCAGCGTAAAGCTTGAAGCAGATCTGGTCTTCACGGGCAGGAAGATCCAGCCAGAGCCCTCCGAATTGGCGTCTGACAATCCGGCCTTCCCAGCCGTCAGGGAGTCCGTGATCCATCAACGTCGCAGGGCCAGTATTGACCCAGTTCTCGGCGAGGCCCAGGGCCACACCCACCTGCCGTGCTGCTTCGTTCAGGGGATCAGGAAGTTCATCCAACTTCCGGAAGGCGCCCCCTTCTACCAGACCGATGATGTCCAGATCCCCGGTCGGGCGATCGATGAGCCCAAGTAGTAGCAGGGTGCTTCCGCCGACAGCGAGGAGCTCGTACGGAGTTCGGCGATCCTGCAAGATTGCACCCAGCGTTTCGAGCGCCTCCTCCAGCACCTCTAGTTGGAAGTCCATATCAAGCATGTTACCCGCTGGGTCCAAGCATGTAAACCGCTCGATTCGGGCGTTATAAGGACTCAATATGGAGGCCGACGCAGATCTTGCGGATCAGTCCCCGGTCATGAAGAACCGGATCAGTCCGGCTTCTGGAGCGGGATAGGCGAGAGACAATGCACCTCAGCTGTGTCAGCTGAGGCCATTGCAGTGAAGCTCAGGAGGGCCGCTCCTCGGAGTCCGAACGCATCTACTTTGAAAACGTCACCAGCCACGACCGTGCAGACGCTGCCGAGCGGCCTTGGCACATGGGACGGACATGGGTCGATTATCACGTGTACCTCCGTTAGCGCATGTTACGACGAAGGTCGAGACAACAAATAGCCTCCAGCCTTGACCGGGGCAAGTGCTATCTGGCCGTACATCGACAGCGTCGGACAAACGTCCGTCGGGACGACCTCGAGTCTTGTAGCTTCGTTGAGCGGATCGATGCATTATCTTCCTCGATTGCTCGACAAACGAACTCGTTCCGACATTCGGCGAGATACGGAGGCGAGATAGTGTGTCGGTGCTTGGGAAATGGGGGATTGTTGTGCGGCGGATCCAGTTGAAGTCTGAAGGCCGTCCGAAAATGGCTTGGGTTACAGCGTCTACCGGGTTGCTGGTCGTTCTACTCTTTGGAGTCGGTTCCGCTGGGAACGCTATGGCGTCGACGCAAAGTTCAAAGGACTCCAACGTGACCTATCAGAGTGCTGCCACTCTTACTGGACCCATCACCAACGGGCACGTCGTCGAACCTCTCTCGGCTCTGCCCACTGGGCTTGCGACGTACGGCTATGTCGAACAAGAGTTCTTTGCCTCGGGAACGGCGAGCGCTTTCAAGGCCAACTCAACGCCGAGTAACGGCAGGTGGACCGTTGAACCGACAACCTCGGCTCCCTACCGAACCCGCATCCTGGTCCGAAGGCCGTCCAACCCGGCCCACTTCAACGGGACAGTGGTCGTCGAATGGATGAACGTATCCGGAGGCGAGTCGGCACCCGACTGGGACTACTTGAATCCGATGCTCATGAGAGAGGGCTACGCCTATGTGGCTGTGTCAGCCCAGTCCTTGGGTGTCGATGGCGGAAAGGCAATCCTCGGCCAGGTGTCAGGAAACACCGGAGGGCTCGTCGCCGCCGAGCCAGCTCGTTACGGTTCCCTGCTCCATCCAGGTGACCAATATTCGTTGGATATGTTCGCTCAGATAGGGAAGGCACTGAACTCTCCCAAGGACATCGCGCTCGGGGGTCTCCGCCCGAAGCACATCGTGGCCACCGGCGAATCGCAGTCTGCCTACTACTTGACGACCTACGCCGACGCCATCCAGCCACGTACCAATGTGTATGACGGCATCTTCATCCACAGTCGAGGTGGCACCGGCGCTCCGTTGAGCGGGTCGACCATCACCTCGGACGAAGGACCCAAGGATCTGCGCATCCGAACCGATCTCAAAGTTCCGGTCTTCATGTTCGAGACGCAGACGGATCTCATTGAGCTGGGATTCGCCCCGGCCCAACAACCAAACACCGCCAAGATCCGGACCTGGGAAGTCGCTGGCACCTCGCACGCTGACGCCTATCTTGTCGGTCCGGCCCTTGGGGCCCTCGGCTGCACGACTCCTGTCAACGACGGTCCGCAGCACAACGTGGTCCAAGCAGCATTTACCGCCTTCAATGCTTGGGTTGTCGACGGCAAGGCACCGCCGACTCCGCCCCCGTTCAAGTTGGCCTCAACCAGCCCGGCGAAGCTGGCACTCGATAAATATGGAAACGTGATTGGCGGGGTGCGCACCCCCGCTGTTGATGTCCCAGTGTCAACCCTCAGTGGAGCTGCCCCTGCTGGAACGAGCGAGATCTGTTCCCTTTTTGGATCATCGACTCCATTCCCGCCAGCCCAGCTGGCGAGCTTGTACCCGACCGAGAGCGCGTACCTCGCTGCCTACCAAACCAGCTTGAACAGAGCTATATCCGATGGGTTCATCCTGAGTGCCGACCGATCCGCCCTCTTGGCTGAGGCCCAACAGATCCAGCTGCCCACGTAGTTCCTGCCGCCTCAGCGGTTTGTGCTGCTGAGTGTGCGCTCCTAGCGCGAACCCAGGGCAGCCGATGGATGACGCCCTCGAATGTCTTCTGGTTTCCGATACCACTAAA
>PLSY01000328.1 GCA_003164275.1 Acidimicrobiaceae bacterium | reverse complement strand
TGCACGGGTGGCCCGGTACAGCTCTTCGATGCGCGTCCTCCACGTTCCTGCGCCGATGGCGCGCCAAGGCAACAGCTTGGTGCAGCTCAGCACCGAGTGAGGAGCCGTCGAAACAACCAAGGGACACACGGCCGGAGTCGTGGTCAGCCACAACCGCGACGCGCGTCCCGACGGCCTCGACAACCTGATCGTCGACTACACGCGCAGTGCTCGCGTGAGTGGTTCACCCGATCCGAGATCGCCCGTGACCCCATTGCCGGTCGCCTGGGTCGGCGGCCGAGGCGAACGAGCGACCTGTGCCGGCCGGCGATCGAGGCAGCAGCGGACTGGCATCGCGATCTGGTCGGCTGAGGCTCAGTCGTCCAGCTTGAGGGCGGAGACGAAGGCCTCTTGGGGCACTTCGACCCGGCCGATGTTCTTCATCTTCTTCTTCCCCTCCTTCTGCTTCTCGAGAAGTTTGCGCTTCCTCGTGATGTCACCGCCGTAGCATTTGGCCAGAACATCCTTGCGACGTGCCTTCACCGTCTCTCGGGCCAGCACCCGGCCACCTATGGCCGCCTGAATGGGAACGTCGAACATCTGACGCGGGATCAGCTCGCGAAGTTTGTCGGTCATGCGCCGCCCGTACACGTCAGCCTGGGACTTGTGCACGATGGTGGAGAAGGCGTCCACCGGCGTGTGGTTGATCAGCACGTCGACCTTGACCAGATCGGCCGTGGAGTAACCGTCGGGCTCGTAGTCGAGGCTCGCATACCCTTTGGTTCTGCTCTTCAACTGGTCGAAGAAGTTGACCACCACTTCCGCCAGGGGAATCGTGTAGACGAACTCGACCCGCTCGGGGGACAGGTACTCCATCTTGACCATCTCCGCCCGTTTCCCCTGACATAGGTCCATCACCGTGCCGGTGTACTCCGAGGGGGTGAGTATCGTCGCTCGGAGCATCGGCTCGTCGACATGGTCGAGATGTGTCGGGTCGGGCAGCTCGCTTGGATTGTCCACATCGACCATTTCCCCGCTGTCCAAGAAGGCCTGGTAGGCCACCGACGGCGCCGTAGCGATGAGCGACAGGTCGAACTCCCGCTCGAGCCGCTCACGGACTATCTCCATATGGAGCAGGCCCAAGAACCCGCAGCGGAACCCGAACCCGAGGGCCCGGGACGACTCGGGCTCGTACGTAAAGCTGGCGTCGTTGAGGCGGAGCTTCTCCAGGGCGTCGCGAAGGTCAGGGAGCTCATCGCCATCGATGGGGAACAGTCCGCAGAACACCATTGGGTTGGGGTCGCGGTAGCCCTCGAGGGCCTCGCTCGCCGGGTTGGCCGCCGTCGTGACCGTCTCGCCTGAGCGGGCGCCGCCCACATCCTTGATGCCTGCGATCAGATAGCCGACCTCGCCCGGGCCGAGCTCGTCAACCGGGACCGTCACCGGCGTGCGTACCCCGATCTCCTCGATCACGTGATTGTCGCCGGCCTGCATGAACCGAAGGCGATCGGTCCCTCGAAGCGTCCCCTCCATCACTCGCAACGAGCTCACGACACCCCGGTACTGGTCATAAGAGGAGTCGAAGATGAGCGCCTGCAGCGGTGCGTCGGCGTCACCTGTCGGATGGGGTATCCGTTCCACGATGGCGTCGAGCAGCGCCGGCACCCCTGCGCCGGTCTTGGCCGAGATGTGCATGATCAGCGAGGCGTCGAGGCCCAGCACCTGTTCGATCTCCGCCGCACAGCGGTCCGGATCGGCGGCGGGGAGGTCGATCTTATTGAGCACGGCCACGATTTCGAGGTCGTTCTCCAGGGCCAGATAGCAGTTGGCCAGCGTTTGGGCCTGGATGCCCTGGGAGGCGTCGACCAGCAGCACTGCGCCCTCGCATGCCGCCAGTGAGCGGCTCACCTCGTAGCCGAAGTCCACGTGACCAGGTGTGTCGATGAGGTGCAGGGTGTGCCCCCGCCACGGCACGCGGACGTTTTGCGCCTTGATGGTGATGCCCCGCTCCCGCTCGATGTCCATGGAGTCGAGGTATTGCTCGCGCATGAGCCGAGGGTCGACAGCCCCTGTGAGCTCGAGGATTCGGTCGGACAGGGTGGACTTCCCATGATCGACGTGGCTGATGATGGAGAAGTTGCGGATTCGTTCGACTGGAAGCACGAGATGGCAAGCGTACCTACCGAAGGCCGTCGCTCCGGCAACGTCGTCCCGGGCACCGGGCGCGAGCCTCCCGACCGCCAGACTTCTGTTCCCTGGCACCGGGTGGGAACAGGGACGCTGGCCTGCTATTCTTCATTGTCTTCCGGAATGGCCCTCATCAAGGGTGTCCGGATTCGATCTCCCGTGCCGCTGGGTCGAAACGCAGTTGGCGCTGACACCCGACATCAAAAACGACAAGGACCACCTGTGGCAAACATCAAAAGCCAGATCAAGCGCAACCGCCAGACCGTCAAGCGCCAGGCCCGCAACAAAGCGGTCCGCTCCGAGCTCCGTACCCGCACGAAGCGGGCCCTCGTCGCCATCGACGAGGGAGCAGAGAACAGCGAAGTGGCATTGCGCTTGGCTGTGAAGCGGATCGACAAGGCAGCGGCCAAGGGCGTCATCCACAAGAACNNAGAACCAGGCTGCCAACCGCAAGGCTCGGCTCATGCGTCGCGCCGCGGCGGCGCAGTCGGCTGACGCCTGAGCCAAGGGTCCTTGGGCCTGGCATGTTGGAGGGTTAGGCGAACCGTTCGACGTAGCCGGCGAAAGCGTCGAGGTCAGACAGCATCTCGTCGGCCGGTGCCGACGGCACTCTGAGTACCACCTCCCCGATGCCCAAAGCTTGGTAGTGAGCCAGCTTCTCATCGCTCGGGACCGTGCCGAAGGGAACCACTCGGAGGAGCTCGGGATCTCGTCCCCGTTCGGCCAGCGCCTGACGCAGCACGGGGAGGGCGTCGGACAGGCCCCTCCCCCCTATAGGCATCCAACCATCGGCATACTCGGCGATGGCGGCGAAGACCGTCGGGGTGGCCGCTCCCCCCACCAGCGTCGTCACGCGCGGCTGCTGGATCGGCTTCGGCCAGCTCCAGCAGGGGTCGAGCGAGACATACCGGCCGTGGAACTCGGCCTGTTCCTCGCTCCACAGGGCCTGCATGCACAGCATGTGCTCTCGGGCGATAGCCCGACGTTCGGAGAACACCACCCCGTGGTCGGCAGCCTCCAACTTGTTCCATCCAAAGCCAATGCCGAGGACGACCCGGCCACCGCTCAGATGGTCGAGGGTGGCGATCTCCTTGGCCAGAACGATGGGGTCGTGCTGGGCGGGAAGCACCACCCCGGTGCCGAGGACGATGCGGTCGGTGACCGACGCGGCCGTGGCCAGGGCGACGAAAGGGTCGAGACTACGCCGGTAGTCCTCTAGGTGCACCCCTTCGACGAGCGAGGGGGGCTCATCCGCGCTTACGGGCAGATGGGTGTGCTCGGGCACGTAGAACGAGTGGAACCCTCGGTCCTCGGCCGCCCGGGCCAGCGCCGCCGGGGCCATGGCCCGGTCGGTGAGGAACGACGTGATGCCGATGCGCATGGCTCAACCGTCCAGTCGGGCCGTGAGACGAGTCCCAGGGTTGGTGGCCGGATCGGAGAACAGGGCGGCGAAGGCCTCGTCTTCCCGCGCCCGAGCGGCGTCGATCTCCCCACGCCGTGGGGCGGTCATTAGGCGCTTGATCTGGCGGGTGGCGTGGGGGGCGAACGAGGCCATCCGGTGGGCCAGGGCCATGGTCTCGTCCAAGACCGTCCCGGCAGGACAGACCCGGAGCCCCAGCCCGGCCTCCACGGCCTCGGCGGCGTCCATCCACTCCGACGCCAGCAGCAAGGAGGCCGCCCGTTGCCAACCCATCCGTTCGGGCAGGAGCCAGCTGCTGGCCGCCTCGGGTGGAACCCCCATCTCGGCGAAGGGAGCTCGAAGCCTCGATCCCTCTTCGATGAGGACCATGTCGACATGGGCGAGCAATGTGCAGCCGAGACCGACGGCGGCGCCGTGGACGGCGGCCAGTAGGGGCTTGTCGAAGCCGACAACGGCGTCGAGAAGACCTGGGAACCCTCTACCGGCTCCCGGCGGAGCCGATCCTGTCGCCATGGCCGCCATCTCGCGGAGGTCCTGTCCGGCCGTGAAGGCCTTGCCCCGGCCGGTGAGGACCACGACCCTCGTCCCGTCATCATCGAGCGCTTCATTGAGGGCGTCGGTCACCGCGCCGTACATGGCGACGTCGAATGCATTGCGGGCATCTGGCCGGTTAAAGGCGATGAGTCGGACCCCCTCGTCGTCCGCTACGTCAATTCGATGTTCAGCCATGGGCTTCCCCCTTGTTGTGTGCGTGACCAAAGGCCTCGATCACCTCTGTGCGCCACTGCTTCAGCGCTTCGGCGTGATCAGCGTCCGTGCGACCCATCCTGACCAGAACGAGATCCAGGGCCGGGCAGATGTCGATGAACTGACCCTCATGGCCGGACGCCCAGAATGTGCCCCAAGGACCGTCCCGCGTCCACCAGTGTGATCCGTAGTAGTCGCCGTCATCGGGATCCACCGACCGTGGGGTGCGGCCATGGTCGACCCATCCGACGGGCAACAGCCGACGACCCGACCACAGGCCGTCCCGCAGATAGAAGAGGCCGAAGCGGGCGTAGTCACGGGCGGTTGCGTAGACATAGGACGCGGCGATCCAGTTCCCGGCGTCGTCAAAGCTGGCCGAGGCCGAATCCATGCCGAGGGGGCCGAACAGCCTGTCCTGGAGGAACTGACGATAGGCGTCGCCCATCCCGACCTCGCGGCCGACGACACCGGAGATCACGTTGCTCGTTCCGCTGGAGTAGTTGAACCGGGTGCCCGGGGCCACGGCCAATGGCCGATCGGCAGCGAACGTGGCCATGTCGGCTTGCCCATCGCCGAAGAGCATCCGCAACACGTCGGAGGCCCCGGGATCCTCATAGTCCTCGACGAAGTCGAGGCCATCTCGCATCTCGAGCAGGTCTTGGAGGGTGATGGCCCGACGAGGGTCGCCGACCTCGCCCCATTGAGGCACCGGTGGCGGCCCATCGAGGAAGAGCCGGCCTTCGGCGACCAGCATGCCGACCACAGCGTGGAGCATCGATTTGGCCATCGACCATGACAGCAGCGGTGTCTCACGCACCACCGGTTTGCCCGGCTTGTCCCACTGGGGCAGCAGTCCCCCGTAGCGCTCGAAGACAAGCCGCCCGTGATGGACGATGACCACCGCGTACGTGTCCTGAACCGGACCATCAGGGGCAAAGGCCTGATCCATCAGGCCTTTGACATCGACGCCGGCGGGTAGCTCCCCCATTGGCCACTCCTCGGTTAGCCAGGGGGCATCGGGATCCGGCGACGGCAGAGCCCATAGGGGCTTCACCACAACCTGTTGTTCGACCACGGGCCTGACTGTAGATGAGGGTTGGCCCGGCGGGCGAGGGCTGAGGGAGGGCCAACTGCTCCATCTGCTGACGGGCGGTCCTCCACCACGGCCAAGGTGGTCGACCATTCCGCTCGGCGCGTCACCCCGACGTCGTGGCCCTACCGAGGGAATGGCACACGCCACTTGGCAGCGACGCTTTCGCCATCGGCCAACGCAAGTCGGGATGCCCCACCCGTCGGGGACGGTCAATACTTGGACATGAGCTCATTGACCTACAGCGAGTCGATCATCATCGACTCGTCACCTGAGTCCCTCTATGACATGGTGGCCGACGTCACGCGCATGGGTGAGTGGAGTCCCATCTGCAAGGCATGCTGGTGGGACGAAGGCGCCACCGGTCGTGTCGGAGACTGGTTCACCGGCCGCAACGAGGTGCCGGAGCGTACGTGGGAGACCCACTCCCAAGTCGTAGCGGCCGAGCGGGGCCACGAGTTCGCCTTCGTCGTCGGGGGATCCTTGGTCCGCTGGGACTACACCTTTACCCGGGTCGACGGAGGGACCGAAGTGACCGAGACCTGGGAGCTTCTCCCCGCGGGTCGGGCCGTGTTCGCCGAACGGTACGGGGACGACGCCCAGGCGCAGATCGACAACCGCACCGAAGCCGCACACACCGGTATTCCGGCGACGTTGGCTGGCCTGAAGGAGAGCGCAGAAGCGCCTTGACCGACGGAGCGTCCCAATCGGTGAGGGCCGAGAAGTGCATCGAACGGCCGCAGGGGGTCGTCCGGACGAGCCGACGACAGTGGCACCATAAGACGATGCTCGACCATGTCACGATCCAGTGTGCCGATCTGTCCGCTAGCGCCAGGTTCTACACGCGGGTGCTCGCTCCTCTGGGTGGGCAACCGCTGGTCGAATTCGAGGACGTGGTGGGATTCGGGACAGACAGGCCGACCTTCTGGCTCGGCGCCCTCGCGATCGGGGACGGGTTCCGAGAGAGCCATTTCGCCTTCACCGCCGCGGACCGCGCCTCGGTGCTTGCCTTCTTCGACGCCGCCGTGGCCGATGGTGCCGAGGTTCTTCATCCACCGAGGATCCACCCCGAATATCACGAGAACTATTTCGGGGCCTTCGTCAGGGATCCCGATGGGAACAATGTCGAAGCGGTATGCCACGCGCCGGAGTGAGCCGGCGCGTGACCGGGACGGCATTGATGCGTGCGTGGGCCGAAACTCTGGCAGCCAACAAACAGGCCAGGTCCCGGTGAGGGGCGACGCTCCTAGCCGCTCAGAGAGGCCGGCCGGTCCATGATCAGCATCGCCGATGGCATCGGCCTGCTGATCGGCATCGTCGTCATCGCCACCATTGCTGATCGTCTGAGGATCGCCTATCCGATCCTGTTGGTCATCGCCGGCGTTGGCGTCGCCCTCATTCCCATCCACCACCGCATTGAGTTCGAACCCGACCTCATCTTGTTGGTGTTTCTGCCGCCACTGATCTACGACGCCACACTCGACACCTCGGCTCGGGAGATCCGGTCCCAGCTGAGACCCATCTTGTTGCTGGCCGTCGGGCTGGTGCTCGTCACGATGGCCACGGTGGCCGTCGTCATTCATTCCCTGGTGGGCGGGATGAGCTGGGCGGTGGCCTTCGCCCTGGGCGCCATCGTGTCCCCTCCCGACTCGGTGGCCGCCACCCAGATTGCCGGGAAGCTCGGGCTTCCCCGTCGACTGGTCACCATCCTCGGTGGCGAGGGTCTGATGAACGACGCCACCGCCCTCACCGCCTATCAAGTGGCCGTCGCCGCCGTCGGGTCCGTCTTCACGGCAATCGATGTCGTGGGAAAGTTCGCGTTCGCCGTGGTGGTTGGCGTGGCCATAGGCCTCGCCGTCGGATGGTTCGGCACCCGCATGCTCCGGTTCACCGAGACACCGGTCATCGAGAACACCATGCTATTGATCCTGCCCTTCGCCGCCTATCTACCCGCCGACAAGCTGGGGGCCTCCGGCGTGCTGGCGGTGGTGGCGACAGGGCTCTATTTCGGCCGCTACGGCTCGGCATCGCTCACTGCCGGTGCTCGCCTGCAACAGCGGGAGATCTGGGACCTGGTCGTCTTCTTGCTCACCGGTATGTCCTTTTTGTTGATCGGCCTCGAGCTCCGGCCGATCCTCGACAGCCTGGTCAACCGCGAGTCGGGCTCACTGCTCATCGAGGCTCTGGCCGTAGTCGGGACGGTGATCGCTGCGCGCTTCGTTTGGATCTTCGCGGCCACGGCGTTGCCGAGGGGCCAGCAGCTGTTCGGTGGGGCGGAGGACGCCGCCCGGTCATGGAGGGAGACCACCGTGGTTGGTTGGGCCGGCATGCGTGGGGCGGTGAGCCTGGCGGCGGCCCTGGCCCTGCCTCAGTCATTCCCGCAACGGGACCTGTTGGTGTTCCTCACCTTCGCGGTCATCGTCGCCACCTTGGTGGGCCAGGGCCTGACTCTCCCACCACTGATCCGTCGGCTCGGACTGGTAACCCGCAATGAACAAGACGCCGTGCTGGTGGTGGAGGCGCGACGCCGGCTGACTGTCATGGCTCTGTCCCAGATCGATGGGCTGGCTCGGGAGGACCGGTTTCCGGCCGAAGTGATCGAGAGAATCCGCTTCGGGTACGAGTCCCAACTGGCTCGCCTTGATCGTCGGTTCGAGACCATGCGGTCGGGGATCGCCGACCGGGATGGCCTCGGCGAAGGGAGCGAGGCCGGCGTCGGCCCCCGGGGCCACTTCGAGGCCGAGCTGGAACTCCGCAAACTGGTGATCTCGGCCGAGCGAGCCGAACTCGACCATATGGTCGCCCGGCGAAAGGTCACCGATCGGGTGGCGACAGGCGTGCGCACCGCCTTGGACGTGGACGAGACGACGATGCGACCCTGAGTTCGCCTCTTGAACGCTGCAGGGCGCCTCCGGAGAGGCGCCCTGCAGGTACAAGTTGCTGATTGTGATGCACTGGGATTCCCGTGAGGCGCCGGATGGGACCTGGGTCCGGCTAAGTCACCCAGTGGGTGTCTGGCTGGGATTCGCCAGGTGGTACAGCGAGCCGCCTTAGCGGCCAGCCACCTCCAGGGTCCCAAAACGTTGACTGCTCAGTTGGACCACCTCCTCTCTCTGGTGAGATTCATATTAGCGACCGCGCCGGCCAATCGATGTGAACCGCAGATGAACTGATCGCCATTGACCAGAAGAAATTCCGGGCGATATTCTACGAACATATGTTCGTAGAATCGGCTAGACCGTCAGTCCCGAAGGGCACCAGCCGGGAGCGGGACCGTGAGGCGCTGGCCCTCCTGGCCGAACGGACCCGGCCGGTGGCGGCGAGTCAGACCCGCCTGCTCCCCGTCTTGGCCCCCTTGGCCGGCCTCTTCCCTGACGGCGGTCTGCGTCGAGGGAGCACGATCGTGGTCAGCGGAGCGACCCCGGGTGGCTCAGCCGGGGACGGGGCCGTCAGCCTGACCCTCTCCCTATTGGCCGCCACCTCGACCGCCGGCTCGTGGGGGGCGGTGGTCGGGCTTCCCGGCCTCGGGGCCATGGCCGCCCAAGATCTCGGCGTCGAGCTGGCCCGCCTGGCCGTAGTACCCCAACCGGGGGTCGCCTGGGCCGAGGTAACCGCCGCCCTGATCGACGGTCTCGATGCGGTCGTCCTGTGCCCTCCGTTCGCACCACGCCCAACCATGGCCCGCCGGCTGGTGGCAAGGGTCAGGGAGCGCCGGTCGGTACTGATCGTGGTGCCCGGGAGGGCGGGATGGCCCGAACATCCCGACGTGCACCTTCGGGTCAGCGATATGCGCTGGGACGGCATTGGCTCCGGGGAGGGGTACCTGTGCCGGCGCCGGGTCACGGTGACAGCCACCGGGCGGCGGTCGGCTGTGCGCTCTCGCCATCACCACCTGTGGCTGCCGTCGGCCACCGGGGAGGTGACCGAGGCCCACGATGGCTCCGTCGTGGGCCTCACGGTCGGCGCAGCTGTGACCCGTCTGGCACGACGGCCGTGAACCGGCTCTTCGTGGTGCGGTGCCCCGATCTCCTCGTCGAGGATGAAGACGGGGATGCCCTCCGGTCGTTCGTCAAGGTCGTCGAGGCAGTGGAGGCCTACTGCCCGTGGGTCACCACGGTGCGGCCGGGTGTCTGCTCCCTGCCGGCTCGCGGGCCGGCCCGCTACTTCGGCGGCGAGGACGTACTGGGGCAGTTGCTCATCGAGGCCACCTCCGACATCACGACTGTCGAGGTCGGAGTGGCCGATGGGCTGTTCGCTGCCCTTCTGGCCGCCCGCACCGGCGGTGTGGTGGTCCCCCCATCGGGCACGCCCCAGTTCTTGGCCCCCTTCCCAGTGGATGTCCTCGGGCATGTTGAACTGGCCGAACTGCTGAATCGACTGGGCATCCGCACCGTCGGCAACTTTGCTGCTCTTCCCGAATCCCATGTCCTCGGTCGGTTCGGGGCCGACGGGATTGCCTGTCACATGGTGGCCACGGGCCGCAGCGGCGAACTGCGCGAGCTGCGCCAGCCAACGGCCAGTCTCCGCATCGACCACCAGCGCAACAGCAAAGGGCGGCACCCCGGCGGCCCAACCCCGGTCGAGCCGGAGTTCTGGGGAGGGGTGAGCGACACCGATGCCCGGGCAGTTCGATCCCTGGCCACTGTACAGACGCTGATCGGGCCTGATGGCGTGGTGATGGCCCGGCTGCAAGGGGGACGGGGACCGGCCCAGCAGGCCCGCTTCGTGACCTGGAACGCCAAGGAGGGTGACGCCGACTCCGGCCTTGGCGCCCCCTGGCCCGGCCAGATTCCCCCGCCAGCCCCGGCGGTCGTGCATCCCGCTCCCCTTCCCGCCGACCTGATCGACAGTGGTGGAGCGCCGTTGTCCGTGACAGGGCGGGGCCTCCTCACGGCCATTCCCCATCGCCTGTCGGTGGAGAAGAGCCCCTGGTCCGAGGTGACGGCCTGGGCGGGGCCGTGGCCGTCCGACGAGCGCTGGTGGTCAAGGTCCCGCCGGCGGAGTGCGCGGATGCAAGCGGTCACCAGCGCAGACACGCACCTCTTGCTCGTCGAACAGGGCCGTTGGTGGGTCGAAGCGACCTACGGATAGCCAGGGACGCCCGTGGCCTACGCCGAACTCCACACCCACTCCAACTTCTCCTTCCTTGACGGGGCCAGCCACCCCGAGGAACTGGCCGCCGAGGCGGCCAGGCTTGGGCTGTCGGCGCTGGCCATGACCGATCACAACGGCCTCTACGGAGCGGTCCGCTTCGCCGAGGCCGCCCGGGCCTTCGGGCTGCCCACGGTATTCGGGGCCGAACTCACCATCACCGGGGCCGGTGTCTCCCATGCCCGTACCGGAATGCCCGACCCCGACGGCACCCACCTGGTCGTGCTGGCCCGAGATCCCGAGGGATACGCCCGGCTCAGCCGGACCATCGCTGAGGCCCATCTAGAGGGCGGGGAGAAGGGGAGGCCGATTATCACCCTCGACCACCTGGCCGAGCACCACGGCGGTCATTGGCAGATCCTCACCGGATGCCGCAAAGGTGCTCTCGCCACCGAACTCACCTCAGGGGGACCGAAGACGGCGGCCCAGGCCCTCGACCAGCTGATCGACCGGTTCGGTCGGGACCATCTGGCCGTCGAACTGTGGGACCACGGGAACCCCATCGACACCACCCGGAACGACGTCCTGGCCCTGTTGGCCACCGAACGAGGTGTTGCCCCGGTCGCCACCAACAACGTCCACTACGCCACGTCGGCGAGGTTCCCGTTGGCGACGGCCATGGCTGCCGTCCGGGCCAGGCGAACCTTGGAGGACCTGGAGGGATGGCTTCCCTCCTCGCCAACCGCCTGCCTGCGGGGAGAAGCCGAACAGCGTCGACGGTTCGCCCGGTGGCCCGGTGTCGTCGACCAGGCCGCGGAGATCGCCGGTGCCTGTGCGTTCGACCTCCGCCTGGTGGCCCCTCGGCTCCCCGACTTCCCTGTGCCGAGCGGGCACACCGAGCAGACCTGGCTGGTCGAGCTAGTCCGCCAGGGTGCCACCGACCGGTACGGGCCACGCCATGACGAGCGGGTCCCGGGAGCCTGGGCCCAGCTCGACCGCGAGCTCGGCGTCATCGGGCAGCTGGGATTTCCCGGGTACTTCTTGACCGTCTGGGACATCGTGGCCTTCTGCCGGCGCCAAGACATCTTCTGCCAGGGCCGGGGGTCTGCCGCCACGTCGGCAGTCTGTTACGCCCTCGGCATCACCAACGTCGACGCCGTCTCCCTCGGNNTACGGCCGGCTGCACGCCGCCCAGGTGGCCAACGTGATCACCTACCGCTCACGCTCGGCCCTGCGAGACGTGGGCAAGGCGCTCGGACACAGCATCGAAGAGGCGGATGCCTGGTCGAAGTCGGTTGACCGGGGGGAGTCACTGAGCGAGCGGACCGACCTCCCGCCGCTGGTACAGAGCCTGGCTGTCGACCTGCTCGACTTCCCCCGCCATCTCGGCATCCACTCCGGGGGCATGGTCATCTGCGACCGGCCGGTAGTCGAGGTCTGCCCTGTCGAATGGGGCCGCATGCCCGGTCGCAGCGTCCTCCAGTGGGACAAGGACGACTGTGCCGCAGCCGGGTTGGTCAAGTTCGACCTCCTCGGCCTCGGCATGCTGACCGCCCTGCACAACATGGTCGACCTGGTCCGACAGTTTCACCATGTGGAGATCGATCTCGCCCACCTGGACCAGGACCCTCAGGTCTATGACCTGTTGTGCCGGGCCGACACCGTCGGGGTGTTCCAAGTGGAGTCGAGGGCCCAGATGAACACGCTCCCCCGGGTCCAGCCACGCTGCTTCTATGACCTCGCCATCGAAGTGGCCCTCATCCGCCCAGGGCCGATCCAGGGCCATGCAGTCCACCCCTACATCCGCCGTCGCAACAAAACCGAGCCCATCACCTATCTGCATCCACTGCTGAAGCCGGCTCTCGAGCGGACCCTTGGGGTGCCTCTCTTCCAGGAGCAGCTGATGCAGATCGCCATCGACGTGGCTGGGTTCTCCCCGACCGAGGCGGACGAGCTGCGTCAGGCCATGAGCGCCAAACGATCGGGTGAGCGGATGGCCCGTCTGCGGGACAGGCTCTTCGCCGGCATGGCAGCACGGGAGGTCTCGACCGACGTGGCCGAGCAGGTGTACGCAGCCCTTGCCGCCTTCGCCAACTTCGGGTTTCCAGAGAGCCACTCCGTCGCCTTCGCCCATCTGGTGTACTCCACCGCTTGGTGCAAGGTGCACTACCCGGCGGCATTCACCGCCGGGCTGCTGAATGCCCAGCCCATGGGGTTCTGGTCCCCCCAGAGCCTGGTGGCCGACGCCAAGCGCCACGGCGTGGCCGTCCGGCGACCGGATGTGAACGACGGCCTGGCCGACGCCAGCCTGGAAAAGGTCACCCCCGAGGACGACAGTCGGGACGACACGGGTCCACACGGTCCGGCCATCCGTCTCGCCCTGTCCTCGGTACGCGGCATCGGCGATGATACAGCGGCAAGGATCGCCACTGGGAGGCCGTGGACGAGCATGGAGGACCTGGTCCGTCGGGCCGGCCTCACCCGTCCCCAGTTGGAAGCCCTGGCCACAGCCGGGGCTCTCGACAGCCTGCGTTCCATCGAGCCGAAGGAGACATCGACCTCGAGCGGCCGCCGGCCATCGCCGAGGTCGGACCGGCGGTCACTGGTGTGGGGCGCGGGGGCGGCCTCACAGGCCACCCCGGACCGTCTTCCGGGCATGGTCACCGGGGCAGATCCCCCACCCCTCCCCGCCCCCACCCAGTGGGAGGAGGTGGCTGACGACCTTTGGTCCCTCGGCATGGCCCCGGACATCACGGCCATGGAGCTCGCTCGCGAGGGGCTGAGCGGACGGGGAGTACTCACCGCCGGTGAACTGTCCGATCGGTCGACCGGCGACCGGATCACCGTCGGTGGCGTGGTGACCCATCGCCAACAGCCCGAAAGCGCCCGGGGTGCGGTCTTCTTGAATCTCGAAGACGAGACCGGCATGGTCGACATCGTCTGCTCACGGGGAGCATGGATACGGTGGAAACCGGTCGCCCGATCGTGTCCGGCCCTCCTTGTGCGGGGAAGGATCGAACGATCGGAGGGGTCGATGACCCTGGTGGCCGAGCGGTTCGATCCCCTCGAGCTCGGGCCCGTCCCAGCCTCCCGGGATTTTCGCTGAAAGGGTTGACTACGTTACGTGCTGTAGTTAACACTTAGCGTGGTAAAGAGTTGGCACCTCACTGCGCACTTTCGTACTCCAACGCCTGCACCGTTGTCCAAGCCCCGACCATCCCCCATCCCGCCAAGTCGGCACCAACAGGAGACTGAACCTCATGAGTGGGCAGATCACCGCTACATCCACGATGTCCATCGAGCTGGTGGCGGCCCTCGTCGGGATCTCGATGTTGGCTGGGGCCATCGACCTGTGCCGTCAGCCAGGATGGGCATGGAGACTGGCTAACGAGAGCAAGGCGGCCTACCTCATCCTCGTTGTCCTCCTCCCACTCATCGGACTGGGCATGTACGTGTTCCGGGCCCGGCCCACCGTCGTGGCCGCGGCTGAAGCGGGGCGGGCAACGACCACTCAACCCGACACGGTGGCAACGGCGCCCGAACCTCTGGCTATTACTTCCACCCAGCCCTCGGTCGCCACCTCCGAAGGCCCACCCCGATCGACCTCGGGCTCGACCTCGGCCCCGACGTCGTTGTCCACTCCGGCCACGACCCGGGGCCCAGTACCGAGCCTCGTGTCAGCCAACCGATCGGCAGCCGATGCCCGGCCGGCCGCGGGTGAGGCCTTCGGGTTCGCCAGCTTCGAGGAGGTGGCGGCGCTGAGCGAGCATCCCAATGCCTCGCCTCCGGCCGTCGCGCCGATCAAATCCATCGAGATCAGCAGCACTTTCTTCAGCAGCGAGGCAACCCGGACAGTTCGCCCGCCGCGCCTTCGCTCCAGGTCGAAGCCGCAACTCACTCTCGTCGCCACGGCCGACAGTCTGGTCTCTGCCGTGCCTGCCGGATGGAAACCCGACCCGACCAGGAACCACCAGTTCCGCTACTGGGACGGTGTCAACTGGACCGAGAACATCGCCGACAACGGAAGTCAGTCGAGGGACACGGCCGGGACCTGAGGCAGAAGCCGACCTACCGCCCGGTCCTCACCAACCGGGACAGTCGGGCGACCAGCACCTCGAAGACCGCCTCCCCCGAGAGCCCAGTGGCGCCCCGAACGTCGAGGTCGGCTTCGGCCAAGAGCTGGATGGCTCGACCGATGCGCGTCGACCCCAAACGACGCGCCTGGGCCAATGCCTTCTTCGCCGGGAAGGCGCTCTTGATGCCCAGCAGCTGGGCGGCCTCCTCGGGCGAGTTGGTCCCGGCCCCGTCAAGGCGCAGCATCTGGCGATAGTGCCGGTGGAGGAGGGACATTACCTCCAAAGGATGGCGCTCGCCGGCCTCCAGCATCCGGTGGAGCACGCCGAGGGCCCTTCCCGTGTCGCCGGCGTCGATGGCGTCGGTCAGATCCCACGGGGCGAGGGCGCCGGCCGATCCGAGGAACGGCTCAAGATCATCGACCGACACGGTGGCCCCGGCTCCGTACGCGGAGGCCAGGGTGTCGAGAAGGCCCTCGAGCCGTCCCATGTCTTCGCCCAGATGATCCGACAGGAGGGTGGTCGCCGGGCCGTCGAGTCGAACCGGGCCGCCCTTTAGATGGTCGGCGAGCCACTGCGACCTGGCCCGGCCCGTGCCGACCGATGTGTCCACCAGCAGTCCTGTGGCGGCGACCGCCTTCGACAACGCCTGGGGGACCGTCCCACCGCCTCCGACCAGCACGAGTGCCGTTGTGGCCAACGGGTCAGCCAGGTACTCGATCAGGCGCTTGGCATCTGCCGCACTCAGCTGGCCCGACTCGCGAACCACGACGACTCGACGCGGGACCAAGAACGCGGGTGTTGTGCAGGCGTCGATCACGGCTCCGACGTCGAACTGGTCAGTGGCCGGGCCCCCGAACTCCTCGATAATGAGGGAGGGGTCACCCCCGTCGACCAGCCGCTCGGTCAGCACGTGTGCGGCCTGGGCGACCAGGGAGGGGTCGCTCCCTTTGACCAGATACACAGGCTTGGTCTCCGTGTCCGACGTCGACCCACTGCCGGTCGAGGTCGCCATCATGGAAACGGCCGCCTCATGGTGCGGCCACCCGCTGTGACTCCGCTCGTGCTGCGTTGATGGCGGCCAGCACGGCGCAAACCTGACGGTGGGCGGCAACGTCATGGACCCGCATGATCCGGCATCCAAGCGCCGCGCCCATGGCCGTGGCCGCCAGCGACGCCTCTCGACGCTCGCCGATCTCCAGTCCGAGGACGACCCCGAGGAAGGTCTTGTTGGAGGCAGAGAGGAGAAACGGGAAACCGAGCGACGCCAACTGGTCCGACGCCCGGAGGAGGGCGAGTGACTGCTCCGCCGTCTTGCCGAGGTCAAGCCCGGCATCGAGGACGATCCTGTCCTTCGGAAGGCCGGCGTCCTCGGCCCATGTGGCCCGCTCCATCAGATAGCCCTTCACCGTCGCCACGACATCGTCGTAGACCGGGTCGGGGTCAGGGATCCGAGGACCGAGCCTGATGTGCGTGGCCACGACGGTCGCCCCGGCCCGAGCGGCCGCGGCCAGATAGCCGGGATCGGCGAAGCCACTGATGTCGTTGCCCACCACGGCACCGGCCGCATAGGCCTCGGCGGCGACCGATGCCCGCCAGGTGTCGACCGATAGCGGGATGTCAAAGCGGGCCCGCAAGGCGGCGATGGCCGGTATGACCCGATCCATCTCCTCGCCCTCGTCGACGAATGGACCGGGCCCGGCCTTCACACCACCCACGTCGAGGAGGTCGGCGCCCTCGTCGACCAAGGACTCGGCTCGTCGGATCAAGTCGTCCAGGGCATAGGTCGCCCCTTTGTCATAGAAGGAGTCCGGTGTGCGATTGAGGATGCCCATGATGAGGGCACGATCGGTGATGTCGAACGTCCGGTCGCCCAGTGAGAGCCGTGTCGCGTGCACGGCGGCGACCCTATCTGCCTCCGCTACGAGGTGGCGCCGATCGACGCATCCGTCGACGGTGGTCAGAACAGGCGGGCAGCCAGCGCCTTGCGGTACTCGCTGGTACGGGGGTCGTCCGGCCCGAGGGTCTCCAAGAGATCCAAGAACTCCTGTCTGGCCGGCGGGTCGGTGCCCACCCGGTCGAGCAAGCCGTCAAGCAGGTCCTCAACCCCCACTGAGCTGACGTCGACCTGCTGAGCGGCCAGGCGGGCCTCGGCCGACAGCAGCCGGGTCTCTGGAGTCTCAGGAATCCTCCCCATCAAGGCAATGGCGTCGTCGGGCTCTCCCCGGGCAATCAATAGGGAGGCCAAGGCGGCGATCCCCCCGGGGTGGTCAGGCTGAAGCTCCAGAGCCTTGCGCAATGGCTCCTCGGTTCCCGAGGCGATCCCTTCGGCCACCAACAGATCTGCTTCGCTCGGCTGTGGGGTCAACTTGGCCACGAACTCAGCTACCTCCGCCTCGGGCTGGGCCCCGATGAATCCGTCGACCACCTTGCCGTCCTTCAAGGCGAACACGGCGGGAATCGACTGGACCTTGAAGCTCTGGGAGATAGCAGGATTCTCGTCGACGTTGACCTTGGCCAAGGCCACGACCCCGTCGGTTTCGTCGATCACCCGCTCGATGATCGGCCCGAGGGTCTGGCATGGTCCGCACCACGGGGCCCACAGGTCCACGACCACCGGGACCTCGGAGGACCGAAGGAGAACTTCCTGCTCGAACGTGGCATCAGTGACGTCAACCATGTGCCAGACGATACCCGGAGGCGGTGGCCGGCCGGCCATAGCGGGGCGAGGCCGGTTCGTCGGACACCCGGCCCTCAGTCGGCTCTGGCCCAACGGCGATCGGCAAGACGGGTAGCGTCCTAAGGCATGGAACGTGTTCCGCTGGCCGACGGCACGGCGATCGAAGGAATCGACCACGAGAAGGTGAGTTCATGGCTCGCCGCATCGATCAGCGAAGCGAAGCCCCCGTTCACCTTCGAGCTGATCGCCGGTGGCCGGTCCAATCTCACCTACCGGGTGACCGGTGCCGACGGTCGCACCTTCGCCCTTCGCCGACCGCCGGTGAGCCACGTCCTCCCGACTGCACATGACATGAAGCGCGAGTACACGGTGATCTCTGCCCTCGGTCACACCGAGGTGCCGGTCCCACGGGCCTTCGGACTCTGCGCCGACGTGTCGGTCAACGGCGCTCCGTTCTTCGTCATGTCCTTCGTCAACGGCCACATCCTCCGCAGCGAGGAGGCAGCCACAGTCCTGAGCGAAGCCGGTCGGATGAGGGCCAGTCACTCGCTCGTCGACACCCTCGCACAGCTCCATGCTGTGGACGTCGACGCCGTTGGCCTGGGCGAATTTGCCCGCCGTGAGGGCTATATCGAACGCCAGCTGAAGCGTTGGCACAGCCAGTTCACGCAGTCGAACGTCGAAGGGGTCACCGGTCCGGCTGTCATCGACCGTGTCCACGATCTCTTAGCCAGCCGCATCCCCGACCAACAGGCGGTCTCTATCGTCCATGGGGACTACCGACTGGACAACACCGTCCTCGACGACAACGGCATGGTCCAGGCCATCTTGGACTGGGAGATCTCCACGTTGGGTGACCCGTTGGCCGACCTCGGACTCCTCCTCGTCTACTGGGCCGAGCCCGGCGATGACGACCCAACCCTGATCGGCGTGACCCCGACTGCTGCTCCCGGGTTCGCCCGCCGTTCCGAGCTGATCTCGCGCTATGCGACCGCCTCGGGCCTCGACGTGTCCCAGATTTCCTACTACCGGGCGTTCGGCTACTGGAAATTGGCTTGTATCCTTCAAGGAGTCCACGCTCGATACGCCGGTGGGGCAGCCGCCGGCGATCGTTCCGGTGTCGACCAGTTCGCTTCCCATGTCGGCCGGTTGGGTGAACGGGCTTTGACCGAAGTGGAGTCACTGTGACCGAAAAAAAATCCTCGACACTTTTTGCATTCGACCCCGAGTGGGGTGAGCCCGTTGACGAGCGGCTGACACGTCCGGTCCTGGTCGTGGCCCTCGAGGGCTGGGTTGACGCGGGCATGGGTGCATCGGCGGCCATCGCCGAACTACTGGCCTCGTCGCCGACGTCGCTCGTGGCCTCATTCGACACCGAGATGCTGATCGACCAGCGAGCCAGGCGGCCCATCGCCCGGCTGGAGGACGGCGTGACCACCGAACTGACCTGGCCGACCATCCAGATCGTGGCGGGCAAGGACAAGGTTGGCGCAGACATCTTGTACCTGACCGGCCCCGAGCCCGACTTCAGGTGGCCCAGCTTCATCGATGCCGTGGTCGGCCTGGCCCAGGCCCTGAAGGTCCGAACGGTCGTCGGGCTCGGATCGTTCCCCGCTCCTACCCCCCATACCCGTCCGGTCCGGCTGGCCTCGACCGTCCCACCCCAGTCGATCGACCTGGCCGGGAGGCTCGGGACCGTCCACGGGACGCTCGAGGTCCCGGCCGGCGTGCAGGCGGCCTTGGAGGTCTCATTCGGGAACGCCGGCGTGCCCGTCATCGGGATGTGGGCACGGGTCCCCCACTACGTGTCGGCCATGCCCTACCCAGAGGCCAGCGCGGCGCTGATCGAGGGCCTCTGTGCCGTCACGGGCACGGTGCTCGACACCGCGGCCCTGCGCAGCGCAGGCGAGGACTCCCGTCTCCAGGTCGACGAGCTCATCGGGGCCAACCCCGAGCACGTGGAGATGGTGCGCCGTCTCGAGGCGGCATTGGACTCAGAGGAGATCACTCCGATGGACTCAGAGATGGAGGTCCCGAGCGGAGACGAGATCGCCGCCGAGCTCGAACAGTTCCTCAGAGGCGAGGGGTAGGCCCGGCGACACCTGTTGCCGGGGTGGCCCCTGGGTTGCCCAGGGTATTGGCCACATGCTTGGCGTAGACGGTGAGGAAGACCAGCGCTGCCACCACCACGACGAGCACCACCGCCAACATCACCCACCGATTGATCGATCGACGCGCTGGCTTGGTCGTCAGTGGACGATGCGGAGCGAGTGGGATGATCGATTGGCGAGCAGGACCCGGTGGCCGTGAGATCCCGGTGAAGACCGGCAGCTCGCTCACGATTCGTTTCATCTCATCGATGGTGTCAGCCGCCGCCAGATCACCCAGTCTTAGCTCGTAGTCGTAGGGCGTGAGCAGCCCGCGCTCGGCGGCGCGATCCAACAGCAGACCGTACTGGTGACGGTCGTCGTCGGTGACCAAAGCCGGCACCGCTGCCGGGCCCACCGCTGGTGGCCCGAGGTCCCCGGACTTCGTCGATTCTTCGATCACCCTGCAATTCTGGGCCAGGTGGGTGACGTTAGGCAACAGGTGGGCCGGCGTGCGTTCTCGACACGGCGACTCGCGGCTCCATCGAGACGCCCTGGGCATCTCTGCCACTGGCGCTCGCCCCGGAGAGGTCACCAAGGCCTCCTTCCCACCGGGGCCTGGAATACTGGGATCGCCCAACGCACCTTGAGCCAAAGGAGTTCGATGCAGTCGTGACCACCGAGGAGTACCGGAATCGACCGTCCCTGGGGCAGGGCCGCTGGATACGAGAAGAGAGTGATGTGCTGAATCACGGGGGAGACAGTCCGACACGCCCGAGTGCCCATGCCCAGGTGGTGGTCGACGGCACAGAACCGCCTGCCTCTGGGGCAGACTGCCAGGTGGCGGCGCGGCGCGAGGAGCTCTCATGAGCCCGGTCTCACGGAACGGGACGGTCCTGCTCATCGGAGCGTCACGCGGCTTGGGCTACGCCATCGCCGAGGAGTACATCAAGCGTGAGTCAAAGGTCGTGGCCACGGTCCGCGGACCAGGCCGCACCGCATTGCACGACCTCCAAGACACCGCCGGCGGCCGGCTGGTGATCGAGCACGTCGACATCAACGCGCCTGAGCAGGTCCAGGCCCTTCGTGGCCGGCTCGGCTCCCGCACCTTCGACCTCCTCTTCGTCAACGCCGGCGTCACCAACGGTCCAGACGAGACCACGGCGAACGTCACGGAAGAAGAGTTCACCCGCCTGATGATCACCAACGCACTGAGCCCGATGCGGGTCATTGAAACGCTGGGCGGCCTCGTCGTCCCGAACGGCACGATCGCCATCATGTCCTCCGGCCAAGGCAGCATCGCCAACAATCAGCGGGGTGGCTTCGAGATCTACCGAGCCAGCAAGTCAGCCCTCAACCAACTCATGCGCAGCTGGGGCGCCCGCCACGACCACGAGCAACGGTCACTGCTCCTTATGGCCCCTGGCTGGGTCAAGACCGAGCTCGGCGGACCGGGCGCCCGACTGACCATCGAAGAGAGCATCCCCAACCTCGTCACAACAGTCGACGCCCAGCGCGGGCGACCAGGGCTTCAGTTCCTCGACTACCGCGGCGAGATCGTCGCTTGGTGAGCGGGGAACGACCATCGTCCGACAGCAACGCTCCCTCCCAAGCAAGTCCGACACCGTCCTGTCCGGCGAGTTGCTGCTCTCCACTCCATAGCCGTCCTTCGTCGGTCATCGGGTCGACCTGATGAGGACCGACCGCGCCGAAACAATGGACACCGACGGAATCGACCGTTTGGGGCTGTGACCGCTCGGGGCTGCAGCGGTCACCACCTGTGATGTGGGGCGTGCCAGCACCATCGGTGGAACCGGCGACGACGCCAGATCCCCTGCGAGTCAGCGGTCGCCACGACCGGGCTTCAGAGCGCTTGACCGCGGAGCGGGTGGGGCAAGGGCCTTGCTACCGTGTCGCATGAACGTAGACGGTGGGCTCGGATTCGTGCCGGGCGATGTGATCGAGTCGGCACAACGAGCTGAGCGGGTCGGCTACGACGGGATGTGGACCGCCGAGACCAACCACGACCCTTTCTTGCCACTGGTGCTGGCGGCTGAGCACACCGAGCGCATCAAACTCGGCACCGGGATCGCCGTGGCGTTCGCCCGTAACCCCATGAACCTCGCCGTGCTGGCCAACGACCTGCAGACCCAGTCAAAAGGCCGCTTCATGCTCGGCCTCGGCTCCCAGATCAAGCCCCACATCGAAAAGCGCTTCTCGATGCCGTGGTCTCATCCGGCCCCACGCATGCGCGAGCTCATCTTGGCCATCCGGGCGATCTGGGCCAGTTGGTCTGACGGGAGCCGTCTTGCCTTCCGGGGCGAGTTCTATCGACACACGCTCATGACGCCGATGTTCGACCCCGGGCCCAATCCGTTCGGGAACCCCGACATCTTCCTTGCCGGCGTGGGCGAGAAGATGACAGAGACGGCAGGCGAGGTGGCCGACGGGCTGTTGGCCCACGGGTTCACGACCGAGCGGTACCTCCGCGAGGTCACCGTCCCCGCCCTGGAGCGGGGGGCGGCACTGAGCGGTCGTGGTCGATCCGATCTGCAGATCTCCTATCCGGGATTCATCGTTACCGGCGAGGACGAGGAGGGAATGCTGGCTGCCGCTGCAGCGGTCAGGAAACAGCTGGCGTTCTACGCCTCGACCCCGGCCTACCGGGCGGTGCTCGAGCTCCACGGGTGGGGTGGGCTGCAGACCGAGCTCAACACCCTGTCCAAACGCGGGAAATGGGACGAGATGGCGACCCTCATCGACGACGAGATGCTGTCCACCTTCGCGGTCGTCGGACCCCTCGACAGCATCGCCACTTCCGTGCTGGCGCGCTTCGACGGGGTGGTTGACCGCTTCACCTTCTACGCCCCGTACTCGATGGCGGCGGAGCGTTGGGACGAGGTCCTCGCCGGGTTCAAGTAGTCCGAGGGACGGATCAGTCAGACCAGGCGACGATGTTGACCAGCTTGGGTGGCCTGACGATGATGCGTCGGGGCTCGGCTCCGCCCAGCGCCTCGACGACCGGTGCTGAGGCCAGGGCCAACGCCCGAGCGTCCGCTTCGCCTATGGCCGGGTCCACCTCGATGCGGTCCCGGACCTTCCCATTGACTTGGACGATCATGGTCACCGACTCCTCGGTGGCGAGGTCAGGATCCGAGACGGGCCAGGCCCGCAGATGGATGTGGTCCCCATGGAGGCGCTCCCAGGCCTCGGCGGCCATGTGGGGCGTCATCGGGGCAAGCAGCAACAAGAGGGTGTCGACTGCCTCGGCAGCCACATCGGCATGGCCGTCATCACGGACATAGGGCTGCACGAGGTTCACGAACTCCATGCAGGCCGCCACCGACGTGTTGTACGACCAACGCTCGTAGTCGCGGCTCACGCGCTCGATGAGGCGGTGGGTGGCCCGGCGAATCTCTGTGTCCTTGTCGGTCAACGGCCCCGACCGCAGCGACCGGGGGTGGTCCTCGTCGGGGATGGCCAGGCGCCAGGCGCGGTCGACAAACCGTCCACAGCCCTCGATCACGCTGTCGGTCTGGTCGGTCCAGTCCATGTCGTCGGCCGGGGGCCCGACGAACAGGTGGATCAGACGGAGGGCGTCGGCGCCCACCGAGTCCAGGTAGGTCGACGGTGCCACCAGGTTGCCCTTGGACTTGGACATCTTCGTCCCGTCCATCCTGATCATCCCCTGGGCGTAGTAGCGGGCGAACGGCTCCCGCAGTTCGGCCGGGGCCACGCCCAGGTCGGCCAGGGCCTTGGTGAAGAAGCGGGCGTAGAGCAGGTGGAGGATGGCGTGCTCGATGCCGGCGATGTACTGGTCGACCGGCATCCAGTGCCGGGCG
>PLSY01000420.1 GCA_003164275.1 Acidimicrobiaceae bacterium | reverse complement strand
CCCCACGCCTCGACGGTGCCCTCGGCCGGCTCCTTCTTCTCATCGGCAGCGCCCAGAGGTACCCACGCGTCCTGAGTGAGCAGCCAGGCATGGAGGTCCGCCACAGATCGCCACAGGTAGGTCAATTTGGTGGATCCGACCTGGCACACCAACTGTTCGGGATCGGCCTCGGCGTCCCGGTACATTTCGTATATCGAAGTGCCCGGTGGTGTGGTCAGTTTCCAGGGGTCGTCCCGGGTACCGGTGGTCATAGTCAGTTCACCTCGTCGGTCGTGGTCAATTGGGCTTTTGAGGCGGCATCCAAGAAGCGAGGCATGAGGGACTGCCAGCCAGCCTGGTTACGTCCGCGCCACTGGTCAGCGTCAGCTCCGAGTCGTTCCCATCCGGTGTGGATGATCTCCACAATGGTGCGGTCATCCCCTGAGGCGACGAAGCGAATGGTGACTTCGGTGGCGTCGGAACGGTCGCGGGCGAGGTGCCAGAGGTAGCTCAACCGATCGGGCGGGTCCCAGACAGTCACCTCACCCCAGTCGTGCTCATTCCCGTCGGGGGTTCGTTCGAAAATCCGTCCTCCGACACCCGATTCCAACACCACCGTCAGGTCGTCACGTCCTGAAACCGTGTGGTCCGAGGGCCACCAGGTGTTGATCCGGCCGGTCCATAGAGTGAATGCCCGATCCGGTGGACAAGTCACTTCGAAGCTCAGGGCCAACGGCTCTGTCATCGCTCCGTCCTCGTTTCTGCATTGTCGGCGAGCAGGGTGAACCGCGCCGCCGCATCCCCCCAAACTCTCTCCAAGTAGGCGTGGACCGCCCGGAGCCCCTGTTCGTGAAGTTGGTAGATGCGCCGCGTACCCTCAGCCTGCTCTGTCACGAGACCGGCGTGCTTGAGAAGCTTGAGATGGCGGGACACAGCGGGGCGACTTATGGGCATGGCATCGGCCAGCTCGCTGACTGCCATGTCACCCTGGCTTAGGAGGCGCAGTATCTCTCGGCGGTTGGGGTCGCCGAGTGCCTCGAAGGGGTCGCCGTCGGGTACGGCAGCGGATGCTGGCATTTGTTGCTGCTTCCGATCAGCTCGGCCGTCTAGCCGGCTGCTGGCGGACCGACAGTTGCATCGGGAGGCCGAGCTCAGTAACCATGTTGTTACCGTAACCTACGTGTTACCGAATTGCTAGGGCCCACACTCCCCAGCCACTCCCACTCCGGCTGTGTCGATCAACGAACGATAAACAAGAGGTGTCGTGACGAGGCCGGACCGGGGGCCGTAGGCGAGCGCGAGACTGCCGGCGTGCGAGTTGTGTCCTTATGCGGATCCCGCCATCGTTGGTCACGAAGGTCGTTGAAGGTCAGCGGAGTAGCCCTGGCGACGGTGGCCTTAGTCCTCGCCGGTTGCTCTGAAAACCCTCCAGAGCGGGCTGGATCGCCGGCGAAGCCGAACCCCGAGGTGCACCTGGACCCGATACCTTCATCCACGACTCAGCCGCCCCTGCCGGTGGCTCCGATCCAGTGGACGCCGTGCGGGACCCTCGAATGCGGCACGGTTGCCGTACCGCTCGACTACCAGAACCCGGGCGGATCGACGATCGAGATCGCGGTCGCTCGTCATCCTGCCGAAGTGCCGTCGGAGCGCATCGGGTCACTGGTCATAAATCCGGGTGGCCCGGGCGGATCGGGCATCGACGACCTTCCAAATGAGCTGTCCGTCCTCACCCCGGAGTTGCTCGACCGCTTCGACATCGTGTCCTTTGACCCTCGAGGAGTCGGGCGCTCCAGTCCGGTGGAATGTCCAAGCGAGGATGCAAGCGCGAGTGGGTCGGCTGGACCAACCGTCGATCCCGTACCCACCACGCCAGCGACAGAGGCCGCGCTGCTCGCCAACGACAGAGAGTTCGCGGCGCAGTGCGAGGCGGCGAGCGGAAGCATTCTGCCGTTCGTGGGAACAGTGGACACCGCTCGCGATCTCGATCGGATACGGGAGGCTCTCGGCGACGCCCAGCTGACCTTCATCGGCCACTCCTACGGGACGTTGCTCGGCGCCACCTACAGCCAGGAGTTCCCCACTCACGTCCGGGCCATGGTCCTGGACGGGGCCATCGACCCCGCCTTGAGTACAACCCAGTACGTCTCGGACCAGGCCTCGAGCCTTGAATCAGAGTTGCAGTCCTTCTTCACCTGGTGTGCATCGAACAACGACTGCGCCTGGCGGCCGACCGGTGACCCCACGGTCGCACTGTTGGGTCTCATCCAGCGCACTCGAACACAGCCCCTGTCTCTTGCCGGCGGCGGTACGGCCGGGGTCGCAGAGATCTATGACGCGCTCCTCGCGGGGCTCGAGTCTCAGTCGTCGTGGGTCACACTGGGCCAATCCCTGGCACAGATCCAATCCGGCAATGGCACCCTGGTGTCGCAGATGTCGAATAGGTACGAGACGGGCGGCTCGTCGAACGCGGCAGAGGCTGAGCAGGCCATCGATTGCCTGGACCACCCGGTCGACCGGAACCCGACGAGCTACCCGGCGATTGCCGCCTCCCTGGGAAAGACCGCACCGGTCTTCGGCCCGTTGCTCGGATGGGGACTGCTCGGGTGCGCAACGTGGCCCGCCCTCCCAACCCGGTCGCCGGCTCCGGTCGATGATGAGGGCGCGCCGCCGATACTGGTCGTCGGAACGACCGGAGATCCTGTCACCCCCTACGCATGGGCAGTCGCCCTGTCAAAGGAGCTGAGTGGCGGTCGACTCCTCACCTGGCAGGGGCAGAGCCACGTCGCCTACTTCTACAGCCCTTGCATCCGCGCTCAAGTCCAGTCCTACCTCGTGGACGGCGTCCTCCCCGCTCCCGGCTATGTCTGCTCCGACTGACGCGGTGGACACTCTCTGGCCTTGGCCAACCTCCTCAGCTACTCAAGCTGAGGCCAGAGCGGGGGAGGGTGGGGTGCCGTTCAATCACTCCTCTCGGACTTGCCTTCGATCGGATCCCCGATGGCCGCCTGACCCGCGAGAACGGCCAATGCGTTTGCAAGTACACGGTCCCTGTCGTCGGTTGCGTGTTGGTAGCGCACAGCAGCCGACTGGGAGGCGTGCCCAGCTCGTCGCATTAACTCGGCGATGCTGGCGCCGGTGGCCGCGGACCATGTGAGCCCGGAATGTCGAAGGTCGTGGAACCTCAGTTCCTTGCGGCCAGTCTTGGTACGGGCGTGATCCCAGGCGACGCTCAACGAACGGTTCGATCGCTCGATCACGTAGTCGTCCGACGAAGCCCCCACGAGGGTGTCCATGTGATGGACCAACTCAACGACGATGTTCGGCGGGATAGCGACGGTTCTTCGTCCCGCGCGGGTCTTCGGCTCCTTGATTATCGTGTGGCCCGACATCGCTGTCGTCTTCGTGATGTTGACTCGCAACGTTCCTTGTTCGAGATCGACATCGCAGCGTCGCAATCCCCTCACTTCACCTCGCCTGAGTTGGCACCACGCCGCGAGGATCACGGCGATCCGAAGGTCGGGAGGCATGGAATCAGCCAGTGCTGCAACCTCTGCGATCGTCGCAATCGGTCATTCCGGCGCCTTCTCGGCAGCCGCACCGCGGACCTGACAGGGATTACGACGGATCAACTCATCAGCGACTGCGGTCCGCATGATCGAGGAGAGGAGGCGATAGGCCTTCGCCGCGGTGGTCGGATGTTCACGTGCCGCCTCGGCATGCCAGGAGCGAACGTCGGCGGGAGATATTTCCTCAAGAAGATCGCTTCCGAACGTCGGCTCAATGTGCCTGTCGAGCAGCCACCGATAGAGCTCGACGGCGCGCTCGGCAAGGTCGATGCGGGACCGCATCCATACTTCGGCGTATGACGCCAACATCATCGCTTTGACGTCGTCCTGTGTCACAAGGCATCGCTCCTGTCTTAATCACTCGTGGAGTTGATCGGACAGGGGCACTGCGCCCTGCAACGCATTTGGCAGTCTCTAACTTAGAGAGAGGGTGTAGCTGGACTTGCGAAAGCCGACCGACGGGTCCGCACCGACCTCCGAATGCCTGATCACCCGGCTCGGGAATCGACGACCGAACGGGTCTCCTTCGCTATTTGGAGGTCCTCGGCCACTGTGAGAGCTATCACGGGAACAGTGGCAGTTGCCCGGCTGATAATGGAATCTTGGTCTTGCGTGGACATCAACCCCGACTCGACACCGATGACTCCGAGTCGTCGGCAGATTCTCTCGCGTGTCTCTGGAGAATCGTTGCCGATCTCGCCGGTAAAGACCACGGCGTCGAGCCGCTCGATACAGGTGGCTGCTGCTGCAATGGCCTGGGCGGCATGCAGGCAGAAGACGTCGAGCGCCAATTGCGATTGAACGTCCCCTTCCTCCGCCGCCTTCTCCAGAATGCGCGTATCCCCACTTCGCCCGTCTGACAGTCCGAGCAGACCTGATTGATAATCGAGGCCAGCTCGGACAGCATCGACCGAGAGACCGTGTCGGCCCACAAGGTCCAAAAGCAGCCCCGGATCGATGCTCCCACTCCGCGTGACCATAGCTATGCCATCCAGAGGGGTGTTGCCCATCGAAGTCCATGCGCTGCGCCCGTCTTGGACGGCGCAGACCGATGAGCCGCCACCGAGATGGGTCATCACGCACGACAGGCTAGAGGGGTCCTTCCCGAGTAGTGAGGCCACACGGGGCACGGCTGAGGCATAGGAGAGTCCGTGGAATCCGTAGCGCCGCAGGTCCCATCGCTCCCGCCACGCTGCAGGCAGAGCGTAGGTGTAGGCCGAGGGTGCCATCGTCGTGTGAAAGGCGGTGTCGATTGCTACAACCTGAGGTGTGTCGGGAAGGCGGTCCCTGAGCTGGGCGATCGTCCGGAGGGCGGCAGGCATGTGGATTGGTGCCATCGGGGCAGCCTCTTCCAGAGCTCGAACGACCGAGTCGTCGATGAGCGTGGCGCGAGTGAGCTTCCTCCCTCCGTGAACGGCGCGGTGCCCGACCGCATCGACTGAGCCGATCTCGTCCTGAAACGTGTCCAGCAGGCCCTGGGCTTCGTCAGAACCGGGTGGGGACTCGACGTAACGATCCCAGCGGCGCTCCTGCGATCGCGTCACGACGACCATCCTGAGGCTGCGGGAACCACCGTCCACCACCAACACGTCGCCCTCAGCCATGGTCCTCTGCCCTCCGGCCAAACCGATGAAACAGGTCGCCTAGCCGAATTGGAAATGAGAGCATGAATCTATCGTGCCTGCCTTCGGATCAGCTTGATGTCCGGGCCGTTCCCAAAGGCGCTGGTCGAGGCTGCCATTGAGGCCGACCTCCGGCAGGCGGACATGTACTGGCGGGCGGCCAACTACCTGGCTGCAGGGCAGATCTATCTCATGGACAACGCCCTTCTCCGTCGGAGCCTCGTCGCCGACGACATCAAGCCGCGTCTTTTAGGGCACTGGGGAACGAGTCCCGGGCTACGTCAGTCGATAATCGATGCCCGTCTGGAAGCTCGCCGATATGGGCGGATGCATGGCGAGGATCCGCCGGAGATAGCCGAGTGGCGGTGGGACATTCACTACGAGGGTGCAGCTGGCGACTGAGCCAGACACGGAGAACCCAAACGGCTGTAGGGAACTAAGCGCTTCAGACGCACGGCACTGAGATCCGCAGCGACTGGTCGAGCGTCACCTTCCGAGAGTGCTCCGCCGGGACAGCTGCGACTGAGCTCGAAGATGCCTCCGGCGCCAGGTTGTGAATCAAGCCACAGGAGGCGGATCGTGTGCCCTCGGCGCAGGGGGCGACGGAGCGATTCACGTAGTCCAAGATCCGGCTACATGCGGTAGAGGCCCTTGCGGTCGTACCAGGTGGTCACCGCGATGCCCAAGACCAGCCAGAGCCCAGTGCGGTCAAGAAGAATCCCCCGGTTTGGCCCGGCGGCACCCAAGGCGTTGAAGTACAGGATGGAGTGGTGTCGCCGACATCAGATGGCGGTCTTGCTCCTCGAAATGGGTGTCGCAGGACCAGACCTCCCAGCTCGTCGCCCTGTTGGCAAACCGACCCCGCCATACGGCTGGCCCGGAGCAATCCTGGCCACCAGGGTCATAGGAGGATCGCCAGCAGGTCCCAGGCTCGATGGTGGAGCCGACGGCACCAGGCTTGGGGATGCTTCTCACGTTCGTAGCTCCCCACCACTGGTTGGCGCCGGCGTGTGTGTGGAGTAAGAACTAATGGCCAACGGGGATCTGGCCTCAGGGGTTGAGCGGGCGGCCGTTTTCGTCATAGTGGAACTCCTTCGGCAGTCGACACAGCTCACAAATGGTGAAGACTGTCCGTTGGTCGGTGTAGTTCGCCGGGGCCTCGATGTGGTGCTCGCACGATGCGCAGGTAGCCATGGACTGGATCCTTTGCTCATTGAGGTCGCAGGCGGTCCGTAACCAGATGAAGCTGGTGGCGGGCGAGAGTGGGCTTCCCTCGAAGGCCAAAGACCGTTCTAACACCCTCTCGGTAACAGGACACTTAAATAGAAATGAACTCTTCGTCGCGGACCGCAATGAACTCACCGCTAGGTATCCTGTCGCTCCCGTGTGATTGAGGGGAGATAAACCCTGGCTCGGCCAACGCCCCTAACCATTGTTTGATGACAGTGGTGTGGGATCATGCCAGCGGTAGCTGGAAAGAAAGAGCGACGGAATCTCCGGGTTGCGTTCCCCCGGCGTCTGAGTCGACCCTCTGTCATGATGTGCAGAACTACGACAAAGGAGTATCGGTCATGGCGGTTCTGATTGAGAATATCTTTCCGGTCGGGGTAACCAACGAGTTGCTCGATGCTGTCACCGACGAAATGGGTGTCGACACCGAACTCCCGCCGGGTGGGATCGTGCACGTGCACTTCGAGAAGAACGGCCGTGCTCACGGCGTCGACGTGTTCGACTCGGTCGAGGTCTATCGGCAGTTCGTCCAGTCAACCCTTGTGCCAGCCATGAGCAAGGTCGCCTCGGAAAGAGGCCTCGATCCGTCCAAGATGGGCGGGCCTGAAGAGACGATCACTGAGGTCCATCGCCTCGTTCGCTAAGCGACGACCGCTGGACGACCCACGGTCCCAGGGATTTCCGGCGTTATACATGTAATCGCATCACCACCTCCGTAATGAAAGGCGATGACGATTGCATGGATATCAGGTAGTTCGGGGGCACGGAGGAACCTGAGCCTCAGGTAGCGAGCAGACCCCCATCGATGATCAGGTTCTGGCCGTTCACTCCGCTATTGCGGAGGAGGAAGTCGGTCGCCTCAGCCACTTCCTGCATCGTGACAAGATGTCCGAGGGGAGTGCGCTGAACGTGAGGATGGTCCGGCACATCCCGCCACTTGGGACTGTCGCCCACCACACCCGGATGCAGCGCATTGATCCGATGAGGGGCAAGCTCGATGGCCAAGGTTCGGACCAGTGCGGTGATGCCGCCGTTGAACGCCGAGACCATCGTGGAACCGGGATACGGCCGGTCCTTGGCCAGTCCACCGAAGAGGACCACCGCAGCCTGCGGAGCAAACCGGGAACGGAGCACCCTGACCACCTCGGTGTATCCCACCATCTTGACCGTGACCGCTCGTGTAGCCGCCTCGATGTTGAAGTCGGCCAAGGTGTTGATGCTCTGCTCGATCGCGGTCACCACCAACTGGTCGACGTCGGTCACTTCGCTGAGGGAGCTCTCGATGCTCGCCGGATCGGCAAGGTCCAGCGCAATGCCTCGCGTACGACCGCCGATTGAACTCGCCACTTGCTGGGCCCGCGAATGGTCCCTACTCGTGATCACCACCTCGTCGCCGCGGTCGGCAAAACGCCGGGCGATGAACTCTCCGATACCGCTACTTCCACCCACCACCACTGATGTCGTCATGGCGGGCATGGTATCGGTGATCGGTGGGGTGTTCGGACCCCGACTATCCGGTGTTTCGGGACACCTCAAACGCCATCGATTGGGGTTGTCGGGCTATTCGGCGCTCCACGGAAGCGCGGTCGAGCGCGATCGTTGGTCGGCACACCGCTTGTGAATCAAACTGCCGGGAGTCTGCCGAGAACAGCACCGTCAACGAACACGGTCACACCCCCCATCGGAGCGCCGAGGTCAGCGCGTCGGGAAGGTCTGACGCATGAGGTGTCGGCGACCGACATGGTGTTACTCGGGTCAGTTGTTGTCAGCACCCCAGCCGAGTTCGTCGGCCAATAACAGGAGCACCCTGTTGGGCAGTCTCTCGCCACGTTCGAGAAGTTTGAGACAGCCCTGCACGTAAACCTGTCGGGCATCCTCGATGCCGCGAGTCTGCAATCTCCTCGCGGCGGGGGGGCGTATGCCGATGACGTCGGCGAGGTCTTCCGCAGGTTCGTCGCTCTCGTCGAGCAGCGACTCGAGGGCTCGGAGCATGTACCTCCTCGGCGGGGAGCCCTGCTCCCACCGGGCGATTGACTGCTGCGTGACCCCCAGTTGGTCAGCCAGATCCCGTTGGGTTATGCCTCGATTGAGGCGATACTCGTGGATCCGTTGGGCCAGCCCGTCGGATGACGGTACTGAGTACTCATTTGTATCCACATTTGTAAACGGTAGTACTGGACTTGTGGCATTTACAAGGGCTGGGCACACGACTGCTTGTGTGACGTGTGGAACTACATCTGTGTCGTTCACCCGCTATGGATATGTGTACTCACTGTGGCGGCCGATCCCACTTCTCCCAGAAGCGCCTCATGGATTGATTCCAGCGGTGCACCCCCGGGGGCGTATGGAGGCGGTAGACGAGCCCGGCATGTCGAGCGGAGATCCGGGTTGCGATCAAAGCACCCAAGAGGTGCTGGGTATCTGGAACTGGTATAACCGATCGGACCTGTGCTCTTCGAAAGCGAGCCACGAACAGATCTACGCAGCGAGCCGAGGAAGGTTTGTCCCTCGACCTCATGTGCTGTGATGTGAAGCTTGCCGCCTGTGGCCCGAGCCCGGAGAGACCGTTTCGACGGACAGTTGCCGGCATGGTCACGTCATTGTGAGCCTGGAGCGCGTTAAGCCCGTGACCCTTGATAGCGGAGTCCGTCGAGCGCCATGTCGAGGAGGCGGTCGAGCTGTGCAGGATCACCGGTCTGGATCTTGGCGATGCCGCCGATCAACTGCATCACCTCGGTGATGTTGGTGTCGGACCGAACCAGGTGGGCCTGCTGCGCTCGGACGAGAAGTGGCTCGCCACCTGCGTACATTGCCCTTCTGCAGGACTGGAAGACGTCGGCATTCCGGTCGTTGTAGGCCAGCAACTCTTCGGCGAGGGCTTGCTTCGTGGCCAGGTAGGCGACGAATGAGTGAATCCACGTGACCAAGGCATCCCATGGCGGGTCGTTCGCCAGGTCGACCGCCGAGCGGCAGAGGGTATCCACCTCTTCGACATAGACCGCCTCGAGCAAGTTTTGGCGACTCGGGAAGTGGCGGTACAGGGTGCCGATGCCGACGCCGGCGCGTCGGGCGATGTCCTCCAGAGACGCAGCACTTCCCTCCTCGGTGAACGCCTCCCGGGCTGCGGCAATCAACTTGTCGTAGTTGCGCCGGGCGTCGGCCCGCTTCGGCCGGTGGGGAAGGAGCTCGGTTGGGGGGTTGTCAGTGGTGGTCATGGTCGAGTTTCGTTCATGGGTTACAAAACGGAGGATACCTCCGTATAGTAAATGGAGGCAACCTCCGCTTCCTTTCGGAGGACTCCTCCACTTTAGTCGCAACACCCCCTCCATGAATAGGAGAACCGCACCATGACAACCACCCTGACCCAACGCGCCCGGACACCCTCGTCCGACCCGCAAACGAGTCGAAGGAAGACGGTGGTGCTCGGCATCATCCTTGCCACGTACCTGATGATCGTCCTCGACGTCACCGTCATCATCACGGCGTTGCCCGACATCCATCGAGCCCTTCATTTCTCATCGACCGGCCTGTCCTGGGTGCAGAACGCCTACACCCTGGCTTTCGGCGGCCTCCTGCTCCTCGGGGCCAGAGCTGGCGACATCCTCGGACGTCGTCGGG
Source organism: Acidimicrobiaceae bacterium (assembly GCA_003164275.1). Next base: position 9,026 of record PLSY01000420.1, on the reverse strand, counting down.
CCTTCGTAACCGGTATTGCCCTGTTCACTTTCGCGTCGCTGATGGCTGGACTTGCCCAATCGGCATCCTGGCTGCTGGCTGCCCGGGGCGTGCAGGGAGTGGGGGCGGCAATCGCTGCGCCCTCGACGCTCGCCCTCTTGCAGATCAGCTTCAGTGAGGGTCCCGAGCGCACCCGGGCCGTGGGGGCATACAGCGCGGTCTCGGGAGGAGGGGGGAGCATCGGACTGGTGGTCGGCGGGATGCTGACCAGCTGGATCTCGTGGCGGTGGGGCCTCTTCATCAACGTGCCGATCGGCATCGTGTTGATCTGTCTGGCGCCTCGCTACCTCCCCGAGACGGAACGCCGGCCCGGCCACTTCGACATGACCGGAGCCGTCACTTCGACGCTCGGCATGACTGCACTCGTCTACGGATTCGTGAGGGCGGCATCATCGGGCTGGGGCCACCAGATCACAGTTGTGTCGTTTCTCGCCAGCGCTGTACTGCTCTCGGCGTTCGTGGTCACGGAGAGGCGGGCCGAACAGCCAATCACTCCGCTCCACCTCTTCGCCAGCAGGCAGCGGTCTGGCGCCTATGTCGCTCGGATGCTGCTGGTGTCGGGCATGTTCGCCATGTTCTTCTTCATGACCCAGTTCTTCCAGGGGGTCATGGGCTACAGCCCACTTGAAGCCGGCCTGGCATTCCTTCCCGTGACCGGGGTGATGTTCGGCGTCGTTCGACTGGTTCCGAGGATCCTGCCCTACATCGGCACCACACGACTCCTGGCTGGCGGCGTTTTCGTGGCGCTCATCGGCATGGCCTGGCTGAGCCAGCTCTCCCCGACGTCCCCTTTCTTCCCGCAGATCGTCGTGCCTATGAGCCTTCTTGGCATCGGCATCGGATCCGCGCTCGTTCCGCTGACTGGTGCTGGGATTGAAGGGGTAGAGCCCGAGGACGCGGGGGCCGCCTCAGGTTTGGTCAATGTCGCGCAACAGCTCGGGGGCTCACTCGGGCTCGCCATCTTGATTACCGTCTTCGCTGCGGCGAGCCATTCGGCCTCCGGCCGGCCCGTCGGAGCAGGTTCCCTTCACACGGCAGCCCAGTGGGGCCTCGCTCACGCCATCTCGACATCGCTCAAAGGTTCCGCCGTCTTCTTGGCCCTGGGGCTTGTGGTGGTCCTGGCTGTGATGGGGCCGCGGGCGTCCGGCACCCCCACTGAGGCCGTGGGGGAGGAGTTCGATGAGCTCGCCGACCTGGCCCTCGACTGATCCGAGCCATCGACGTTCGCAGCTCTTCCCTCAAGCTGTCGGGCGAGTCTCCTAGGGGATGTGCCCGACTGCTGGCTGCGTCAGGCACGAGCTGACTCACCCCCGTCGATTCGCAGGGTCTCACCGGTCATGAAACTGGATCGGTCCGAACACAGGAAGAGGAGGGCGCCCAACAGGTCCTCAGGCCTTCCCGGCCTCCTGACCCGTTGCCGTTTGAGTATCTCCTCCTGCAGGTCCTTCGGCAGGCGGCCGGTCATCGACCCTGGGGCGATCCCGTTGACCCGGATGTGATCGTCGGCATAGGTATCGGCCATCCACACGGTGAGCGCATTGAGCGCATGTTTGGAGACGCCGTAAAGGGTGTCCTGGTAGGCGTAGGCGGCATTGGATGACTGGTTCACGATGATCCCGCCCCCGCGTTCGATCATGGAGCCGCGACATGCTTGCGAGCACACCAGCGGGGCAGCCACGTTCACGGCCAACACCTTTCTCCATGCGTCGCCATCGAGCTGGCCCTTCGCCTCTGGAGCGAAGTCGTAGTGGTCACCGGCCGGATTCGGCCGCCATCCCGCATTGTTGACGAGGATGTCGATGCCACCGAAGGCAACCTTTGTCTTCTCCACCATGTGGACCACCGCGGCGTCATCGGCGACATCGACCCGCAAACCGATGGACTGAAAACCCGAACTGTTCAGGTCGGCGGCTGCCTGTTCCGCGGCGTCGCCGTCGATATCCGTGATGGCGACCGAGGCGCCTTCCTCGGCCAGGGCGGCGGCGTAGACCAGTCCGAGCCCTCCGGCCGCACCGGTAACGATTGCCACTTTCCCGTCCAACTCCATGGCCGACCCCCGCTTTCGTATCTCCGCCGGTGCCATCGGCAGCGACGGCTGTCGATCAACCTAGTGAAGCGAGCCGCCGTACCTCGTCCTCATTTGCTGACTTGTGAACCGGTGGGTTCCAGGGGAGGGACCTGTCCTCCGATGGAGGGGGACTCGCTGCCTCCATCAACCTCGAAGACTTTGCCGGTGACCCACGAGGAGGCGTCCGATGCCAGGTACAGGACGGCACAAGCGATGTCCTCGGGCTGGCCGGGCCGCTTCATCGGGGTTCCCTCCACGAACTTGTGGAGCAAGGCCTCGTCTGTGACCACCACGTCGAGCGACCGCGTGGCGACACCCCCGACGTCGATGGAATTGACCCGCACCCGTGGAGCGAGCTCGGGAGCGATGTTGCGGGTCATCCGGTCGAGGGCCGCTTTGGCCGCCCCATAGGCGACGAACCTGGTCTGGGTCATGCTGGCCGAGCGGGAGGAGATATTGACGACGGCCCCTTGGCCCACCGTGTCGACCATCTGGCGAGCGGCCAGCTTGATGAGGGTCAGGGGGGCGATCACGTTGAAGGCGAACGTACGGGCCATGAAGCCCTCACTCGTGTCCATTGCCGCCCTCGGCATTGCTCCCCCAGCGTTATTGACCAGGATGTCGAGCCGTCCGAACTCCTCGACGGTGGACGAGACGAGGTGCTCGCATGAGGTCAAGTCCGTCACGTCGGTGGGAACCACCAGGGCGCGTCGACCGATGGATCGGATCCGATCGGCCACCTCCTCGAGATCCGACTCGGTGCGGGCGGCGAGCGCCACATCGGCCCCTGCCTCGGCGAGGCCTATGGCGATTCCCCTGCCGATCCCCAGTCCGGCTCCTGTGACGATCGCCACTCGATCCTCGATGTTGAAACGATCGAGGATCACGATGTTGTCCAAACGAATCGTCGGAGTCTCATCTGGCGATGTCCTTTGCTCGTCCGAATAGGAGGGTTCCGGCATAATGCCACGGTGCATCCTTGCCATGTCGTTGCGTCATCGGGCGTCTAGGCACCTCAGCTCGCCCAGCTGACGGCCAAGGTGGCCTTCTCCGGCCTGGCCACCGAAGCGGGAACCGGGGTCATGTACTGGTCGGGGTCCTAGAGGCGCCCTCGGCGACTGCTTACCTATCGGGTGCCAGCTGTCATCTGCATGAGCATCTGTTCGAGAACGGCTTGGTCCGGGCCGACGAACGGCTGAGCCGTCGGAGCGGCGGCCAGGGAAGTCAGTAACCGCTCGGTCATCTCGCCGTCGGCAGCAGGGAGGTGGCTGCTCAAGACCATCGATGGCTCCAGGTGACGAAGGGCGTCGAGCTCCCGGGCGAAGACGCTGGCGTCCACGTTATGCAGCCAGGGTGAGTCCATTGTTGCCCACAGGACCTGACCGTCACGAAGCTCCTCGTCGGTCAGGTCGACGGCCCTTTCGGGGACATCGGCAAGGAGGGCACCGAAGCTGTCGGCGGAGAACAGGACTCCCGACTTGTCGTCGTGGAATCCCATCGTGCAGGGGTTGTCCAAGGTGGGAGGCCGCAAGGCGGTCAGTGTGCGATCGCCGATGTCGATGCGCTCGCCTGGATTCAAGAGGTAAACCCGGTCCAGTGGCAAGGGGGCGACCAGGCTCATGGCGCCCACCCCCCAGGAACGTCGTGATCACCTTCAGGCGGTCGTTCTCGGCGAGCAGACGGTGGAGAGATCCGATGTGGTCCCCGTCGGTATGGCTGAGCCAGATCCATTCAAGGTCCCCTGGATCGATCACTGCGCGGAGGGCCGGGACGAACTCATCCTGCTCGACAACCGAGCCTGTGTCGACGAGCAGGGGCGCCGGCCCATGGAGTACGAAGGCATTGATCGGCACGAAGCCCATACCGGGAATGGGGAAGCTGGAAGTGACCACGTCGATATCGGGTGCTGCCTTGTAAGTGTTCATGCCGCTGCTCCTTTGGGCCTTGAAGAGTCCTGTCGTTGCTGGCTGGTCGTGGCTGTTGTTGGGTCAAACCGATGGGGATGGGAGCGTCAAGATTGATTCCCGGATACGCCGGCTCCCTCGCTGACCGCCTTGAGCCGCTGCAGCGTGTGCTTCAGTCCTTCGCTCAGCTCGCGGTGCCGGTTGGTCGGAACATCGACGATCCGTGCCCAGGTCGGGATCCATTTCACGTCGTAGGACTCGGTGACCCGGGTGCCCCCTTCAACCGCCTCGAAGAGGTAGCGCCACCCGGTTGACTCCCGGCCACCTTCTTCGGTGATGAAGCTGAACTCGCGGCCGGGTTCGGCCACCAGCACGCGACCTTTGCGCGACCACCGCATGAGTTGAAAGGGACCGCCGCGGTTATGGCCAACGAACGTCGCGCCTTGGACGGGACCAGTGGAGCCGTCAGTCCAGTCGACACGCTGGCACTCCGGGCTCCACTCACCCATGCGTGGCAGATCGGCGACCAAGTCATAGATGTGACCTGCGGGTGCGTTGATCACCAACTGGTCGCTGTCCTTCGTCAGCCACCATCTTGCGTTCTTGGGGGGCATCGGCCCGTCCTCTCGATCGATCTCTCTGTTCCAACGCTTATGCTACGATCATTAGCTAAAGTTGTCAAGCACATATTATGCTAACCTAAGTGGATGGAACAAGGAAAACTCGGCGGCGCTCAGTCGAATCTTGCCTTGAGCCCTCCAACTGATCGAAGGGCGAGGCGCAGACAAGAGACGATCGAAGAGATCCTCGTCATCGCTGAGCAGGTGATGACCGAGGAAGGAGTGAACGGCATGAGTCTGGCGGAGGTGGCCCGGCGGCTCGGAGTCCAGCCTCCCTCGATCTACAAATACTTCCCGTCGCTCATGGCCATCTATGACGCGATGTTCCAACGGGGCCAAGTCGAACACCTTGCTGTAATACGCCAAGGCATGGTCGAAGGTGAGCCCGGTTTGGACGCGCTCACCCGCGGTTTGGAAGCCAGCGGCCGCTGGCTGCTCGCTCATCGGGCCATGGCGCAGTTGTTGTTTTGGCGCCCCGTCCCGAGCTTCGAACCTTCGGCGCAGTCCCTCGCCCCGAGTGTGGAGATGGTGTCGATCCAGCGCGCTGCTCTGGGTGATGCGGTTGCTGCTGGCCAGCTCGGGAAAGGGGCTGACTCGGACGAGGGGGTCTATCTAGTGTCGATATTGATCACAGGGGTTCTGAGTCAGGCCATGGCCAATGAGCCGGACCTGGAGTGGGGGCAGGGGCGCTTCACCGTTCTGTTTCCGAAGCTGATGAAGGTGTTGACAGCCGTCTACCCGGCAACCCCCTCAGCCCCATAGCCCCCCCGCCGAATCGGTGGATATCGTTGTTGAATGGCCTCCTTCGATGACGTGGCTCGACTGGCACTGACATTGCCGGACGTCACGGAGGGCGAGCGCCGTGGCACCCGCACGTGGTCCATCGGCAACAAGACGTTTGCCTGGGAGCGGCCCTTCACAAAGGCGGACATCAAGCGCTTCGGGGAAGAGACTCCGCCCGTAGGACCCATCGTCGCCGTCAGGGTCGCAGACCTGCTCGACAAGGAGGCCGTCCTTGCAGCGTCCAGTGGTGCACTCTTCACCATTCCCCACTTCGACGGGTTCGCTGCGGTCCTCATCCAGTTGCAAACTGTCACGAAGAAGGCTCTGGAGGAGGCAGTGCTCGATGGGTGGCTGGCGTGTGTTCCGACCAGAGTGGCCGATGCCTATATGGCCAATGAATAGAAATTAGGCCCCGAACGGCGCGACCAGCTCAAGACGCCGTGAGGTTGCCGCAGGCGCTAGAACGCAATAGTCGAGCTCATTCAGAACATCACCGATGATCTTGGTCGTTTCGTGTGCGGCAAGCGGTTGTCCACATTCAGCCACGACGAACGTGTACGTAACGAACATGTTCGTGATACGTTGCCATATGGCCGACACTCCGCTAAGCCGACGAGAACGTGCGCCAAAGCCGGCGCTCACACGGGAAGGGATCATCGAGGCTGCCTTGACCATCCTCGGGGAGGAAGGTCTTCGGAAGGTGACTATGCGTCGCATAGCGGCAGCACTCGACACGGGTCCAGCGTCGCTCTATGTGTACGTCCGTGATACCGAGGATCTTCATGCTCAGATCCTCGATGCCTTGCTCATGCCTGTCGTGTCGGTTGCCACAAGAGGCGCGTGGCGTGGACGCCTCATCAGATTGGTCACGGGCTACGCCTCCGTACTGTTCACCCATCCAGAGATCGCGCGAATGACCATGCGCACCCATCCGAGTGGACCCAACTACCTGTCCCTCGTTGACACTGTGCTGGGGCTCCTTCAAAAGGGCGGAGTGCAGGATCAAGATGCTGCGTGGGCCGTCGACATCCTGTTGGCCTATGCCACGGCGAACGCTGTGGAGCATGGCCCCGGAGATGCTGACAGCAACAAGGCCGACGACTTCTCCGCCTTGGAGGCCGAGATAGCAACTGTCGACCCACAGGCATACCCGAACGTCGCCCGACTTGGAGATCAACTCCTTTCGGGGAGCGGCGGGGAGCGCTTTCGCTGGGGCCTCGAGGTGTTGATCAACGGAGTGCTACACACACCCCAGCCCCGTTCCGGTAGGTGATGAGCACGGCCGAGGCGGTAGTCGCTGACCCGACGCGCCTGACTGCGCGTCTCCGAGCCGTCGTCGCCGTAGTGATCCTGGCCGACGTATTGGACCTGATGGACTCGACCATCACCAACATCGGGGCTCCCACCATTGTCCGCGACCTTGGTGGTGGCGAGTCGCTCATCAAGTGGCTCGGTGCGAGCTACTCGCTCGCTCTCGGAGTCCTTCTCGTCGTAGGGGGTCGACTTGGCGACAAGTACGGCAAGAGGCGCATCTTCCTCATCGGCATTGCCGGGTTCACTCTCTCCTCTTTGGCCTGTGGCCTCGCCGCCGATCCGGTCATGTTGATCAGTGCGCGATTGGTGCAGGGGAGCTTTGGAGCACTCCTCATCCCCCAGGGCATCAGCATCCTGATTACTGCCTTGTCACGCGAGCAACTTCCGACCGTGTTCAGCGTCTTCGGGCCGGCCCTCGGCGCTTCGGCCGTGCTCGGACCGATCGTGGCCGGATTCATCATCTCGGCCGACATTGCCGGCCTGACGTGGCGGCCCATGTTCCTCATCAACATCGTGCTCGGATCCATCGGCTTCATCGCCGCCATACGTGTCCTTCCGCACGATCAGCCCGAAGGCAACCAGGAGATCGACGGGGTGGGAGCGGGCCTGCTCGGTCTCTCCATGCTCGGGCTCATCTACGGTCTGATCGAAGGCTCGACTAGTGGCTGGACCGCCATCCCGGTCATGAGCCTCATCGTCGGAGCGGGCGCCTTCGGCCTGTTCTGTGTTCGACAGCGAACGGCGGAAAACCCGCTGATCATCCCCAGTCTGCTCACGAACCGGGGGTTCACCTCGGGGCTCCTCCTCGGACTTATCTACTTCGCCGCCGTCAACGGATTCGCCTATGTCCTCTCCCTGTTCTTCCAACTGCAGCTCCATCTGACGTCCCTTCAGGCATCATTTGGCCTTTCGCCCCTGATGGTCGGCATCATCGTCGCGTCCCTGTTCGCTCGTCCGCTCATACCGAAACTCGGTCGGAAGCTTGTTGTCGCAGGTTTGGCGATGAGTCTGGCCGGCGCTGTCGGGATCTACGTGACCGTCCTCGCCGTCGGCGGCCAAGTGAACGCATTCTGGACGGTGCCATCGGTCTTTGTCCTGGGCGTCGGCATGGGCACCAGCATCGCCAGCATCTACGACGTGGCCATCGGGGACGTCGCCCCGGAGGAGGCAGGGAGCGCCAGCGGCTCGCTCAGCGCCGTGCAACAACTCGCTGCGGCGATCGGTTCCGCCGTCGTCACCACTGTGTATTTCAGCCAAGCTGCTGCTCACGGAGGCATCCACGCGGTGACCGTCAGCGTCGTCGTGGCCGGAGCGATCATCGCAATCTGTCTCGGTGTCGTCTGGCTCCTCCCGAAGGCGGCCCCCGACGAGCAGCACTGACAGAAAGTCCTCAGCTGTACCAGCTGAGGACTCTGTCAATCCGTAAGCGATCATCGCCCCTCGGTCATGTGCTCACGGACGCGCAATGAGCCGGTGACGCACTGCGTGCGCATCACCGGCTCATTGCCTCGATTGAGAGTGTTCAGGCTGGCAGAGCGGTGTCCGGCAGGCGATGAGCCGCACCACCGTGCTGTCCATGGTGGAACAGTCCTCGAACTGCTGGTAGAGCAAACCGGTCCAGGCCGAAGTAGCCGGCGTTGCGCCATGCGAGGATCAAGAACACCGACACGATGGCGTAAGCGGGGTTCACGCCTGCTGATCCAGAGAACATGTAGATGATGTTGAAAGCGATGCCGGCGAATGCGGCGGCCCCGGTGAACAGCCCCAAGATCAGCAGCGCTCCGATGACCAGTTCGCTCAGTGTGACGACCTTGGCGATCCACGACGCGTTGGGGATCACGAAGTTGTGGAGGAACCCGGCCCACCAGCCGTAGGACGCACCGCCCTTGCCGGTAGCCGACCCGGCCACGCCCGCCGTGGCGAATCCCTTGACTCCCGCACCGCCGCCATACCAAAAAGCTGCCTTCTCGCTACCCCAGAGTTTTTGATAGCCGGCGTTTAGCCATTCGTAGCCAAGCCACAAGCGAGCCACGAGCCAGATAATGCTGGCTGCCTTCGATCGAAAGAGCCAGTCGGCAAAGCGGAGGTTCCCGTTAGGGCCTTCGAAGACCCCATTCGGCTCCTCTGACGTTGCATGGTCCGCAGTTTCAGGACCCTTCGGTCGGTCCAAAGTACTCGTCATCGTTCCTCCTCGGTGTCCGCGCTGCGCACGGCTTCTATTTGAACGATGACAAGTTGTCGAGGATACCGGCAGGGTCAAAGGTCCCTTTATCGGCACTTCGGATCTGAGGGGGGTCT
>PLSY01000309.1 GCA_003164275.1 Acidimicrobiaceae bacterium | reverse complement strand
TCAGCTACATGCTGCTGCAGGCCTATGACTTCTTGCACCTCTTCGACCACTTCGGATGCCGACTGCAGCTCGGAGGAAGTGACCAGTGGGGCAACATCACCATGGGCATCGACCTCGTCCGCAAGGTCCGACACGACGAAGTCTTCGGGCTGACGACGCCTCTCGTGCTCAAGGCCGACGGCACCAAGTTCGGAAAGACCGAATCAGGAACGGTCTGGCTGGACGCCGAACGCACCAGTGCCTATGCGCTCTACCAGTACTTCGTCCGCAGCGAGGACTCGATGGTAGGGACGTATCTGCGGTACTTCACCTTCTTGGCCCACGAAGCCATCGAATCCCTCGACGCCGCCACTGCCGAGCATCCAGAGCGTCGAGAGGCCCAGCGGGAGCTGGCCCGTCAGGTGTGCTCGTTGGTTCACGGCGAAGCGGAGACCGAACGAGTGGAGCGGGCGGCGGCCGCGTTGTTCAGCGAGGAGGTCACCGAGCTCGACGGCCAAACGTTCCTCGACGTCTTTGCCGACGCTCCGTCGACCACTGTCAGCCGGGGCCGATTGGAGCGGGGCGACCTGTCGGTGGTCGACCTCCTCGTCGACTCCGGCCTCCTCGCCTCGAGGGGCAAGGCGAGGGGCGCCATCGAGCAGGGCGGGGCTTATGTGAACAACCGGAGAGTCGTGGACGTCGACCAACTCGTCGGGTCGGCCGATCTGGTGGTCGGTCGCTACCTGATCCTGCGCTTCGGCAAGAAGAACCACCGCCTGGTCAGCTTTGACTGATCTGTCTGCCTAGGGGCCGACCCGGATCGGCCCGATGATGACGGTGTCCCCCTCGGTCCTACACTGGCGACATGGCCCCCCCCGAGCTTCCGTCCTCTGAGTTCTCGCCGGTCCGACTCACCTCGGGCCTCCCCGAGACAGTGCTCCCCGCAGAGTCCGAAGCGGTGCGGGCGGCTTTGGAGCTGGCCATGAGCCAGCCCGGGGAGCGGCGCCGCCACGCGGTCTCCGACCTCGTCCGCGCCGATCCGAAATCGTTGCTGGCCTGGGCCGCCCTCGGCTCGTTGGCCCGGGACGACATCGAGGCGTACGCCTGCTTCCGGGTCGGCTACCACCGCGGCCTCGATGCACTCCGGGGAGCTGGATGGAAGGGCTCAGGCCTCGTCCGCTGGTCGCATGAGTCGAATCGGGGGTTCCTTCGCTGCTTGGACGGCTTGCGCTCTGCTGCCGGTGCCATCGGGGAACAGACCGAAGAGGAGCGCTGTGCGCAGTTCCTCCGCCAGCTCGACCCGGCCTGGCGTCCTGACTGGACGGGCATTCCGGCCTAGTGGCAGTCGGCACACATTTGGGATCCCCAGGCGCCCGGGAAGTGGCCCACCAGCCGGTGGGCGCCCTGCGGCGTGCGCACACGGCGCCGATCTTCGTGATCGTCGCCATGCTGCTCGGGGCCGTGGTCTTGGCCGGCTGTGCCGGCCAAGAGCAGTCGGGGACGCCGTCCGTCCGGGTCTCCACCTGGGTGTCGGGAGCAGGGGGCGGAGCCGCTATCGGAAGCATCGAGGTCGACAGTCGCAACATCGACCAGGCTCTCGCCCACCACAACTCTGCGGCTGCCATCAAAGAGGTGTGTGCCCTCTTGACCAACGATGCCGAGACGGCCATCGGCCAGCTCCCCACTCCCGACAACGAGCTGACCAACGACTTGAACAACGCCTATGAGGACGGGGCCGCAGCCGGCGACGACTGCTACAAGGGCGCCGGGAGCACCCCCTCGCTCCTCAAGCGGTCGGCCGAGGAGCGGAAGAAGCTGGTTCCACTGATCACCACCGCACTGGACCGGATCGTGGCCCTGACCGGGCACACCCCTTCGACGTCGACCACGCAGCCCGCCGACTCCTCGGATCCCTTTGGCGGGAACACCTGAGTGACCGCCACGCCCCCAGCCCGAGCCGCCTGAACGATGCCACTCATCCACGGCATCGAGGGGCCGATCCCGCCAGGGCGGGACGCCGAAGAGTACGACCGTCTCCGACGCCGAGCGCTGTGGTCGCTTCCTACCGGTCTGTTCGTGGTGGGCACCAGGGGAGGCGTCCGTCGCAACCTGATGACGGCCAACTGGGTGATGCAGATTGCCACCACACCCAAACTGGTGGCCGTCTCGGTGGAGCAGGACTCTGTCACCCTCTCGCTGATCGAAGAGGCCAGGGCGTTCTCGGTCAGTGTGCTGTCGAGGTCCGACCGAGCACTCGTGCGCAAGTTCGTGAAGCCGGTGAGCGAGGTCGAACTCGGCCCCGACGGCGCCGCGTCCGCCATGTCGGGAGTGCCGGTAGTCGAGACGGCCGAGGGCCTACCCCGCTTGGAAGCTGCCCTGTCGTGGCTCTCGTGCTCGGTGCGGAGCATCGACCGCTGGGACGACCATGCGAGTGAGGGAGCGGCCAGTCACGTCCTCGTGGTCGGTTGTGTGACCGACGCCGGAAGTGTCGAGGGCAGGGAGGGAGCCGATGATGGTGAGGATGGTCCCGGCGTGCTCCGCATGGAGGACACCCGGATGAACTACGGGGGATGATCGACCGGGAGCCGTGATAGGGCCGGAGCGCCTACGAGTCGGGGGCGCTCGGTCGAAGGTCGATGCGGAGGGTGAGGACGCCGTCCTCGATGCTCGACTCGGCATCCCCGATCATTGCGAAATCCATGAAGTCGACTTGGGCCTGCTTCTTGAATCGCTCGCGGTCTGGTCCTTCGACGGGCGGCAAGCCGCGAGATCGGACAGCCGCAGCGCGGGCCTGGAAGCGCTCCACCATGGCCTTTGGGTCGAATTGGTCAGCCATAAGGCGATCGTAGCGGCCGATGCCATGCGCTACGACCGCAAGTGCCCCGCACTACACTGGAAGCCATTGGTAATGGGTGGTCACCCCGGGCAAGCGCTACGGGTGCCGGTACTACCCCTGGTGGGGCAAGGAGTTGTTTCCGTGAAGAAGGGACGCCATCGCCGCTTCGAAGAAGCGCGCAGTCTGAAACGGTCTGTCGCTACTGCGAACCGGAGCTGCCCCGAGTGCGGGGCTGAGCCCGACGACAAGCACGCGTCGTGGTGCCTGGCCACCGAGGACGACTACGACGAAATCCTGGGCACTGCGCCGAAGGATCCGACCTTCGCGGAAGACGATCCACTGGCCGAGTAACTGGGTCTCGGGCTCCCGTCCTCAGCCTCGAACGGCTGGGTGGGGGAGGAAGGCGACAGGAGTCGCAGGGATGGTTCGCTCGTCCAGATAGGCGGCCAGCTTCCTGTAGACCTTCTTTCCGGCCATGGTCTCCAGCTCCTTTTGCATGGTGACGTAGACCGGAGCGTGGCCAACGAAGGCCTCGGGGTCCTCGGTGCACCACCAGTGGAANNAGCTGCCAGCACACCTCGGGCTTGAGCTCGACGTGGCTCACCCCCCGTGCCTCGGCCTCCACGTGCAGGGCGCACCCCGGCCCCTTGGCGAACCCCGGCCGGTTCAAGAAGATGCAGGCCCCGTCGACCATCTTGGTCCCGAGGTCGCCGTCGTCGAGCTTCTCGACCACGCCTTTTTGTCCCTGCTTGTGGAACTGCCAGAGGTCTGGTCCGAGGGTCGACGCGGCCTTCTCGACCGTCCGGGCGTCCTTTTTGCCAGTGAAGTGGGCGCCGTAGGAGCAGCACCCCTGGACCAACTCGGGGGCCGGGCCGGTCAGCACGCCTTGGCACCCGTTGCCGAAGATGCATGTCCACGCGCTCACCAAGAAGGTGACGTCGAAGAGCCAGGTCCGCTCTTCGTCGGGATCATCGAAGGAGACCCACTCGTGGGTCTCGGCGGGCACTCGCTTGTGGGTCGACGGCACGCCTTTATGATGACAGGCATGAGCGACCGTGAGGACATCCGCCCCATCTTGACCATCACTCCCGAGGCCCGGGCCACCGTGCTCGAAGTCCTCGCCAACGAGTCGGGCGCCGACACCTTGTCGCTTTGGCTCGAGATCAACGGCGAGAGCAACGGAGCCTACGGCTACGACATGTACTTCCAGGCACTGTCCGACGCATCGAGTGGAGATGTCGTCCAGCACGACGACGACCTTCCCGTCGTCGTCCCGGCGGCCAGCGTCGACCGCCTCCAAGGCGCCACCCTCGACTTCGTCACGGACGCCTCGGGCGAGGCCGGCCTTGTCATCATCAATCCGAACACGCCCCCAGTGGCTAGTGCCCACGGGCTCTCTCCGAGTCCCGAGGTCGACATGTCCGACCCGTTGGCACAGCGCGTCGTGCTCGTCCTCGAAGAGCAGGTGAATCCGAGCATCGCCTCCCACGGAGGCCGGGCTGACCTGGTGGCCGTCGAAGAGGCCTCCATCTATCTGCGGCTGAGCGGCGGGTGCCAGGGCTGTGGCATGGCCAAGGCCACTTTGTCCCAGGGCATTGAAGTCATCTTGCGTGAGGCCATCCCCGAGCTGGTGAACATCGTCGACGTCACCGATCATGCCGACGGCACCAACCCCTATTACGAGCCGGCCCACAGCTAACGCCGACAAGCCGACGGCGGTGCGTCGGCGGATGCGTTAAGGACGGGGCCTTCGCAGTAGCGGCCCGAGAGGCCTCTGCAACGCCGACACATGCCCGGTTCGAGGCCCCTGGTCCGATACGTTGCGTGCGTGGATTCCCTCCTTGTCGCTGGAACGACCATTGCCGGACTGTTCATCGGGGGGTTGCTCGATCCGTTAGGCCAGCGCGCCGCCGACCGCAGCCGGGAGGATGACGAGCGTCGCCGGGCCGCTGCGCTCACCGAGACCGGCGAGATTCCCGAGCACCCCGTCGACCACACGTTGACCGTCGATCACCTCGAGGAGGCGGCCCAAGACGCCTGGGTGGCCGCCGAGAGCGACGACTCGGACGACCCGGCTCCGGTCGACCTCACCGTCAGGCACCTGGTTCCGGCCGGCTCTTCGGCCATCCGGACGGCCACCGCGGCGATCATCACCGGGCTCTTGTTCGGAGCGGCCGCCAACCATTTCGGCCGGGACATCGTTCTCGCCCCCTACTGCGTCTTCTTCGCCTTGTTGGTGGCTGTCTCCGTCACCGATCTGACCCACCGGTTGGTACCCCGTCGCCTGATCTATCCGGGCCTGGCGCTGATCGTGCCGTTGCTGGTGGCGACCTCGGCGGTCGACCATGTCTGGCACGACCTGACCGGTGCGGTGGTCGCCGGAGTGGTGGCCTTCGTCGTCTTCTTCGCCATCTGGTGGTTTATTCCAAAAGGCATGGGATTTGGGGACGTCCGCCTGGCCGGGGTGATTGGGCTCGCGACCGGCTTCTTGAGCCTCCTCCATGCCTACATCGCCTTCCTCGCCGGGTTCGTGGCCGGCATGCTTTTCGGCGTGACGTTGATGGTGGTGTCATCGGCCGGTCGCAAGACCCGCATACCCTTTGCGCCGTCCCTCGCCGTTGGCGCCGTCATCGCCGTTCTTTGGGGAGGCCACCTCGCCCACGACCTGTTCAACACCGGAACTTGAGATGCATCCGCCGACCGTGGGGCGGAAAGCGAGCGGCCTCTGCGTCACGGCTGGTGGACCTCTTCCGGGGCCGGCAACGGCCCCGAGTAGATTCGTGTGAATGCTGCGTTTCCTGACTGCCGGTGAATCCCATGGCCGCGCCCTCGTGGTCATCGTCGAAGGCATGCCTGCCGGGCTGTTGGTCACCGCCGAGGACATCCAGCGTGGACTGGCCCGCCGCAGGCTGGGCTTCGGCCGAGGTCCGAGGATGCGCTTCGAGGCCGACGAGATCACCCTGATCGCCGGCATCCGCCACGGTCGCACCCTCGGCTCGCCCATCGCCATCGAGATCGCCAACACTGAATGGCCGAAGTGGGAAGATGAGATGTCACCCGCTCCCGGCCTGCCGTCCAAGGTGCTGACCCAACCGCGCCCCGGCCATGCCGACCTGTCGGGCATGCTCAAGTACGGCTTCGACGACGCCCGCGACGTGCTCGAGCGGGCCTCCGCCCGGGAGACGGCGGCCCGGGTGGCGGCCGGGACCGTTGCCAAGCTACTGCTGGCCCAGATCGGCATCGACGTCCTCAGCCACATCATCCAGCTCGGTGCCGAAAAGGCCGAGCGTCGCGACCTGCCGACCATTGAGGAGCTGCTGCGGGTCGACGACTCCCAGGTGCGCTGTGCCGACCCGGAGGCGGAGCTACGCATGGTGGCAGCCGTCAAGGCAGCTGCCAAGGACGGCGACTCCCTCGGCGGGGTGGCGGAGGTGATCGCCTACGGAGTCCCGGTCGGTCTGGGCAGTCACGTGCAGTGGGACAGGAAGCTCGATGCTCTGCTGGCCCAGGCACTGATGAGCATCCAGGCCATCAAGGCCGTCGAGCTCGGTGACGGCAATGACGTGGCCGGGCGGAGGGGATCGGACGCCCACGATGCCATCCGGATGGCCGAAGACGGTGACGGTGGCGACACCAGCCAGCTCGGGGGCGGCTACGTGCGTGACACCCACCGCGCCGGTGGGGTTGAGGGCGGAATGTCCACCGGCGCGCCGATCGTGGCGAGGGCGTCGATGAAGCCACTCGCTTCTCTCAACCGACCGACACTCGGCACCATCGACGTCATCTCCAAGGAGACGACGGTCTCGTTCAAGGAGCGCACCGACGTCACCGCCGTGCCCGCCATGGGGGTGGTGGCCGAGACCATGGTCGCCTTGGTGCTGGCCTCTGAGGCGCTCCGCAAGTTCGGAGGCGACTCGGTCACAGAGTTCCGTCGCAACCGGATGGGCTACCTCTCGTCCCTCGGCCAGACCCCGTCCGCCGCCGGCGCCCAGCCAACCGATGGTTGACCGCATCGTCTTGGTGGGCATGATGGGCGCGGGCAAGACCACCGTCGGCCGCCTGCTGTCGGAGCGGCTCGGATGGGACTACCTCGACTCCGACGCCCAGGTGAGGGCGGAGACCGGGCGCACCGTGCCCGAGCTCTTCGCCGAGCGGGGCGAGGCGGCCTTCCGGGCCGAAGAAGCAAGGGTGCTGTCCGACGCGCTCAGCGGCGAACGGCCGGTCGTGGTCTCGGCCGCCGGTGGGGTGGTGCTGTTCGAGGCCAATCGCGACCTCATCGCCCGGTCCGGAACCGTCGTATGGCTCCGGGCGGACCCGAAGGTGCTGGCCGGTCGGGTCGGCTCGGGTCGTGGTCGGCCGCTTCTCGAAGGTGACCCTGCGTCCGCCCTGGCCGAGCTCGATGCCGCCCGGCGCCCGCTGTACGCCTCCTTGGCTCACGTAGCCGTCGATGTCGACCGGCTCACGCCTCATCAGGTGGTCGACCGGGTTCTGGCCGACCCGGTGATCTCCGCAGCCGGCATCAAAGGAGTGCTGCCGTCGTGACCACCGTGGCCGTCGAGCTGGGTGAACGGCGCTACGAGGTGGTGATAGGCGACGGCGTGCGTCATCGCCTGGCCGCCATCGTGTCGGCCACGGTCCCCAATGCCACCAAGGCGGCAGTCGTCACCCAGTCGGGCATCGGGGTGTCGGTCGATCCCGGGATCCCGTTCGAGGTCTTCACCGTTCCGAACGGCGAGGGGGCAAAGTCGCTCGCCGTCGTTGAGGAGCTGTGTCGGGGGTTCGCCCGCTCGGGGCTCAGTCGATCGGATGTGATCATCGCCGTCGGGGGAGGGGTGGTCACTGATCTCGCCGGCTTCGCCGCCGCCTCGTTCCAGCGGGGCACGGCCTATGTCAACGTCTCGACCACGCTGCTCGGCCAGGTGGACGCGGCGATCGGTGGAAAGACCGGCGTCAACATCCCCGAGGGAAAGAACCTGGTCGGTGCCTTCTGGCAGCCCCGAGCCGTCCTCTGTGACACCGAGGTCCTCGCCACCCTTCCGCCGAGGGAGTGGGCGTCCGGTCGCGGGGAGATGGCCAAGTACGCCTTTCTCGGCGGCGTCACCGGCGAGGGCGCGGGGCCCGATGCGTCGTTGCTGGAGCTCTCCTTGCCCGACCAGGTGGCCCGGTGCGTGGCCATCAAGGCCGAGGTCGTCTCATCCGACGAGCGGGAGGGGGACAAGCGCATGATCCTCAACTACGGGCACACGCTGGCTCATGCCCTCGAGGCTTCCGGCTTCGACTCGGAGTCGACCCTCGACCTGCGCCACGGTGAGGCGGTCGCCATCGGGCTGGTGTTCGCCGGGCTCCTGGCTCGGCGCCTCGGCCGTATCGACGACCAACGGGTCGAGCTGCACCGGCGGGTGGTCGGCGGCTTCGACCTCACCGCCGCCCTCCCCCCCGGCCTCGAGCCCGACCGCCTCGTCTCGTTCATGGCCCGGGACAAAAAAGCCCAGGGCGACCTCACCTTCGTCCTCGACGGCGTCGACGGCGTCGAGGTGGTCCGTGGCATCGACGTGGCCGACGTGGTCGCTACCCTTGACTCGATGGAAGAGTCCGAGCCCAGAGGCCGAGTGTGAGCGACAAGCTGATCGTCTTGCTGTCCGGACCCAACCTCAACCTGTTGGGCGAGCGAGAGCCCGCCATCTACGGCACCGAGACCCTGGCCGACCACGTGGCCGTGGCCACCAAGACAGCCGCCCGGCTGGGCTTCTCGCTCGAGCACTTCCAGACCAACCACGAGGGCGACCTCGTCGAGGCTGTGCACGGGGCGAGAGGCCGGGCCGCGGCCATCATCGTCAATGCCGGCGCCCTGAGCCACACCTCATGGTCGCTGCACGACGCCCTCGCCAGCTTCGAGGGCGTGGTTGTCGAGCTGCACCTGTCGAATCCCGCCGCCCGCGAGCCGTTCCGGCACACGTCGGTCGTCGCTTCGGTGTCGAACGGCTGCATCGCCGGGTTCGGCGGCCTCGGCTACGAACTGTCGGTCGAGGCCGTCGCCCGACTGGTCACCATTGACGCGGAGAAGCGCTGATGCCCGCTTCACAGACCCTCGAGCCGCTGGATGTCTCCGGCCGCCTCGGCCGCCTCCGTGGCCTGTTCGACACGGCCGGCGCCGACGAGTCCCCCGTCGACGCGCTCTTGGTCACCACGCCAGCCAACATCCGGTGGCTCAGCGGGTTCACCGGTTCGGCCGGCCTGCTCCTCGTCACGAGGGAGCGGGCCATCTTGACCACCGACGGCCGGTACCGCACCCAGTCGGTCGAACAACTGTCCTCGGCCGGGATCGGTGACGAGGTCGAGGTGGTGATCGGTGGCGTGAAGGACCAGCGCGACGCCCTGGTGGCACTCGCCACCGCGGGCACGCCCCTCGGCCTCGAGGCCGACCATGTGACCTGGGCGGCCCAGCGTTCGTGGGAGGAGTTGTTCGCCACCAACCCGCTCTCGGCCACACGGGGTGCGGTCGAGCGCCTTCGGCTGGTGAAGGACCCAGGCGAGGTGGCCCGCATGGAGCGCGCCGCGGCCATCGCCGATGACGCCCTGGCCTCGGTGCTCCCCCTGTTGACCGCCGTGGGCAGCGGAAGTGACCGGCAACTGAGCGAGTCGCGCTTTGCCGCCGCCCTCGACCATGCCATGCGCCAGGGCGGCGCCGAGGACAGTGCCTTCGAGACCATCGTGGCCTCGGGGGAGAACTCGGCGAAGCCCCATGCCCGGCCCGGTTCCCGCATCATCTCGCCGGGCGACCCGGTGGTCGTTGACTTCGGGGCGGTGTTCGACGGCTACCGGTCGGACATGACCCGGACCTTCTCGGTCGGAGGCTCGCCGACCGGGACGTTGGCCAAGGTCTTCGCCGTGGTCGAGGAGTCCCAACGGGTGGGGGTGGGCGCCGTGAGGTCCGGCATCTTGGCCGGCTCCGTCGACCAGGCGTGCCGTGAGGTGATCGCCGCATCCGGTTGGGCCGACCGTTTCGAACACGGGACGGGCCATGGGGTGGGGCTCGACATCCACGAGGGACCGTCGGTTGGACCGGGCTCTACTGCTATTCTCGTCCCCGGCACCGTGGTCACCGTTGAACCTGGCGTGTACCTCCCCGATACCGGTGGGGTCCGTATCGAGGACACGCTGGTGGTGACAGAGGACGGCAGCCGATCACTCACCCAGTTCCCGAAAGAAGTTGCTGTCTGATGGCCGTCTCCACCAACGATCTGCGTAATGGCATGACCCTCAACCTCCCCGAAGGCCTGTTCGCGGTGGTCGAGTTCCAGCACGTGAAGCCNNGGGAGATGCAGTTCCTCTACCGGGACGGCTCCGAGTACGTCTTCATGGACACGACGACCTACGAGCAGCTCCAAGTCGACACCGGCCTGCTCGGCGACTCGCCCAACTACCTGAAAGAGGGCGACGACGCCGTTCTGCAGTTCTTTGGGACCGAGATCGTCGGCGTCGATCTGCCGGCCGCCGTCGAGCTCACGGTGGCCGAGACGGAGCCGGGGCTGCAGGGTGACCGGGTGTCGGGGGCGAGGAAGCCGGCCACGTTGGAGACGGGGCTGGTGCTCCAGGTACCGCTGTTCGTGAACCCGGGCGAGAAGATCAAGGTCGACACCCGTACCGGGGAGTACCTGACCCGGGCGTGAGCGACCGGTCGGGCCGTCTTTGTGGGCGGTCCGAACAGACAGCGAGCCGGTGGCATGCTCTGTCCCTTCCGCTCTTTTGTCCCACCAGACCCTGACCATGGATCCAGGACCCCGACACCAGGCTCGCGAGCGAGCCCTCACCCTCCTCTACGAGGCGGAGCTGAAGGGAACGACGCCTTCGGCCGTGGTGGCCGATCTGTTGATGGCACCCGACGACTACACGGTGGAGTTGGTGACCACCGTCGAGTCCCGAGGCACCGAGATCGACGGCCTGGTCGACGGAGCGGCCATCGGCTGGGACATCGGCCGCATGGCCGTGGTCGACCGGAATGTCCTCCGTCTGGCCGTCGCCGAGCTGTTGGACTGCCCCGAGGTGCCGACGGCGGTCATCTTGAACGAGGCCGTCGAGTTGGCCTCGGCCTACTCGACCGACGACTCGGGCCGGTTCGTGAATGGAGTGCTCGCCACACTGGCCGAGCAGGTGAGGGGCGCCTGAGTCACCGGTGGCGCGGCAACCTTCGGGTTCCTAATACTGTGGGAGTCGAACTAGTTGTGGGAGTGGGCTTCGCCCGGGACGGTCGCAGTGCCCGGAGCCTTGCCGACAGCCCGTGGAACCCTCGAGCCTGCAAAGGAGCCGGATGTCGGTCAGTGAACCAGGCGCCGGCGACTCGGTGGCCGGAAGGCCACCGGGGAGTCCGACGGTAGGGGGGACGGTAGACGGATCGGCACCGGCACGGCCGGCCGGGAACGGGCTCGACCCCGCCTTGAAGCGGTTGGCCGTGGTCATCGTGCTCGGGGCCATCATGTCGATCCTCGACACCACCATCGTGAACGTGGCTATCGCCACGCTGGCCAGGGACTTCAAGGCCCCGATCTCGACGGTGCAATGGGTCAGCACCGGGTACCTGCTGGCTCTCGCCATCACCATCCCACTGACCGGATGGGCCATGGAGCGCTTCGGCTCGAAGCGTATGTGGATCATCTCGCTCGTCCTGTTCCTCCTCGGCTCCGCCCTGTGCGGTGCCTCGTGGTCGATCGGCAGCCTCATCGCATTCCGCGTGGTCCAGGGGATCGGAGGCGGGATGATCATGCCCATCGGCCAGTCGATCCTGGCCACGGCGGCCGGCCCTCAGCGGATGGGCCGGGTGATGAGCCTCCTCGGGGTGCCCATGCTGCTCGGCCCCGTTCTCGGCCCTGTCCTTGGCGGCCTGATCCTCGACACGGTGTCGTGGAGGTGGATCTTCTACGTGAACATTCCCATCGGCGTCGTGGCCCTGGCCCTGGCGGCCAGGCGGCTGCCAGGACATGAGAAGACCGACCGCCTGAACCACTTGGATGTGAAGGGCCTCCTCCTCTTGTCGCCGGGGCTCGCCCTGTTGGTCTACGGGCTGGCCCAGGCGGGCCAGGGCTCGGCCTTCGGCGTCATCGTCCCGATCGTGGTCGGGGCGCTGTTGATCGTGGCCTTCGCCTGGCACGCCCTGCGCACCAAGATCACCCCGCTGATCGAGGTGGTGCTGTTCAAGAACCGCGGCTTTGCTGCCTCGGCCGTCACCACCTTCTTCTTCGGTGCCGCCCTGTTCGGGGGCATGCTCCTGCTCCCGCTCTACTACCAGGTGGTCCGGGGCGAGAGCGCTCTCCGGGCCGGCCTGCTCATGGCCCCCCAGGGGATCGGCGCCGCCCTCGTCATGCCCCTGGCCGGAAGGCTCACCGACCGCTTCGGAGCTGGCCGGATCGTTCCCGCCGGTTTGGTGGTGGCCATGGCCGGCACGTTCGCCTACACCCAGCTCGGTGCCCACACCCCTTACGCGCTGCTCGCATCATCGCTGTTCGTCCGTGGCCTCGGTTTCGGATTCGTGATGATGCCGGCCATGGCCGCCGCCTACCAGACGATGTCGAGGGAACAGGTGCCCCGGGCGTCGACGGCCATCAATATCGTCCAGCGTGTCGGTGGCTCCATCGGCACGGCCCTCGTGGCTGTCGTCCTCGAGCATCAGATCTCGACTCGGGTCCACGGGGTGACCGGTGGGCTGTCGGGGGTCACGACGGTCACCAACGGGGTGCGGGCCGAGATCGCCGCTCCGTTGGCCTCGGCGTTTGGCGGGACGTTTTGGTGGGCCATGGGCCTCACGGCCATCGCTCTCGTCCCTGCCCTCTTCCTGCCCACCGGCGGGCCCAGCGAGCCAGTGTTGCCCGAGGCTGAAGAGTTCTTGCTACTCGACTGAGACGACCACCGCCTCGTGCACGGGCCACCCGCGTCGCGCCGCGGAACGGGGCCGTCTTGGTCGCCCGTCGGCCGAAGCGGTATAGTTGTCATCTGACCGTGAAGCGGGTCCCGTGAGGCCCGTACGGACAGGAGGATCGAGTGGCCGAACGCGAGCGCAGTCACACCCGTCCGCGGGGTGCTGTCTTCGTTCCCCGGGTCCAGGTGATGTCGGCAGCGGACGTGCACCGCGCCGTCACCCGGATGGCCCACGAGATTGCCGAGCGCAATCGGGGGCTCGAACACGTGGTCCTGATCGGGCTCCAGACCGGCGGCGTCGCTATCGCCGACCACCTGGCCAGCGCCCTGGCCGAGGTCGAGGGTGCGGCCATCCCCGTCGGGACCTTGGACGTCGCCTTCTACCGCGACGACATCGGCCTCCGCCCCGTGCTGCCCGAGGCGGCTACCGACATCAGCTTCGATCTCGCCGGGGCGACGGTTGTGCTGGTCGATGACGTGCTCTTCACCGGGCGGACCATCAGGGCCGCCCTCAACGCCCTCGGCGACTACGGGCGGGCCCAGGTGGTCGAGCTGGCCGTGATGGTCGACCGCGGCCACCGTGAGCTGCCCATCCGACCGGACTATGTGGGAAAGAACCTCCCGACCAGGCACGACGAGATGGTCGACGTCTCCGACGACGGGGTGTCCATTGGCGAAGTGGTCAACCGGTGAGCTTCCCGTCCCATCTGCTGAGCATGGACGACCTCGACGCCGAGGCCATCGTCGAGGTGCTCCGAGTGGCCGACTCGTTCGTCGAAGTGGGACGGCGGGCCAATCCGAAGGTGCCGGCCCTCAGGGGCCGCACCGTTGCCACCTTGTTCTTCGAGGACTCGACGAGGACACGCATGTCCTTCGAGACGGCAGCCAAGCGGATGTCGGCTGACGTCTTGTCCTTCGCGGCCGGCTCGTCGTCGGTGAAGAAGGGGGAGTCCCTCCGGGACACCATCGAGACGATCGAGGCCATCGGCATCGATGCTGTGATCATCCGACACGCCTCCTCGGGCGTGCCCGCCCGGGTCGTCGAGTGGGTGGACCACTGCTCGGTCATCAACGCCGGCGACGGGTGGCACCAACACCCGACCCAGGCCCTGTTGGACCTCTACACCGTCCGCCAGGCCTTTGGGGGAGGGGAAGCCGGCCTCGACCGGTTCGACGGGCTGCAGGTGGTCATCGTGGGGGACATCCGCCACTCCCGCGTGGCCCGATCCCAAGTCACCGCCTACGCGGCCATGGGGGCGTCGGTGACACTCGTGGCCCCGGCCACCCTCTTGCCCCCCTCCCTCGAGGGCTGGCCGATCGCTGCGGTGAGCCACCGGCTCGATGACGAGCTGGCCAAGGCCGACGTGGTCTCGCTCCTGCGGGTCCAGTCCGAGCGGGGCAGTGGCGAGTTCGTGCCCACCGTACGCGAGTACGTCTCGGGCTTCAGCCTCAACGCCCGCCGGGCAGCCATGATGCAGCCGGGCGCAATCATCCTCCACCCCGGGCCCATCGTCCGGGGCGTGGAGATCGCCTCGGATGTGGCCGAACTGCCATCCGCGCTCATCACTGAGCAGGTGAGGAACGGTGTGGCCGTGCGCATGGCCGTGTTGTTCCTCATGCTCGGGCAGGGCCCTGTCGAAGGAGGCCATCGTGGCTGATCGCATTCGTGCCGGCGACCAAGGGACGGCGACCCTCGTCATCCGAGGGGGGACGGTCATCGACCAGCACGGCGAACGCAGGGCCGACGTCGTGGTGGCCAACGGGTTGATCACGGCCGTCGACGGCTCTGTCGAGGTGCCACACGGCGCCCAGGTGCTCGACGCCGGCGGGTGCGTCGTCGCTCCCGGCCTGGTCGACCTCCACACCCACCTGCGCGAGCCGGGGCGCGAGGAGGCCGAGACGGTGGCGACGGGCACGCGGGCGGCCGCCCTCGGTGGGTTCACCGCCGTCGTGGCCATGCCCAACACCGACCCGCCCCTCGACTCGGCCGAGTCGGTCCGCAACGTCTACGCCCTGGCCGACGGGGCCCTGGCCCAGGTGGCGGTGGCCGGGGCGATCACCGTCGGCCGGGCCGGCGAGCGGCTGGCCCCCATGGCCGAGTTGGCCGCCCTGGGCGTGCGCCTGTTCACCGACGACGG
>PLSY01000415.1 GCA_003164275.1 Acidimicrobiaceae bacterium | reverse complement strand
ATGCCGTGATGCTCGGCCACCCACAACCGGCGATAACCGAGCCGCTCGACCACTGTAGCGAGCTTGGTGGTGTCGGCCAGCGCGTCGGCCGCCGTGAACCCCTTCGCCACACTGGCCAGGTCGAGGACTGAGAGCGTTGCCATGACAGGTGCAACACCGATTGTCGGCCGGACCTTCCCGGAGGTGCAGGGTACCTAGGGCTGGCTGTCCCCGCTGGTCAGCTCCTCGATGCGGGCCAGCGTCTTGTCCATGTTGGCCCGGGTCGTCTGAGGGAGCTTGCCCCGCTTCAAGAACATCCGCTGGTGGTCTTGGCTGATGTCCCAGGTCTCCTTCACCCGGGTGCCGCCATCGGGCTCGGGCTCGAGCTCGTAGCGCCAGATGCGCCCTCCGACCAGCTTGCCGACGAACCCCGTCGGCCGGGACTGCCAGGCGATCCGGCGGTTGTCCTCGAACTCGATGACCGTCGAGACCATCGAGTACGTCATGCCTTGATGCATGGACATGCCGAACACCGAGCCTTTGGCCAGGCGCTGACCACCACCGGACTTGACCTTCTTCACCGTGCCCGAACCGTCGATCTCGGGATGGCGGGCGGCGTCGGCCACCAGGTCGAAGATGGCCTCGGGGGCCGACGGGATGACCCGCTCACTGGTGACGGTGTAGCCGTCCATCACAGGCCCGGGCTTGTCTGCATGAGCCCGCCGTCGGCGAAGATGGTGGTGGCCGTGAGGTAACTGGAGCCCGGACCGGCCAAGAAGGCCACCAGGCTGGCGATCTCCTCGGGCTCGGCCAGTCGTCCGAGGGGGATGGCGGCGTCGAGGATGGCCAGGGCTTTCGGATCGGCGACCGTCGCTTTGTTGATGGGGGTGTCGACGGCTCCCGGACCGACCCCGACGACCAGGATGTTGTGCGGCCCGAGCTCCACCCCGGCCGTGCGGGTGAGCATGCGCATGCCACCCTTCGAGAGGCAGTAGGCGGTGTTGCCGGGCATGGGCCAGTCCTCGTGGACCGAGGTCATGTTGATGATCCTGCCCCCACCACCCTGGGCGATCATCTGAGTTGCCGCCAACTGGGTCCCGAAGAATGCGCTCTTCAGGTTGATGTCGAGGACCATGTCGTACTGTTTCTCGGTGGTGTCGAGGATCGACGTCCTGGTCTCGATACCGGCGTTGTTGACCATGATGTCGAGGCGACCGAAGGTCGTGACGGCCGTGTCGACCAGGGTCTTCAGGTCCTCGACCTTGCTGACGTCGGCCTTGACGCCCACGACCTTGTCCCCGAGGCCCCGGAGGTCTGCTTCGAGGAGGGCCTCAGCGTCATCATTGAAGATGTAGTCGATCACGATGCTGGCCCCCTGGGCGGCGAGGGCCATGACGACGGCCTTGCCGATCCCGGTGTTTCCCCCGGTGACGATGGCCACTTTTCCCTGCAGGTCCATGGTGCTCCTTGCGGGCGGATCTCGGCATTCGGGATGTGAGCGACCCGACCTCCGCCCTCGGAGTGGACCGCTGCAGCGATTGTACGCCGGGTGCCTCTTCGGGCACGTGCCGCTGGGAGGCTGTCGCCCGGGCGGCCCCCGGTGGCATCATCGGAGGCGTGACCGCACCGTCGATGGCCGTTGCCACCGCTCATCTGATGGGCCGGGACCCGGTCCTCGACGGACTGATCGAACGCTTCGGCCCACCGCCCCGTAGGGCCCGGGTGCCGGCGTCGAAGAGGTTTTACTCGTTGGCCGAGATGGTCGTCTATCAGCAGCTGGCGGGCAAGGCCGCGGCGTCCATCCACGGGCGGTTCGTCGCCGCTCTGGGTGGGGTGGTGACCCCCGGGACGGTGCTCGCCGCCGCCCCGGAGCTCCTGGCCTCGTGCGGGTTGAGCCGGGCCAAGGCTGCATCCATCCGAGACCTGGCGGAAAAGGTGGTGACCGGAGAAATAGAGCTCGAGCGCATCGGGCGGCTGTCCGACGCCGACATCGCCGAGCACCTGGTCAGGGTGCGGGGCATAGGGCCGTGGACGGCCGACATGTTCCTGCTCGGCACCCTCGGCCGCCTGGATGTCTGGCCAACCGGGGACTACGGCGTGCGGGCCGGCTTCGCCAAGGCATGGGAGCTGGAGGAGATCCCCTCCCCGAAGGGCCTCGGCCTCCTGGGCGAGCAGTTCCAGCCCTACCGGAGCCTGGTGGCGTGGTACTGCTGGCGGGTTGTGGACGATCGCACGGCCGATGTCTGAGCCTCTGGTGACCGGAGTCGGCCCCTGATTGGCGCCGATCCAGAGGCCGACCGCGTCTCAGGGGGTGTCGGCCCTGCGCCATCCCCGCTCGAAGGGCAGCCTCCACGCATTGGGCGAGATCAGGTCGTGGGTGTTCTTCGGCCCCCACGTGCCATGGGCGTACAGCTCGACGGGGGGAGGGTTCTCGAGCAGGGGGGTGGACAGATCCCACAGGCGCTCGATGTCGTCGGCCGAGGTGAACAAGGTGTGGTCGCCGCTCATGGCGTCGTGGATCAGTCGCTCGTAGGCCTCGAGTACATCGGCGTCGTTGCCGGTCTCGTGGAGGGCGAACTGCAGGCTGAGTTTGTCGAGCTGCATGCCCGGCCCGGGACGCTTGCCGTAGAAGGAGAGCGACAGCTTGGACGAGTCGGCGAGGTCGAAGGTGAGGTGGTCGGGACCATGGGCCCCGATACCTGAGCCCACCGGGAACATGCTCTTCGGCGGCTCCCGGAAGGCGATCGAGATGATGCGCTCGCCCTGGGGGAGGTTCTTGCCCGTGCGCAGGTAGAAGGGGACACCGGCCCACCGCCAGTTGTCGATCTCGCAGCGCAGGGCGACGAAGGTCTCGGTGTCGGAGTCAGGGGCGACGCCCGGGATGTGGCGGTAGCCCTCGTACTGGCCCCGCACCACCTGGGACACGTCGATGGGCAGCATCGAGCGGAAGACCTTGTTCTTCTCCTCGCTGATCGACCGGGGGTCGAGGGAGGTCGGGGGCTCCATGGCCATGAAGGCCA